>NZ_QTXQ01000020.1:0-16546 GCF_003461725.1 Anaerostipes sp. AF04-45
TATATTGCTACGGGCTAAGCCCGTTTGGAGAATTGGCAGAGAGGAAATGCAGCTGTGCACTATGCGTGTATAGATCAGTCGGGGGTTCAAATCCTCCATTCTCCGCTATAGAAAAGGAGGCAAGTATGCAGAAAGTAAATGTTTTAGGAACAGAGTACACGATTATAGACAAAACAGAGAAAGAAGACGAGAGGCTTAAGAAACATGACGGGTATTGCGATTCCTCTACAAAGACGATCGTGCTTTTAAAATATGAAGACGATCCGATGAACAAAGAAGATATGAGTTATTTCAGAAAGCAGATACTTCGTCATGAAATTATCCACGCATTTTTAAGTGAAAGTGGCCTTGAAGCCTCCGGAAACAGTTTTGGCGGATCATGGGCACAGAACGAAGAAATGGTAGACTGGATCGCATTGCAGTTTCCGAAGATGTTGCAGGCATTTATTGATGTGGACGCTATTGACCTGCCGGAGGGCAATATTGTAACGAAAGAAGTCACAGTTGATTCAAGCAAAGTTGCTAAAGCTGTAATGGAAAATGTAAAGAAGCAACTTGAAGAACGCACATATTATCCAAGAGGGTGTTCATGAAACTGTATTTATTAGATTTGAATAGACATATAACAGAAGCATGGAAAAAAACATTTCAATACCAAAATGTTGAGATTGTTACTAGTGATTTTCAAGTTTTCATAAAAGAGTATAAACCAGAGGCAATCGTAGCGCCTGGAAATAGTTTCGGAATTATGGATGGCGGGCTGGATTTAGAAATAAGAAATTATTTTGGAATGAAGGCTCAAGAAGACTTGCAAAGAAAAATACAGAAAGATTGGTATGGAGAACTGCCGCCTGGAAGTGCAACAACAGTCAAAGTTGGAGGTAAGTATCTCGTATACTCCCCGACAATGAGAATACCAGAAATAGTTGTAGATAAATCCGTTATCTACAACTGTATGAGAAGCAGCCTTATTGAGCTGAAAAAACTCGGAGTACAGACAGCCATGATCCCAGCGTTTGGAGGGGCAACAGGGGCTGTGATGTATGAGGAAATAGCAAGATGCATGAGGTATGCATATGAACAGATATTTCTGAACCAGACAGTTCCTCTTGTAACAGTGCTGGAACAGCTAAGTTACAACGAAGAAGAAGTAGAGGCATGGATTAGACAGATGGGAAGATAGAAGAAGTTTATAGATAGGAAGGTGGTGTTGTGGCGAATGAACAAAACTTAATCCCTTTTGGACAGCGAAGTGAGAAAGAAGAGAGAGAAATGCGGTCAAAGGGCGGGAAAAAGTCTGGTGAAACCAGGCGCAGAAAAGCAAATTTCCGCAAGACCCTAAACGCTTTGCTCACTTCTCAAGTAGAGATAGAGAGCATAAAAGAATTTTTAGAGGCGAACGGCGTAGACAGTACCTACGAAAGCGCTGTGAACCTTGCAATGATACAAAAAGCAATGAATGGTGATGTTACAGCCTACAACGCTATCCGAGATACGCTTGGTGAGAAGCGAAAGGCAGACGGTGATCTCAGAGAGCAAGAGGCGAAGATTAAAAAGCTGAATGCAGAAGCAAAAGCCCTTGATCCAGTGAGAGAAGTAGCAGAAACAAAATATACAGGAATCCCATCCAGCATGATTGCGCCGGTCTTTGCACCGGTCATTTTTGATATAGAGGAAAGAAATTACACAGAGTATGTCTTCCCTGGTGGACGAGGCTCTACAAAATCGTCTTTTATTAGCCTGAACATCATTGATCTGCTGAAGAAAAATGATGATATGCATGCCGTTATCATGCGGCAGGTTGCAGATACCTTGAGAGGATCTGTCTACCAACAAATGCTATGGGCTATTGAGGCATTGGGCCTGAGTGAAGATTTCCATGCGACTGTCAGCCCAATGGAAATCACACGGATCAGCACTGGACAGAAGATATATTTCCGTGGTGCAGACGATCCAGGCAAGGTGAAATCTATCAAGGTTCCGTTTGGATATATCGGCATCCTATGGCTGGAAGAGCTTGACCAGTTCACCGGGCCAGAATCAGTCAGAAAGATAGAACAGTCTGTGATCCGTGGCGGTGAATATGCTTACATCTTTAAATCGTTTAATCCGCCAAAGAGCAAAGGTAACTGGGCAAACAAATATATCAAGATCCCAAAAGAAACAAGACTTGTTACACACAGTACTTACATGGACATTCCGAAAAAGTGGCTTGGAAAGCCGTTCCTTGATGAAGCAGAGTTCCTGAAAGAAGTCAATCCTGCTGCCTACGATAATGAATACATGGGAGAGGCGAACGGAAACGGCGGTCAGGTCTTTGACAATGTGACGATCAGGGAGATTACAGACGAAGAGATCGCACAGTTTGACCGCATCTATAACGGCGTTGACTGGGGCTGGTATCCTGACCCATATCATTTCGGACGGATGCATTATGACGCTGCGAGGATGACGCTGTACATCTTCATGGAATACCGATGTAATAAGAAAGGAAATAAGGAGACAGCGGAGGAACTCAAAAAACGCGGAATCACAGGAAATGATCTGATTACCTGCGATAGTGCAGAGGAGAAGTCGGTCGGTGATTACAGGGCGTATGGACTGCTTGCAAGAGGGGCTGAAAAAGGACCTGGCAGCGTAGATTACTCGATGAAGTGGTTGCAATCGTTACGGGAAATAGTGATTGACAACGTTCGATGTCCTCATACGGCAGAAGAGTTCCTTGATTACGAATACGAGAAAGACAAAGAAGGAAATGACATTTCAAGCTATCCAGACAAAAACAACCATGCGATTGACATGGTGCGCTATGCTATGAACTCCGTCTGGAAACATAGAGGTGAATGATGTTTGATAAGATAAGAAATTTTGTGAGAGGAGCAATGCAGAGAATGTTTCCAGTAAGTACAATACAGGCCGTTATCGGCGAAAAAATAGCGATCTCTCCTGAAATGCTTGAGGCAATCGAGCGATGGACCGTAATGTATAAGGGGCAGGCTCCATGGTGCGTGGACCCGATTCATTCGCTGCGGTTAGAGAAAGGAATCACAAGAGAGTTTGCAAACGTAACAGTATCGGAGATGCAAACAAAGTTAAAGAATCAAAGGCTAAATAAAATTTACCAGTTGGCGATACAGGACTTAAACGAGAACTTTCAGAGAGGTCTTGCAATAGGGGCCTTTATCATAAAGCCACTTGGTCCGGATAGTATACAGTTTGTTGCCCAGGACAGCTTTATACCGGTAGAGTTTGATTCCAGGGGGCGGCTCAGAAAGGTCGTCTTTATCGACCGGCGCAGGCTGGGACGTGACAACTTCTACTTCCGGTTTGAATACCACGCACTGACAAAAGAGGGATTGAGGATACAAAACAAAGCGTATCACTCTACAAATGCAAGCAGTATTGGGACATTAGTTCCACTGTCCAGCTTAGACGATTGGGCAGATCTTCCGGAAAATATTCTTTATCTCACGGACAAAGTGGATTTTGGGTATTACCGAAACCCAATAGACAATACAATCGACGATTCTTCCTGTGGCGTTTCTGTGTTTGAATCAGCAGAGGGGATCATCCGAAAGGCAGATATTCAGTTCGGACGGATAGACTGGGAGTATGAATCAGGAGAACGGGCGATACAGGCAGACTATACGGCTATCGAAAACGCTGATAAAAGAGTAAATGGGTTAGCAAAACTAAACCGGAGACTATACAAAGGGTTGGACGTTCAAAACCTTTTCAACGACTTTTCACCGGATATGCGAGATGAAGCATACATCCGGGGGCTAGAAGAATATAAGCGAGATATTGAGTTTAATGTTGGCCTGGCATTTGGGGATCTTTCCAAGGTTGCGGATGTAGAAAAGACCGCTGAGGAAGTCAGGACCAGCAAGTACCGCAAATACAATACAGTGAACGAGATCCAGAAGAACCTAAAAGACTGTCTGGAAGATTTGGCGTATGCGATAGCTTTTTATAATGGAGCTACAAAAACAGACATTGGGTTTGAATGTGAGTTCAAAGATTCCATTCTGACCAGCGAGGAAACAGACAGACAGCAAGACCGGCAGGACCTTGCTGCTGGGATTATGAGGCCAGAGGAATACAGGGCAAAGTGGTATAACGAAACCATAGAAGATGCTCTAAACAACCTTCCAGAGCAGGACGGAGGTGTGCAGGATTGATAAATGTCAGATTTAAGAGACGCATTTGAATGGAGAATCAAAGAGTTAGAACTAAGGATCATGGAGGATGTTGTTCGCAGGATCAAAAAGGCTGGAAATATTACATCCAGCGCAGATCACCAGTTAAATGTTTATAGATCGTTTGGTAATAGCACCTATAAGATTGAACAGGAGATCAAAAAGAGGCTTGCTGCAGAAGATCCTGAAATATGGAGGATGTATGATGAAGCATTAGAAAAGCAATACATCCGGGACCGTGATCTGTATGAACAAATGAACGAAGAATATATACCATGGGACGAACGCCCAGGGAATCGACAAATTTTTGAAAGTCTTGTGAAACAATCGCAAGGTGAGTTGAAAAACTTTACCAGGTCCCTAGGTTTTGCCATAAAGGAAGGAAACAAAACAGTTTTCAAGCCTTTGTCTGTGTACTATCAAAAGCACCTCGATAATGCCATTCTGGACATTACAACAGGGGCGTTTGATTATAATACGGTCCTTCGCAGGGTTGTAAAAGAGATGACATCCAGCGGCATCCGGGTTGTGGATTATGCCAGTGGGCACAGTAACCGAATAGAAGTGGCTGCACGCCGGGCTGTCATGACCGGGATCAGTCAGGTGACCGGGAATATAAATGAGCAGAATGCACAAATCCTTGGGACGAACTGGTTTGAAGTTGACTGGCATGCAGGTGCACGTCCAAGCCACAGAGAGTGGCAGGGGAAACCATATACTTATGAGCAGCTCATTTCCATTTGCGGGTTGCATACGGTCGCTGGGCTTTGTGGGGCGAACTGTTATCATACCTATTATCCATTTTTCCCTGGTATCTCGAAAAGGAATTATACAGATGAATGGCTGGCGGAGCAAAATCGAAAAGAGGAGCAGACGACAAGCTACAAAGGCAGGGATTACACGCCATATCAGGCTACACAGAGACAGCGACACATGGAAACGGCAATGAGAGCACAGAGGGATAAAATCCACCTTCTAAAACAGGGAGAAGCAGCCGCAGATACAATCATAGACGAACAGATCAAGTATCAGAATCAGCTATATGAATATACCAAGTTCTCTAATGTCATGGGGCTTAAACAACAGAGAGAACGAATCTATATGGACCGGAAAGGAAGGGTGCTCCCTTACGGAAATTCCGTTGTGAAGTACCAGAAAATCCGGTATAATAAAGATGGAAGTATTAAGACCACAGATGACTGGTCAAGAAAAGACCATGTAAAGATCCCGGCCAAGTATAGACAAAATGCGGTTGTAGAAACCATAGAAGAGAAATCCGGCGTGAAGTACAGAAACCGGACGATCTATGACCAAAATGGTCACATGGTCAAACAGATCCATTCTGGACACCATGGAAATCCGAAGATTCATAACTATGGAAAGAACGGAGAACATGTCCACATTTATGAGTGGGAAGGTGGAAGAATTAAAAAGAGGTATACAAGGGAAGTACGAGAAAAGGAGAGAAGGGAGCATAAGTATCTATGGAAAAAACAGAGTTAAAAAAGCAGATCATGTCTTTAACTCAGGACATTACATTTGAATACCATGGGAAATCTGCATGCATTAATCCGTGGGCGGCGGACAAATTTCAGGTCGGGTTTGGTGATGTCGCAAAAACATACACCAATATAAAGGATCTGATTGAAGATCCGCTCTATGATGGAAAATCACTATCGCAGATCTGTGAGGATTTAAAAATTGAGTTAGTATAATACCACCAGTCAGAAAAGGGCGGTGGTATTTTTATGTCCATTTTGAAAGGAGAATCACATTGGTAGAAAAAAGTTTCATTAACAAAAAGGACAGTGAAATCTTAATGTCAAGAGATGAGTATAACCAGAAGATCGCTGAAACTCTTGATAAATACATGATGAAGATAGATGTATTAAAAAATGAAAACAAGCAACTAAAAGAGATGAATGATTACCTGATCACATCTCTTATAGGGGCTTTGAACTATCTGAAAAACTCTGATTAAGGAAAGGAGGTGATCCGGTATCTCCCAACGGCAGTGTTACGCCGTACTAACACGAAACACGCTCAGGCGTGTTATTTTTATGTCCGAAATGACATTTAAACTATGTTCCTCTTGCGAACAGAGGTTTAAACAGCGCATCACAGTGGAAAGCACCACATTTAAAAATCAGCGTGATTAAAAGAAAGGAAAAAGAAACATGGAATTTTTAAAAAATGTATTAGGGGACAGATATTCAGAATTTGAGACGCTTATCAAAACCTACAATGAGAACCCGGAAAACAAAGATAAGCAAGTGAAGATTGCGGACCTTGGATCAGGACAGTATGTGTCAAAGAAAAAATATGATGATGCGATAGAGGCAAGGGACAATTATAAAACTCAATTTGATACTACATCTGAAAAGCTGAAAAAGTTTGAAGGCGTAGATGTGGATAAAATTCAGAAAGAGTTGACACAACTGAATCTTGATTTAGAAACAGAGCGAAAGAATAATCAGAAGATGGAGGAAGAATACAAGTTTTCTAATGATTTAGAAACAGCAATCAGAGAAGCTGGGGGAAGGAACCCAAAAGCAATCAAAGGAATCCTAGATATCGAGGCCCTAAAACAGTCAAAGGATCGGACAACCGACATTCAAGCGGCTTTAGAAGCTGCAAAGGAATCCGATGCCTATTTATTTGGAACAAACGAACCTATTATTAATCCCGTAGGACCGACACAGAACCAGGTAAATTCAACCTCTGGACTTTCTGCAATGCGGGCAGCTATGGGATTGCCAGAAGAAAAGTAAAGTGAGGTAAAAGACACATGGCAAATGCGATTGAGTTATTTAAACAGTATATCCCGATGCTGGACGAAGTCTATAAAATGGCTTCTCTGACATCGAAATTAGACGGAAACCCTGAACTGGTACAGCAGGGAGCGAATGCAAACGAGCTGATTATCCCTATGATTGAAATGGATGGATTGGCAGATTATGAGCGTAACGGCGGTTACGTATCCGGAAATGTAACATTGACAAACCAGACAAAGAAATGCAACTTTGACCGTGGACGTAAGTTCACAGTTGATGCACTGGACAACATTGAAAGCGCTATGCTTGCGTTTGGGCGTTTAGCATCCGAGTTTATCCGTACAAAGGTAGTACCTGAATTGGATGCATTCCGATTATCAACCTATGCTTCTACAGCTGGGGTCAGTACCGGAAATGGAACCATTACGACCGGGAAACAGGCGGTCGAAGCCCTTAGAGCCGGTCTGAAAAAGATGGATAATGATGAAGTGCCGTATGAAGATCGCCATCTTTATGCTACGCCTACAATCATTGGGCTGATTAAAGATATGGATACAACAGCATCGAAGGAAGTAATGGAAGAGTTTGCATCTGTTACAAAGATCCCTTCTAGCAGACTTGTGACGAAGATCAAGCAGCTTAACGGAAAAACAACAGGAGAAGAAAAAGGAGGCTATAAAAAGGCTGACGATGCCCAGGACATTGATTTTGAGATCATTCACAGACCGGCTTTAGTCCAGTTTGGAAAAAGAAATGTGAACAAGATCTTTACACCGGAACAGAACCAGGATAGTGACGGATGGATCATGGTTTACAGGGATGTGAACATTGCAGAAGTTTATAAGAATAAGCTTGCAGGAATCTATGTCCATACTCCGACAGCAATTACACCAGCGGAAGATCAGGGGGAATAAGGAGGTAATACGGTATGGTGGCATTTATAACATTTGATGAATATTCAAATAAATATTTTGGAAATACCATACCGGAACCTCAATTTCCAAAATATGCTCTAAAATCATCTATTGAAATCAGAAAAGCAAGCTCAGACCGTATTCAGTCTTTAATACCTGAGTATGCAGAAGATATACAGTTCACGGCTTGCCAAGTTGCAGATATTATGTATGAAAACGATTCAATGAATCGAAATATTAAATCTGAAACAAATGACGGAGATTCTGTTACTTACAACGATGCAAGAGATTTTGATAAGGAAATTTATAGTTGCATTGTTAAAAATCTGTGGCGGTCTGGCTTGTTGTATCGGGGGTGATGTTATGATTATCAATTCTGATGTGACGATTTACAATAAAAAATATGACCCGGAAAGCCGGATGGATATCTGGTACAAAACATATATCCCTGAATGTCACTGGAAGGTAGACAACAAGGTAGTTCAGGATAACAATGGTCTGAGGAATCAGGATATGTTTAAAATTCGTATTCCTGGAAAGTATGGGGCGAGTTATGTAGATGCAGAAATTTACAAAACCTCAGAGAATGCATTTAATATATGGACAATACAGAAAGATGATTATGTAATCCAGGGGAAAGGCCCTGACATAGCAAAGCCTTCTGATTTACCTGACCGAAGCTGCCGGATTACAAGTTGGTCAGATAACCGTACCAATACAACGATTCCGCATTTCAGGATTGGAGGCGAGTAGATGGCACAACAGAAAAAGTTTGTGGTAAAGACACCGCGGGGACAGATTTACACACAAAAGACCTCCGGAGGAACAATCATGGCAAGGCTTGAATGGTCTGGAGGTATGGCCCCCAGGATTGAGGGAAACTTGTCAAGGGCACAATGTTTTGTTGACAGCGAAGTTTTAAGGAACTCTGATCCTCTCACCCCACGTCTGACTGGCGCACTGATTAAAAGCGGTACTCTCGGCACGGTTATTGGCTCTGGGGAGGTGTCCTACAATGCTCCCTATGCCCGTAGGCAGTATTATGAGCATAACGGGCAGGGGTTACGTGGTCCCAAGTGGTTTGAGCGAATGAAAACAGCGAACAAAGACAAAATACTGGAAGGAGCTGAGAAGATTGCCAGGGGAGGCTAAAAAAATGATTGAGGCGGTACGGGACTTTATTCTTACATGTCCGCTTTTGAAAGATGGTCATGTAAGAGTGGATTATACCGGAGCAGAGATTGGATATTCTATTGATCCGTTGCCAGTTAATCCGGTAATAAAAACCTACGTGGATGGAGGTTCCAAGCGACAGTATGCCTTTGCATTTAACACAAAGGAGCGCTTCACAGGGGATGAACGAGAAGCCATAGAAAATAGTGGATTTCTTACAGATTTCACGGAATGGATTGAGGCACAGAACAGAGAAGGGAATTTTCCCGAATTAAACGATACCAAAAAAAATATAAGCGACATTGAAGTTACAAACAGCGGATTTTTGTTCGGTATGGAACCGGACTATGCCAGCTACCAGATTCAATGTCGCTTTCTTTACACCCAGGAGGTATAAGAATGGAGAAAGCAAAATTAGTAAGAAGAAGCCAGCGGGTAGCTTTTTATGGCGTTCCCGCCACAGATGGAGAGGTAACGCAGTTTGACCGGATGCAGCACTTTACTTCGCTTACAGAATCAAAGAATCCGGTGACTTATGAGCGGCAGTATGTTGACAAAGATAGCCAGGACAGCGATGTAACCGGATACGGGACAGCCCTTGAATATGGGTTTGACCATCATCAGGGCGACCCGGTATTAAAAGATCTTGCCGCCGTGCAGGATGATGAACAGAAGGGAGAAGTCAGGGACATTGTTGTAGTTGACTTCTTCGACAAAGGAGAGGCAAAAGCAGAAGACGAGTATGTTGCAAGGAAAAGGGCGTATTCCATCTTACCGGATAGTTCAGGTGACGGGACGGACGCTCTGCAGTATTCCGGGAGTTTCGCAGTAAAGACCGACATCGTAAAGGGATATGCGAAGGTGGCGGCAGACAATAAGAGCTGCACATTTTTGGACGCACCCACGCCTACACCCTGAGCCGGCCCCGGAACCAGAGGGGCCTACTGAAACAATAAATGAAGAAATATAAAATAAGGAGATTGAGCCATGAGCCAGAGAGATGATATTCGTATTTGGAAGATTAACGGACAGGAGTTTGAGTTTGATTTAGCGGATGCCGATGTATTAGAGAGCATGCTAAAGACATTTGAAATAATGGATGAAGAACAGAAGAAATTACAGAAAGCCGGGGCAACAGTGGCGTTTGTAAGGGACTATTGCAATACTTATTACCGTATGTTTGATAACCTGTTCGGGCCAGGGACCGGGGACAAGATATTTGGCGGGAAACACAATATAAGAGTGTGCGAAGAGACTGCGGATGACTTTATTGCCTTTGCCAATAGGCAGGTAGAAAAGGTGAACCAAAGACGGAACGCCAAGAATCAGAAATATTATCCGGGAAAGAATCAGAAAAACAAAAGTAAATATTATGGTAATCGGAGATGAATCCTCTATACGAGAAGTTGCCAGAGCATGTCCTGATTTCCGGGGAAAAGTATAGAATTGTTACAGACTTCCGGGAGTACATTAAGTTGTTGGATTTGCTTCGGGATAATGAGGTAGATACAATGGAAAAGGCGGAATTGATCCTAATGTGGTTTATAGATCCCCCGCAGGCCGATTTCCATGACTGCTTAAAAGCCCTTTCAACCTTTATGACAGATTATAGAGGGAAAGAAGAGCATGATTCTGAGAATGATACAAAAGAAACCAGAGGAAAAGAAAAGCAGGTGCTATCCTATACGCAGGACGCACCTTTTATATTGTCCGGGTTTATTGAATGTTATGGAATTGACCTCACAACGGTAGAATATATGCACTGGTGGAAGTTTCGCATGCTAATTGACGGAATGAATGAAGAATGCGAGCTAAAAAAAAGAATGAGTTACCGCAGTATTGATGCCGGAAAGATTAAGGATAAAGCAGAAAGAGAAAGGATCAGAAAAATTCAGAGGCAGATCGCAATAACAGAAAACATCGCTACAGATGAAGATATTGGGGATGCCTTTGGAAACATGATGTGGTGATGGTGACATGAGAATAAGGGAGAAAATACCATTTGTAAGAAAGTGGTACATATGCCCGCATTGCCACGCGCACCTAATGATTTATGACAACACCGCAGAAAGCAGCGGTGTCTTTTTGAAGTGTAAAAAATGCGGGAAAGAAGTAGAAATAAAGATTAATGAAGGAAGACAGGTGATGCATTAGAGAGCCATGAGCCGTGCAGTTGTCCGAAAGGAGATAACGTATGGGGTACGATGGCGATTTAAAATTTAATACAAAGATAGACGAGGCGGGTTTTAATGCCGGTATAAGCAAGCTGGGCGGAATCGCAAAAAAGGGCCTTGCCGTAACGGCTGGAGCGATTGCGGGTGTAACGGCTGCCTTTGGTGTTATGACAAAACAATCTCTGGATTCTGTTTCCAGCCTTGAGCAAAACATCGGTGGGGTGGAAACTCTTTTTAAAGACAGTGCAAAAACAGTTATCAAGAATGCAAATAATGCATTTAAGACAGCTGGAATGAGCGCAAATGAGTACATGAAAAACGTAACAAGTTTTTCAGCGTCATTATTGCAAAGCACATCTGGAAATACTCAGAAAGCCGCAAAGGTAGCAGATATGGCTATGATTGACATGTCTGATAATGCAAACAAAATGGGTACCGCAATGGTGGATATCCAAAATGCATACCAAGGTTTTGCCAAGCAGAATTATACCATGCTTGATAACTTAAAGCTCGGGTATGGCGGCACAAAGACAGAGATGGAACGTCTGTTAGCAGATGCAACCAAGATATCCGGTGTTAAATATGACATAAATAACCTAAAAGACGTTTATGAGGCGATCCACGTCATTCAAGATAATCTTGGTATTACAGGAACGACAGCAAAAGAGGCATCGACAACGATCGAGGGGTCTATGAATGCCGCTAAGGCAGCATATGATAACTTTTTAAATGGTTCAGGATCTGCTAAGGATTTCGCAGACGCACTTGTAACAGCTGCCGTTAATGTCGGGAAAAATCTAGGGGAGATTATTCCCAGGCTTGCCGAGACAATACCAGAAGTATTAAACACGTTATGGCAGGAATTTCAAAGTGGTGGAGACCGTTTCCTTAAAGCTGGAGCAAATATTGTAACCAATCTTGCGACTGGCGTGCTTTCTAAATTACCATCCCTTATTACAACCGTAACTTCTTTCATTCCAATGATTGCGAGCACGATCAGTTCACGCGCGCCGGAGATTGCACAATCTGCAGTTTCTATCATTGCGAGCCTTGCGAACGGAATTATGCAGGCTGCGCCGGTGCTTATGAGTGCGGGAACTCAGATTATACAGCAGGTTGGGGACACCATTTCACAATACGCCCCGTCTTTGATCCCGCGGGCGTTAGAAATGATAGGCCAGTTGGCAATGGGCCTAATACAAAATCTGCCGCAGCTGATCAGTACCGGAATACAGATCATCACTGCCATTGCGCAGGGGATTATAAACTCTATTCCTGTGCTGATTACGTATGTCCCGCAAATCATTAACAGTTTGTGTGCTGCACTGGACACGGGATTAATGCAGTTGCTTGCAGCCGGAGCAAAGATAATTCTGAATTTAATTCAGGGGATCATCCAGGCGATTCCTCAGCTGATCGCGGCCTTGCCGCAGATTATATTGGCGATTTACAATGTATTCATGCACATTAATCTGTTAAGTGCAGGGAAAAATATAATAACCAGTCTCATAAAGGGATTGCAAGGCGCTGGATCAGGTGTAATTATTGCGGCAAAAAATATAGTTAAGTTCATATGGAATCAGTTTGTTCATACAGATTGGCTATCGCTTGGAAAAGCTTTAATTACGAAACTTGTTTCCGGTATAAGAGGAATGGGCGGCTCGGCTGGAAGTGTGGCTAAGAGTATAGCAACAAAAATCTTGAGTACCATTCGGAATACAAATTGGTTAGAACTTGGAAAAACTGTAATTACTAAATTGATTTCAGGACTAATCAGTCTGATAGGGAAAATCGGTTCGACTGCAAAGAAGATTGGTCAAAAAGCAGTAACCGCTTTTAAGAACATTAAATGGGCAGATATCGGAAAGAACATCATTAAGGGGATCGCCGGAGGTATTGGCTCGGCTGCAGGCGCCTTGTATGATAAATTGAAGGATGTAGCGGGAAACGCATTAAAATCAGCTAAAAAATTCCTTGGAATAAAGTCCCCATCTCGGGTGTTCAAGAAAGAAGTTGGAAAGCACATTGTGACCGGTATCATCTCCGGTATAAACGCAGAACAGAAAAATCTTAAGAAGACAATGGAAAGTCTCTGCAATTCTGCGCTAAAATCAGCCAAATCAGCAAGCAAAAAGGGAAACTTTTCTGAGATAGGGAAAACCTTTGCTGAAAATCTGTCAAATTCCATGGACTCTCAGGTAGAGAAGACTACAACAGCCGGAAAAAACCTGATCAATACTCAAATTAAAAAGGGAAGCGATAAAGAAAGTAAGAAATACGACAAGAAAATCGCCTCTCTAAATAAGCAGATTAAAAAGGCTAAGAAAGATAAGAAAAGCACAAAGGCCCTTGAAAAAGAGCTGAAAAATGTCAAAGCGAAAAAGAAAGCAATGACAAGCTCTTACTCAAACCTTGGCAAAGCTATGATCACTGCTTATACAAATGCGGTCAAGAAACAGGCTGCGGCAGTTGTAAGCGAAGCTGAAAAAACGATCGAGGAGCTTTCAGAAAAGTTCCAAGAAAAATACAACGACATCATGCAAAAACAGAGCGACATGGTGTCAAAAATGCGTGATGCGGGCAGTCTGTATGATCTGGATGGTAACATCGAAGCTATTGAGAATTACCAGAACCGGATCAAAGCCCTAAAAGGAAAAATTCCAGAATCATTGATGGATGAAATTCTGGGAATGGGTGTTGCTGACGCAAATGATTATATGGAATACCTGCAATCTCTTGATCCAAAACAATTCCAAGATTATATAAGTAAATGGAATAAAATTTATAATGGCTCTGAATCTTTTGGAGAGAGCTTCTTCAAGAGTGACCTAGATAAACTTCAAGAGGACTACCAGAAAGAATTAAATGATAATCTGAATGCACTAAAGAAAAAGGTGAACCAGATAGGCAAAGATACCATGGCCGGATTTACGTCCGGTATGAAATCACAGACAAAAAACATGTCCAAAGCCGTGAAGCAGATGTGTAATCAAATAATCAAAGACATGAAAAATCAGCTAAAAATAAAGTCTCCTTCTCGTGTGGTAAGAGACAAGGTCGGAAAGTATATTCCGCTTGCGCTTGGCTCTGCCTTTTCTAAATATATGCCGCTGGCTACGGCGCAGATGGAAAGAGATATTGACGTATCCCTTGCTGCTATGCGTGCAAAAGTGGAAAGTGTAGAATATCCCACACTAGATGTTCCATCATACAACGGTCCTTCTGTTGTCGCACCGACGGTTGTTCTTGAGGATAACAGACCGATTGAAGCAAACATTGAAATAACGGGGAAAGTCGAACTTGATGGAAAAACGACGGGAAGACTTTTGGCTCCGCACATGGGCAAAGAACTTGGAAAAGAACAAGGAAAGGTTGAAAGGAGAAATTAATGTTTGATATTCAGATAGGGGAATACAGCCTTAGTTCCAAATGGGGACTAAGACTACTTGATCTGGAACCTGGATCGCCAGAAGCAGATATAAAACTTAAAGAGATCCCTGGAAGAAACGGGGACCTTGACATAACAGAAGCACAAACTGGATACACAACATATAAAAATACAAGCATGAAACTTACTTTCGATTTTGTGGACGGAGATTATGGAACATGGCTGCGTAAGGGAAGTGAAATTTTTAATGCTTTGCATGGAAAACGAGAAAAAGTAATTTTAGGAAATGAAAAAACATTCTATTACGAAGGCAGAATTAGTGTTAACACTAATAAAATAAATAAGCAGTTCAGTAAAATTGAAATTGAAGTAAACAGAGATCCATATAAATACGAAAAGTATTCTTCCACAGAAGATTGGCCGTGGGATGATTTTTCTTTTGAGGACGGAATTATAAGAGAATATAAGGACCTGGCTGTTTCAGGCTCATTGGAGCTTCATATACCAGGCCGTTCTATGCCGGTGATTCCTGAATTTGAGTGCAGCGCTTCGATGAGCGTGACACATAATGAAAAGACGTTTAGTCTGCCGGTCGGAAGGAGCAAGGCACCAGACCTGCTTCTGATGGAAGGGGATAATGTGCTTACTTTCTCCGGAAACGGGACCGTAAGTGTGGAGTATAGAGGAGGGAGTTTGTAGTGTATAAGGTAAAATTAGATGACAAATATATCTATCACCCATGGGATAAGGATTTGCAGATCAGTGATCCAAAGTTAGATACAGAGCTGAATAAAAACGGCTCTTTTTCTTTTTCGATTTATCCAGACAACCCGATGTATAACAGTTTAGAAAAGCTAAAATCTAAACTGCACATCATGTGGTTTGATCAAAATGGAAACGAAAAAGAGATTTTTAGATGCCGTGTCCTAAGTGAAGAAACGGACTTTGACGGAAAAAAAACAGTCACATGCGAGGGGGACCTCGCTTTTTTGTTAGATACGATCCAGCGGCCTTACTCTTCGACGGTTTCACCGGCGGACCGGTTTCGTCAGCTGATTAATTCTCACAATTCACAGGTAGAGACAGACAAACAGTTTCAGATCGGGAATATCACAGTGCCCGGTGACCCTGCAAAGATTACAGAAAACGGGTATCCAGATACCCGAACTGAGATTGAAAATAAACTACTGAATGTCTATGGTGGATATATCAGGACAAGAGAACAGGATGGGAAATATTATATTGACTATCTAAAAGAATATGAAAATAAAGAAGGGCAGGCGGTCCGATACGGTGAAAATATTCTTGATATAACAAAATATATAAAGGCCGAAGATATTAAAACCTGTATCATTCCTATCGGGGCAACAAACAGCGCTACTGGAAAGGCAATCACAATAGAAAGCGTAAATAATGGAGTAGATTATCTCTATGACCAAGCAGCTGTGGATGCTTTTGGGAAAATATATGGAACGGCTTCATTTTCAGATGTTGAAAGCCCAAATATACTAAAACAGAAAGGCCAGGAGCAAGTTGAAGCTCAAAAGAATCTTGTTGTTTCGATTGAATTGACTGCTGTTGATTTAAAAGACCTTGGATATGATGTGAAAGAAATTGCTGTGGGTGACTTTATCCCGGTAGTATCACGCCCCCACGGAATCAATTCATATATGCAGGTAAGTAAGAAAAGTCAGAATCTAAAAAAGCCAGAAGATTCAAGCATTGTCCTTGGATCTACGATTAAAACCCTTGTGGAAAACCAAAACGTTTATAATTCCGTCATACAGAATGTTATTCCGGCTGTAAATAGTGCAGTAAATACAGCAAACAACGCCGCAAATACCGCGGAGCAAGTGAAGGTGGAAATGGATGCAATTACAAACAAGATCTGGCCCGTAAATAGCATTTACATTAACACGGTAAA
>NZ_QTXQ01000021.1:0-9585 GCF_003461725.1 Anaerostipes sp. AF04-45
ATGGCACTAAAATAACGTGCGGTTAGTACCTCCCACATTCTGCCGTCGGACATCCTGGCCTCTCCCCCTAATAAGATATTCGCTCTAAATCCCTTTGATATTTCATCATGTATCTCTGCCTCGATAAGAAAGCAAGTATTCTTATATGTATAATCTCTCATTGTTGTAAAGTATAGATGTTCTTTTTTTGCTATCTTCTTATTATCTTCCAATTCTATTCCTGTCTTTTGATATTCACCTGCAAACTCTTGTTGATTTTTTAAATAAATTTCTTCTTTTTCAGATATATCATAGCAAGTCATAAATTCATATAAACTGATATATTTTCCCGAAGCTGGTTTAACTTTTTCTTGAAGCTGTGGATTCGTATAAAGCAATCCCTTTTGAAAATCACTATCCCGAATGTCACCATCCTCATTTACCATAAGATCTCTCGGAGCAGGAAGATAAATTTCATTCTCCATCTCTAAATATATCTGTCTGATTTTTAAATTCTCTTTTAAAACATCTTCCAGTGTTGTCGTATTTCTTTCTAAAAGAGTTTTATGTACCTCATTCAAATACCCATTTTCCATCAAACTCGTACATATTGCACCATAATAAACAGAGGGATATGGAAAAAATCTGCTTTCCACATAATTAGAAGTTTTTTTATCCAATAAAGTCCCATCCCGAAACATAGCTGTATCCCACGGTTCTATTTTTAATGTAATGATCCCCATCCCATTCCTCCTATTTTTCACTGAAAGATGCTAATTTCTCTGCTACATGCATCAGATCAAAATAAGCATTAAAGTCTATGTAAAATCCATCTTTGACTTCTTTTGTAACATCAGTTCTTAGATTAATTAACAAATCAGTTAATTCTTGTTTTTCTTCAGAACTCTTTCCCTCGCTTTTCCTTCCCACAATCCTTTTTGTCTCATTATTCATAATCAATCTTAAATCTGTATATTCATCCACACCAAAGTTTTCTCCCCAGCCCATAAATTCCTCTTCCATTTGAAAAATAACACTTCTTGAAAACTGATGCCTGCATAACGCGGAAATCAGGCTGTAAAAATGATCCTGCATTCTATCGCCTTTTACAAAAACCATTCTTGAGCCACTGCCTCTATATAAAACAGAGAAACAGCATCCCCCTTTTCCGTCTTTTCTATAATGTTGTTTTACTTGTTCCATACTCTCTCTGGACTTTTTCAGAACATATCGAAGCGGCTCCTTGCAGTGTGCAACTATAATACTTTTAGAAAATGTTATACCTGAATCACACATTGCAATCCAGTCTGACTCCAGCTTCTTTGTAATATCCTTTATACAAAAAACAGGACAAAAAAAGAGCATATCATCTCCCCCGGCATAGATCACAGCGTTCTCGTTCTCTGTTACTTTTTTCACCTTTTGGTTAATGAATTCTTTCTCTTTTATGAAAAATTCATTTGCTGCCCGACTTATTTTTTTCTGATAATCATGTAATTCCTCATCCCTCTCCCATCCTTTTTCCCCTGAGATGTACATCCCCATATCATCGATATCAATTCGTACTAGTGCGTAATATAGAGAACCAAAGTTCTCTGTTGATGGAAATGCAATGCGTTTTCCTTCTTTTCTTTTGTTATGGCATTCGTTGCACAAATACTCTTCATCAACTAGAGCGTCAGCTAACCGAATTCCACAAATACTACAAATATGGGATGTCACTTGTTCTTCAGATTCTTGTTTCGGCAAAAATGCGTTCAGCCTATTATTTTTATACGCTTGAAATTTTCGGTACAAAAATTTATATGTCTCCTGATAATTCTCTTTCATAGAACATACGGTAATAAAACATGGCAGATCTTCTGAACATCTCTCTCCTTCTTTCATCAATACATCTAAAATCTGTTTTTCTACTTCTTCAGAAGTTTTGTCTGTCTGTAATTTAGCAATAAAAAAATTCGGAGGATCTCCGACAACACCCTCACCCAGCAATAATTCGCAGGATTCAAACTCTCTTTGAATTCTTTTTTTAATCCATAAAATCTGCTTAATGACTCTCTGACTGCTTCCGTAAAGATCTGCAGTCTTTTTGGCACGACTAATGTATTCTTGAACACCGCTGACTGATACCAACAGTAACTTTTCTCCCATAATTACCCCTCTATTAAATGCTTAATGTATGTTTGACAATAATTTTCAACAAAATCATTATATTGATCTACCCAAAATTCACTGACAACAGGTATGACTTTTGAATTTCCACCACAATAACAAGATACATTTAATAAGTACTCTTTTGTTCTGGTCCTCTTGCAAATACATCTCTTTAAATCATCAAAAAATTTATCCCTTCCTCTTACTCTTCCAACGTTGATCTTCTTCAAGCATAAATATTGAGTATTCTTCCTATTAAGAGCAATATTTTTCTTTTCATATGAGTACTTTATATATTTTTTATCCGTTATATCAGAAATTAATTGAATCAGTACACTTATTATATCTGTTTCTATTGGTACAATATCGCCATCAATTTCAACAATTTTAAATGCTCCATACCCCTTCCGGCTTCTTTGTCCGATTCCTCCAAGATAAGAGGTCAGTTTTAAAATTTGCAAGTATTCATCTAATTTCTTAGAGTCATAGGAAAGCAATTCAATTTCAATCGTTTCTCCAACCTTAAAAAAATTTCCAGATCCCCCTTTCCCTAATTTAACAGGTTCTGTTTTTAGTCTATCAAATTTATATTGACGTATGCTGACCGGAGCCTTTCTACCTAAACTTCCAAACAACGCTGATTCTTTACGATACAACTCTTCTGCGGAATCAAAGCACTGTACAGCTCTCCACCAAAATCTCATGGCAGACTTTAACTCTGTAATACGAAATTCTAATTCCTTATTATTAGCACCATGTGTCCCCATAGCCGTTATTAATTCTAACTTAATTCTTTTTTTCAAGATAGCCATAACCAACCGCCCCTTTTGCCCCAAAATTACATACTTGAATACACTCAAGAAATGCTTTTTCTATATCATCTTTATCCCTATTGCCTTTTCCAATTATCATTTGTATCGTTATATCTTTAATTTCTACTGCATAGAAATTTACCAAATTTGGGTTTTTTAGTGTTGGAAAATTCATTTTTTCCCCAGTTTGTGATTGCTGATAATAATTACCATACTGATTAGAAATGATATCCTTTTTGATTGTGTATTGTTCCGGGGTAGCCGTTAAAAATATAATTTGTCCTTCATTGTCTTCATCGCCAAACCAATTTTTGATTTTTGCTTCAGATATGTGCCCATCTTGTTCACAAAAGGAACGAAAGACTCCTTTGATTGCTGTCGCTGGCAGCTCAGGGATACCATATAAAAAATTCATATGAAAATATAAGTCTTTCTTGATTGTTTGACCTGCCCCAATCAGCATTCTGCTTTCTCCAAATCTTTGCAAAGAAAAGTTTAAAGTATGCCATTTCTCTTTTGAATATATTGACTGTATTTTATTTTTTTTATGATGAATATACTCTTTAGGTATATTAGGAGTTCTGACAATCAAATCTTTTTTGGAACTGGTAAAATAATAATGTAGATATGGATTTTGAATATCCAACAGCTCTTGCTCTGTATGCTCAATTCTAGTCATGTATTCTTTCCCTTTTAGTTGGTCATTACATTTTTTATTGGCATTATTGCTTTCAGGATGAACAGAGATCAAGATTGCAGTTTTACATAATTTCATTGTATCTCTTACACACTCAGCATAACTTTCGTTATCAGAAGGAAATTTGCATTGATCTTTTTTCATTCCCCCTTCACCAAACAAATAATAGTATATGAACTGGAAAATATGTCTCTCAGAATCATTTTCTGACCTCTTTGTAAACAGAAACTCCATCGTATAATCCAGTCCAAATTTATGGACATAGGATGGTATTTTTTTGAGGAGATTCATATCCGAACTACTAAATTCTTTCATGCAGTCCATTATATAAGTCAAACATTCCTTTTCTGTTTTCAACTTACTTACCCTCCTCTGTCTTAATCGCCACGAAAGAAGTAATTCCCTTTCCTATTGTCGTATCTCCGCCAAGTTGAATCATTCCCTCGACTCTAGGGAATATGTTTGATTCTGCTTCCTTTATTTCTTCCCCCTGTTCCTCCAATATTGTCTTAGCAAAAGAATTTTTATCACAGTTCTGCATATCTTCTACAAAATTATATAGTACAGTCTGTTCCGGCAAAAATTCTTCTGTAAACAGTCCGCCATCCTGTACGACTCCGTTATCTCCAATTTTAATTCGGGTAATCACCTCTGTACTGAATTCACAAAAATAGGAAAACATATCATTGCTGACCATGTAAATATCATTTTGTATTTTATTTCTTAGATACTTATCTTTCTCTGAAACGATAAAATCCGAAGGAAATTTTAATTCCTTATTTTCCTGAACTTGAAATTCAAAATCTTCCAGTATTTTTTTGTCTCCTGGATTTTCATTTTTACCTATCATAATTATTTTATTATCATCAAGTGTTTCTTCCCATTCTCTGAACTTTATTGTTAGGTTCTCAAACCTTTTAGATCCATCAATCTCATTTAGAAACCTATTTAAAACAAATGGACAGGTCACCCATACAAATAACTCTTTTCCACTACTTTTTACAGGTAGAAATAGAATCCTGGCGTCTGTAAAGCAGATCTTTCCTGGTTCTCCCTGATCCGATTCACTATCACTCTCTTTACCAAAATAGTCTTTATGTTCACTGATACTTCTAAAAGTCCCTTTGATACTCGATGCCTCTCCCTTAGGAAATCCAGTGTGCTTTTCTCTTTGTATCGGAAGGTCAACAACCCCTAATTCAGTTCCTGTTCCCATATGTAAAGGTGTTTCATTTCGATAAAATACTAGAAATCTCATAATCAATACTCAGCGTTGTTGTAATAGCTGTTTCTCCTTTTTGTTTAATATTTACATTTTTCATGCAAATTCATTTCTACATTACTAAAAATCAAGTTATAAATACTATACCCCATTTTGTTGAACTTCCCCTCAACCCCCTTATTCACAAAAAAAGACAGAAATTGTATATTTACAACTTCCGTCTAATTATATCTATGCAAAGCACACTTGTAAGAACAGCTATCGTCAGCTATTCTAATGAATTTACTATTGTTTTTCTTATCCCATTTTGAAGCGGATTGGTCCCCATATCTCTGTACGACATTCTTATTCATCATATTTATATCTGAATCCCCAAATCCTTAACCATTCTATCTACTATTTTACTACAATCATCCTGTTTTCTCAACAAATTCCAAAAAAATTCTTCACCTATATTTTAAAGATAAAATTGTAGAAAATTTATGTAATAGAAAAGAACTTCAGTATGTCTAATGTTTTTGTTTATCTATGTGGCAAAAGATGATCCTTATGCAACTGCAGAATTTCAATACATCTAATGTTTTTATTAATCTTTCGTTGTGCTGCCAAATGCGTTCCCTGGCTCGAATTTCAATACATCTAATGTTTTTATTAATCATTTCTCCCTGAAATATACAAAGGATGGGAAGGAATATTTCAATACATCTAATGTTTTTATTAATCCAGTTCCAAAAGAGCGTCTCAGGGCGCAGAGGCTAATTTCAATACATCTAATGTTTTTATTAATCCATGCACGGAACCCGTAAGGGGTATCTATACAAGCAATTTCAATACATCTAATGTTTTTATTTATCTTTTCCCGTCAATCTTGCACCCTATTTTTTTTGCATTTCAATACATCTAATGTTTTTATTTATCAAAGTGCGTGAACGATGGGAAACGTGAGTACGAAAATTTCAATACATCTAATGTTTTTATTTATCGTAGCACAGTGTGCCTGTTCTATTCGGCTTCACAAATTTCAATACATCTAATGTTTTTATTTATCGATGTAAGCCAGCTGGAAGATCTGGCAAAAAGGATATTTCAATACATCTAATGTTTTTATTTATCTGGAAAATTAGGTGAAGAGTCCTATGCATTTACCTTATTTCAATACATCTAATGTTTTTATTTATCGCTTTTACTGGGATAACTAACAGGTCCGCAGCTATCAATTTCAATACATCTAATGTTTTTATTTATCAATTTTAAATTTTTCGTTCCCGATCGGTCGGTGAGATTTCAATACATCTAATGTTTTTATTTATCAGTGCTGGGACATATAGAGTGGTGGAGGATGCGGAATTTCAATACATCTAATGTTTTTATTTATCGAATCTCATAATCAACAGCATAGTTAAATGTCATATATTTCAATACATCTAATGTTTTTATTTATCTGGCCCGAGATCTTTTAGCCAATGCCCTTAGAAACAATTTCAATACATCTAATGTTTTTATTTATCTAGCACAGAAAGGATCACTATGGAAGTTTTATATAATTTCAATACATCTAATGTTTTTATTTATCATATGGCAGAGTGGACCGGATATCCGCCGGAAGATAATTTCAATACATCTAATGTTTTTATTTATCTGAAAAACGAAAGTGTGCGGCACATGCAAGTAGTAATTTCAATACATCTAATGTTTTTATTTATGAAACTTTAAAGTACGGTTTTATGCGGTCTGTGGGACATTCACGACAAATTTACGACAAACTACCCGCTTCTTAGAGGGCCTAACGGCTATTATTACGACTATTTTTATGCACTGCCCGGCTGCCTGCCGGGCCTTTACATTATCTATAAAAGTTCTATGTCCGTGATCCTGATGACATTTGAATATCTGACAAATTTAATAAAAGGAACAGATGAATGGAATCCTATCGAATTGTTAGATGGGGCAACGATGGAATTGACGACTGAGCCAGGCGGTTATATCGCTACAATCAAAGTCGGTGGTGATGTTGTATTAGCCACCGCAGGTGCTTGTAACAAACTACAAGCAAAAAAAATATGGACAGAAATGATGAAAATTGCGGAACCGTCCATGCCTGACAAAATAGAATTATTCCCGGTTCAGCCACCTTTTATTTTAGACTTTATTTTCCATGGCGCATTATTCCATCAAGATATTTTGTCTTGGACAGGAGATTTTACGAAATGTCTTGGCCACTTGTTGCTAGACGAGAAAAACAAGTGGAATTGACAATAGAGTAAGAGAAAAGGTATAATAAACATAAACGGCAGACCCATATTGGAATCTTAAATATAAGATAATGCCATACGGCGTTTAATTCTGCCACTAAAAAAGCCCCGGATCGCTCCGAGGCTTTTCTTCTGCTTATTATACATCATTTCAGGGCACAAAAAAAGACCGGGATTTCTCCCGGCCTTTCCTGCGGTTATGCTGCAATCCTTGCACTGTTGTTCTGCTGTATAAACTCCTTAATCTGGTCATATCCCCAGCCACAGTCAACCAGTCCACTTACAAGACATTCCATTGATTGTACCGTTCTTAGATCCTCTTCTGAAAAGTAATCCCTAAGATTATCTTTTTTATCTACATTATACTTTTCACGGAGCTGTTTTGCATTCATCCCGAATAGCACCTTGTAAATACAGTTTGTGTAGGTAGAGTAAGCATGACCGTGCATCCTCTCATTCTCTGTTGACTGCTGCAAAGCTTTTGTAAGAGACTGCCGAACCGCAATACCTTTCTCACGTTCTATCCGTTTCCCTTGCAGAGTGCTTTCCATAGCGTTGAACTGCTTAATGTACGCCAGTTTAAACTTCATTGCCTTTTCTCCGGTGTATCCCATCACAAGCAAAGTGAAACCATCTCTATTCATAAGGTACATTGGATTGTTTTTTCCATTGGATGCCTTATAGGAATCTAAGTAGAATAGAGCGGAAAATTCCGCTGTACTAATACTGTTTCCAATATTCCTGATGGATTCCATAACATCACGGTGATTTTTCTAAAAAGTATCTGCAACATCCAAGCTACTAACTACTGATATCTCTTTCTTATCAATTCTTTTTACTTCAACTAACATCGTATCAATCCTTTCTGTTGATTATTACTTTCTGTTTATTGTTCTATATTAGTATGTGATTTCATTGGACAGATAAAAAAATAAGCATACCGGAGTATTCCAGATGCCTATTCTACTTCTTACGATTCTTATACAGTGCCGTGCAGGTCTTCTTCCCTGCGTAGCTGCCTTTCTTCCATCCAAGCTGTTTCCAGTATTGTTCTAATTTCTTTTGTGTTGCTGGTCCCCATTCTCCGTCTACCGCAATGTCTGCACCGGATGTAAGGTCGTTTAGTTTTGCCTGCATCCAGCGAATCGCATTTTTAGAGGAGTTTTTCTTTACGACTTTATACGGCTGCTTTGCTGCTGCGACCTTGCCGCCGATCGCCTTTTTAAATGCTTTCCATTCCGCATTATTTGCTCCGATCCAAGGCGCAGGGCAATCCTTCCCGTTCACGTCCCAATGTCGGATCACTCTGCTGGCAGGAACTCCATATTTCTTCATTAAGAATTTTACTAATTCGATCGTCTGATCACGAACGTTCCCAGCCACCTTCCCAGCACTGTTGCACATCTCTACAGATAAGCTGTTTGCGTTCGTGCATTTTTTGTAATAATTTCCCGCTGCCCCGGACGTGGAATAACACCCACCCACGGACCAGGCCACCCGGTTTACTGCTACAGACTTATAGATATGCTTTCCGCCATCGACAAAATAGTGTGCAGATGCTCCCCTGGATGCGCCCTGGAAGTATTTACAGTTGTTTAAAGCCGTATCTCCGCTGTTCCCGGTGTAATGTATTACGATATAATCTATATCCTTTGTGCTTCTTTTGCCGCCGTAGTTGCTTTTATGTGCAAAATTCTTTTTAAATTTTAATGCCATGTGCTTCTCCTTTCTAAAAGAAAAGAGGACGATTACTCGCCCTCTGATTCCTGATCTTTATTTACCATTTTATCTGCAACCTCAAGCCCTTTAATAAGGATTGCCGGAACATTAAAACCAGCCTCTACAAAGTTCTCTACAATAGACCGGATCTCGTTTACCAGCAGCGATGCCAAGACGAACCATCCAAGCAGGGTTGTAATTCCAAGGTCGACACCGATCACACGACCGATTTCTACAAAGACTGCGCTGGCCCCGAATGCAACCATAATCATCAGCCAGTAGCCAAGTTTTTTGAGTACCCCTTTCCAACCTACTACGGAGTTCTCCTTTCCAGCCATACGGCTTTTCATCCACCCTGTCAGCCAATCTACTGCATTGAGTGCTAGAAATGCTACAAACAAAATCCAGTGTTCTCCCAAGATGTAGCTCAATACTGCCACTGCTGCTCCTGTCACTGCGTTGTATGTGTCAATAATGTTGTTTCCCATCTTCTTCATTTACCTCACTTTCCTTTCTTTTTGCAAAATAAAAAGGCCCTATGGCCTCTTACTGCTGTTCTGCTGTGTCTGTTGCCCTTGCGTCCTGTGCTGCGTAAAACTGCTCTGTAAACTCTGCGATCTCCTGCCGCACGCTGTCTTTGTTTGCCTCGTATAACTTGCTATCCTGGATATTCTGTGTAATGTTATCCCCGTCTCCGTCTTCTGCTACCGTGGCATTTAGATAAACCACGGTGCGGTCAGAGTCCTTGAC
>NZ_QTXQ01000021.1:9595-10913 GCF_003461725.1 Anaerostipes sp. AF04-45
GTGGCATTTAGATAAACCACGGTGCGGTCAGAGTCCTTGACCTTAATTTCCCCGGTAAGGGTGATGCTTCTCTTTGTTTCTAACATGTTTGTCTCCTTTATATATTTATACGGATATTAAAATGGAACAGCAAAGCAATAATTAATATTTACTTTGCGAGATTTTGTATCATAGTTATCAAAACTTACATACAAACCATTGTAAAAATTAACGTGCAGCCTTCCATAGACTTGTTCTGTAGTAACAGAAGATCCATTGGCCGTTGTTCCATACGACGCAACTCCGTCGCATATGACAATTTTTACATTTCCACTACCTTTTTTATCAATTTGGAATAATTCAATCAATTTAGCTTGCGATATCAAAGTGCTGCTTGCGGAAGCAAGCGCGTTAGTGGAAAATTCGAAGAAAACATTCATCCATAAATAACCCATTAAAGCATCATATTTGGCTAAAATTGTTTGATATTTTACATCTACAAAAGGAGTAAAATTGCAATATCCTGTTATGTTTCTCCACTCACCACGCACTTTTGTAATGATGTTATTAAAATATTGATAATTCTCATTGATCTTTGCATAACATTCATTTATCGAAGAAACAAGGCTGTTATTAGAAGTTGTTGTTAATTCTTCTGGTGCTCCAATGAACTGGTTCACCTTCGTTGTCGTCGGCGATAAATAAGAAACCTTTACATTCAGATCCACAGGAAACTCCAAAGTACCCATTGTTCCGCCTTGCACACCCTGATCTTCCAGAACATCGTAGCAAAGGGAATCAAAATATACTTTTTCTATTGTAAATTTCAACTTTTCCCCTTTCTCTATTTTTGTAAATGCTGAACCTGTGAGCGCATCACCGTCTCCGTTTTTATAAACCGGGGTGATTGAAAGCGTATCTTTATCAAGTACACAATTTGCCGGAATATCTATTCTTAACAATCCAAGCTGATCCGGTGTCTCGTCTAATGTTGCTACACCGGTTAATTGCTTTTGAATCCAAACAGAATTTTTATCCTCATCCAGCCTTTCTTTCAAAGTGGGAAAGACCGTATTGTCTTTCGTCCTGCGTGAATCCACGATTTCCGCATCCGAAGGACTTTCAAGTGTGAGGTTTTTTATCTGTTCTTCATACTTGTCATTCAACAGATCCATCTTGCTCGTATATGTGTCGATTGTATCCTGCTTCTTTTTCATATCTGCCTTACTTTCGTCATTAATGCCTTTGATCCCGTCATGGATGCTCTGCCGGACATCCCGGCCAATCACGGCATTTTTGATATTATTTAATGCTTCTTGTATTGTCATATCTGCTCCTT
>NZ_QTXQ01000022.1:0-9183 GCF_003461725.1 Anaerostipes sp. AF04-45
ATAAGGTCGAACATTCTTGAGAAAAAAGTGTAAACCAATATTGACAATATCAAATATATTGAGTATAATAATCAAGTATAGAAGGAGGTTTTATTTATGAATCAAGCAGCAATGTTTCAGCTGAGCTACGGCCTTTTTGTTTTGTCTGCAAAAAACGGCGAAAAGGATAACGGATGTATCGTCAACACCGTACAGCAGATCACCACGACGCCCAACCGCATTTCCATAGCTGTCAATAAAGATAATTTCACCCATGATATGATCAAAGATACAGGTTCTTTTAATGTTTCCATTCTTTCCGAGGAAGTGACTTTTGACATCTTTAAGCATTTTGGATTCCAGAGCGGACGGGATGTTGACAAATTAAAGAACTTTTCTGACTATGAACGTTCCTCCAACGGTATCTTTTATCTGAATAAATACGCCAACGCTTTTCTCAGTGCTTCCGTCGCTGAGACTGTTGATCTCGGCACGCACACAATGTTTATTGCCGATGTGACAGACGGGGAAGTTTTATCGCAAGTTCCTTCTGTTACTTACGCCTACTACCATAAACACATCAAACCGCAGCCTCAGGAAACAAAAAAGACAGGATGGCGGTGTAAAATCTGCGGTTATATTTATGAAGGCGAGGAACTTCCTGCCGATTTCATTTGTCCAATCTGCAAACATGGCGCTTCTGATTTTGAGCGTATATTATGACATTTTGACCGATTTTCTGTTCAATTTAAAAAGCAGCCATATCTTCCCGGCTGCTTTTTACTGTAAACAAACTCTATTTTGATTTTTCTTAATGAAATTTGTATGTCAAAATTATAATTTTTCAATAAACTGATTGTCTGACTCATTCCAATATTATTGGTACACAAAATCAGTATTGCCATCAAAGTTAAGTTGATACATTCTGAATATGACAGAAATATCTTTTGGTTGCCACTGTTCTTCATATGAATAGCAGTATTTCATACCTACTTTTTTCATAATATTTCCACTTCTCGGATTGTTTTTGTCATGAGTTGCCGTAATATATGGCAGGCCGTCTTTTTTTACTTGTTCCACTACAGCCTTTCCAGCTTCTGTAACAATCCCCTTGTGCCAAAATTCTTTACGTAATCCATAACCAAAATCATGGTGTTCTTCCATATCTACCTTGATATAACCTATGGGAAAATTATCTTCTTTCAGGCAGATAGCATATGCATATCCTTGTGGCTGTGCATATTTTGAAGCATATCTTTCCTCATAAAATTTCTTTGTTTCCTCTACATTCTTCATAGGATACCATGGTAAAAATTTATTAACTTCTTCATCTTTAAGAATAAGAAAAAGAGCTTCTACATCTTGCTCTGTGAATTTTCTTAAAATCAAGCGTTCCGTTTCCAATATAGGTGTATTCACACCATCTTACCTCCAAAAATTCAAATTTATACAACCATAATTAATGTTCCCATACCAATTAGTATACATCCAACGATAGATTTCATCGTAAATTCCTCATGCAGTAACACAAATGCTAAGATCAAGGTAATCACTACACTTAATTTATCAACAGGTACAACTTTCGATACTTCACCAATTTGTAGCGCTCTATAATAACACAGCCACGAAGCACCTGTTGCCAATCCAGACAGGATCAAAAACAACCAACTTTTTCTACTGATTTCTGAAATACCGGATTGTTTGTTCGTAAGAAAAACCATACCCCATGCCATTATTGCAACAACCACAGTTTTAATGGCCGTTGCAAGATTTGAGTTAACCTTATCTATTCCAATTTTCGCCAATACCGATGTGAGTGCCGCAAATATTGCGGACAGTAATGCAAATACAAACCACATAGCACACACCTCCAAATTTTGATTTTCTTAATTTAACACCAGTTTTTCAATGGCTTTGGCCACCCCATCACTGTTGTGGTCATCTGTTATATAGTCTGCGATCTCTTTCATCTCATCTGTGCCGTTCTCCATGACGACTCCGATCCCTGCCGCCCTGATCATTTCATAATCGTTTTCCGCATCTCCGCAGGCCATGATGTTTTCCTTTTTCAAATCCAGATGTTCCATCAGGTGAGCCAGTGCATCTCCCTTATTACATGAATCAAGGGAAATCTCCAGATTATTTTTCAGCGAGGCCACAACCGTATATAATCCGCTTTCCGTCAATTCTTTTCTGGCTTTTGCCCGCTCTTCCTGATCTTCAAAAAACAGCGTCATCTTTTCAGAGGTTCCGCCTTCCTGTATAATATAGTCCTTGAGGTCTTCCACCGGTGTTCTGGATGCACGTATCATCTCCTCAGAATATTCTCCCAGATGAAACGACCCGAGTCTGTCCAGTTCTTCCTTATAGCAGTACACTTCTCCATCTTTGGCTATGCTCCGAAAAGCATGATATGGTCTGACATCTTCCAGGAGCTTAAGTACCTGATCCGTCTCAAACTGGTTCTTGTAGATTGATTTTTTCTTATGCAGATCATAAACTCTGGCTCCATTGCTCAGAATACAGTATCTCATTCTCTTAAGAGCCGTCAGCTTTTTCGGAAGCCCGTTCACTGACCGTCCGGTTGCAGGGACAATCTGAATCCCCCTGTCCATCGCCGCTTCTAAAACTTCTATTGTATGTTCTGTAATTTCCTTGCTGCTTGTCAAAAGTGTACCGTCCATGTCCATGGCGATCAGCTTAATTTCTCGTTTTTTCATCCCGTCCCCCGATGTTCTTTCCGTGTATTTCTGGTTTCTGTTTTATTATACCTCAGAAAAAAATTCCGGAAAAGACCTCCTTTCATTAAATTCCATATCTGATCGCCATCTGAAACCCAGCAGTCTGTGTTCTCTAAAAACCTTCTCACAACTTACTAGTTCCTTCTTTTCAATTTACTCATAATATACTATAATAAAAGCAATGACAGATACTATATCAGAAAGAGGAATATATATGCGTACAAAACGAATCGATGAAATAGAACAGTATATTATACAAGAAAAATCGGTATCTCTCGACACCTTATGCGATGTCTTTCAGGTATCTAAAAATACGATACGCAGAGATATCGATACACTTGCAAAGACAGGAAAAATCAAAAAAGTTTATGGAGGCGTCACTCTCAATGAAACACTTCCTTCCAAAAAGCTGCTTCCATTTGCAGAACGCCACGAAAAATATATGGAAGAAAAAAAGGCGATCTGCCGCCTTGCCGCAGATCATGTAAAAGACGGGGATATCATTTATATTGATACCGGAACAACCTGCCATAACCTGGTGGATTATATTTCTGAAAAGCGCTGTACGATCATAACAAACAGCCTTCAGGTATCCTTAAAGGCCCTGCCGTATGAAAACCTTACCGTAATCTCTCTTCCCGGTTATTTAAAAAGAGAGACTCTTTCTTTCGTTGATGTAAAAATAGCAGACTATCTGAAAGCGTTTAATATCGGAAAAGCATTCATGGCATGCACAGGTCTTTCGATGGAAAACGGTCTGACCAATGCATCCGAAGAGGAGTACAGAGTAAAGGAGGCAGTCACTGCAAACAGTATGGAACGCTTTGTTCTCGCGGATCATTCTAAATTCGGCATCTTTTCTCTGATGACTTACTGCCCGCTGGAAAAGATCCATTACATTCTCACAGACCAGCCGGTTCCGGAAGAATACGAGGATTTCTGCAGTATGAATTCTATTACTGTTGAGACAATAGGATAACTTTCGCAAAATCATAATCTGTGATGTCATAAAATGCTCCGAAGGCTTCAGCCCCGGAGCATTTTGTATTACATTCATCTTTTATTTACTTCTTCTGCGCTTTTCAATATAGGACAGGATCATATCCGCGGCATCTTCTGCGGTTGTTTTTCCCATATTCAGAGCTAGATCATAATTTCTTACATCGCCCCATTCCTGTCCCGTATAATAATTGTAATAAGATTCCCTTGTCTTATCTTCTTTTCTCATCTCTTCAAGGGTAACTTCCCTTCCCTCAGCTTTCGCAAGACGTTTCAGCCTATATTCATCATCTGCATAAAGAAAAACAGAATATACATTCTCAAAGTCTTTCAGGATATAATCAGCACATCTCCCAAGAAAAACTCCGGACCCGTATCCGGCCAGCTTCTGTATGATTTTTCCCTGCTCTTTATACATTTTGTTGTACACAGGAATATGACCCGGGGTTCCCATCATGACACTGAGACCTTCCATATATTTCGAACTCTTCCTGTAGTTCAGCTCCTTCATAGATTCTTCATCAAAGGAATCAAATCCAATTTTATCCGCTGCCATATACAGAATTTCCCTGTTATAATACCAAACGTTCAATTTTTCTGCCAGAATTTCTGCTACTTCTGTGCCGCCGCTTCCATGCTGGCGTCCGATCGTGATCAATGTTTTTTCCATCTTTATTTCCTTCCTGATCTGCTGTTGGGTTATCTCATAAGATGCCCATCTTATTTATAATTTATGACTATTATAGTTTCTTTAACTACAGTTTTCGCTCTCATTATACTCAATTCATTCCCACAATGCTATAATAACTTTCATTTTCAGCGGATCAATCATAATTTGTTATAAGAGTGGTCTGTCTCTTGTAAAGATTTCACAAACCATCATTTTTCAAAGGATACAAACCCGCAGTCCGTAGGATGATCCAGAATCAGCCCGTTCTTATGTTTCATAAGACAGCATCCGATGGTGAGATCCCCTCCGGCAGCGAGCATATTGAGGATTCCGAGCATGAAAAGCCTGTAATTAGGCACAGCCAGAGAGACAGCAAATATACCCAGACCCAGCACACAAAAAGGGAGATATAATCCCACCGCATAACTGCTGAATTTTAGAGGCTCCTTACAATGGCAGTATGGTGTCAGAGAACTCCACATGAAACCAAATGCAATACTATGCCATCCCTTTTTACAGCTCAGACTCCATCCTGCACCGTGCAGCATTTCATGAATGAAGATCGATACAAAGAACAGCCCAAGAAAAAGAACCAGATTTCTGCTGTCTATGGCAAAACCGTCCTTCCCCCAGCGAAGTGTGTAAATGATAAATGCTATAATACAGAACGGCCCTGCAGTCGCGAGTGCCATGACGTTTGCCTTCAGAATAGAGATAATCCCGGAAGATTCCTTGTACCCTGCTTCTTTCATTTCTTTTCTCGTCCTCTCATAGTTTTCGATGCGTTCCTGTTTCTTATCCTCTTTTTTCATACTTCTCTTCCGCCTTTCTTCATTATATACCCAAGTGCATACTACACTTCATTTCCTTTTTAATTTATCATATAACACCAGAAAAGTATTGTAAAATAACCGTAGAATTGCTGCACTTTACAAAAAAGCATCTCGAAGGCATACTGCTTTCAAGATGCTTTTTAAACTTATTTATTTTTCTTTTCTTCGTTTTTCGATGTATTCAAGGATTAAGTCTGCACAATCTTCCGGGCTGAGCTTTGTCATGTTGACAGCCAGATCATAATTCTGAACATCGCCCCACTTTTGTCCCGTATAATAGTCATAATAAGATTCTCTTGTCTTATCTTCCTTCTTCAGTTCAGATTTTGTGACTTCCCGGCCTTCTGCCTCAGACAGATGATTTAAACGGAATTCATCGTCTGCATAGAGATAAATTGTATAAACATTTTCCATATCTTTCAGTACATAATCTGCACATCTTCCAAGAAATACCCCGGATCCGTATCCTGCAAGCTTGCGGATGATCTTGGACTGTTCCTTGAACATCTGATTGTAGACCGGAATATGTCCCGGTGTTCCCATCATGACACTCAGTCCCTCCACATATCTGGAACTTTTTCTGTAATTCAGCTCTTCGAGGGATTTTTCATCTAAATCATCTACGCCAATCTTTTCCGCTGCCATGTGCAGGACGTCTCTGTTATAGTACCATACATCCAGCTTGTCCGCCAAAGCCTGTGCAACCTTTGTTCCATCACTTCCGTACTGACGGCTGATGGTGATCAATGTTTTTTCCATAGTTTCTCCTTTCCTACCTTAGTCTCAGAAATTTACTATAATATATTCATAATTAGCAACATTCTTCTAGTAATAACTCAGTACATTATAAATATATATCCTAATTATACTCAATTAGTTGCCAAAAGTCTATCTTTTTTCCAAATTCCTGATTTTGTATAGAGATAACCGATAGGGACAGAGACGGACGGTGCGATGAGACAAGCCAGATATACCCCATTCAGGCCGATCACATGATTGAAAATACCTGCCAAAACGATTCTCACGAGAATACAGTTAACAAAACTGCTCATAAATACATAAACCGTATGTCCTGCGCCTGTCATCAGCGAGTGATAGTTCAGGAACATAGCATAAAATATCTGGCCGATGATCTCAATCCTTAAATTCATTACCGCGGCAGAAATAACTGCCGGATCGTTTGTAAAGAGCGAAGCCAGCCATGGAGCACTGATCTCGATCACTAAAATCACGATCCCCGCCATGATCAGGCAGATCCTCATACCCTCTCTCATTGTTTCCCTCGCCCTCTCAAACTGTCCTGCTCCCAGGTTCTGCGCGATCATTGTAGCTGCCCCTCCGGACATGGATGTAATAAACAGCTGGCTGAATTCCTTGATCTTTATACTGATCCCATTGCCCGCAGAGACATCCACGCCATATTGATTGATAAAGTAGGTGACTGTGAGCCATGAAATTCCAGCAACCGTATTCTGCAGTACACAGGGGACACCCAGTTTCAGAATAGCCATCAGCTTTTCAATCCTTATTTTAAAATTTTTCAGATAAAATCCATAATAATCCTGATGTTTCCATGTATACACCAGAGCCGTCATAAAACTCACAGCCTGGGCACAAACCGTGGCATACGCCACTCCTCTGATCCCCATATGGAACACCGTCACAAAACATATGTCCAAAACAACGTTCAGAAGGATCGATGAGAGAATACATAAAAATGGTATCCTGGAATTTCCGGTTCCCCGCATGATGGAACTCAGCGCATTATATCCAAGGATAAAAATACATCCCCCTGCACAAATATGTAAGTATTCTAAAGATTCCCCCATTGCGGGAACACCGAGCATTCCAAGCAGTGTATCTGAGGTCAGATAAATGACAGCGCCGCTGGCAGCCCCAAACAGGAGAGAGATAGAAAAGAGTGTCCCCCCTGCCCGTTTTCTTTCTTTGTGGCTGCCGTTCCCAAAATACTGTCCGATCAGTATATTGCCTCCCAGAGTCAGTCCCACAGCTACCTGGGTCAGAAGGTTCATAATCTGACTGGAATTGTTGATGGCAGAAACACTTCTTTTTCCGATAAACTGACCTGCGATCACCAGATCCGCAATACTGTACAGAGCCTGAAGAACACTGGTCAGCACCAGCGGAAGGGCATAGACCGCCAATTTTTTTCTTACACTTCCTGTTGTCAGATTCCCCTGATTTTCCCTCATGTCCTATCTCTTCTTTCTATTTCTTATAACTCGCCTCTGGATTCCCGTTCTTCCAGTTCTTCCATGATTCCGGCATATTGTTTATCCAGTTTATAGAAAAACAGAACAACTGCTGCAACTCCCCATATGACAACCGGAGCCCAGATGTAAGTATTGGAGATGGCGCTCACCGCGCTTGCCGGCTGCTGTGCTGCCGCTCCCGTGCTGTCTGAAGAAATATAGCCCACTGCCGCCAGGACAGCACCTACGGCCGCACTGGAAAGTCCTGCTCCTACCTTGGATCCCACAGAAGCGGCACTAAAGATCATACCCTCCTGTCGGATGTGCGTCTTCCACTGCCCATACTCCACCGCATCCGCGATAAACGAGAAGATAACTCCGAACAGCGGTGCTTCTCCCAATCCCTTGACTGCTGCAGTCGCCACAGCCAGACCATAGCTCTGCGGATTAAACAAGAACAGAAGCTGTCCGGCCATGACGATCAGTGATCCTGCCAGCGCCAGGTTTCTTTTTCCAAATCTCGGAATCAGTGCCGGAAGAATCAGGATCCCGGCGATCTTTTTTCTTATTCCTGTCTTTTACTCTCTATGTATGTTATTTTCTGACCGGTTCTCCCACCATCAGCTTTCTGATCACTCCCAAGAGACTTTCATATCCTCCCAGGAACTGATTGATCGTCTTTACGAAAGCTCCATAGTGTACAAATTCTTCCGGTTTTAAACCGTCTTCTTCATATGCCATGATAAAATCCGGAATCTTGTTCAATTCATTTAAATATTTTTCCGGTACCGGACGGCTCATGCGCTCTTTTACCTCTACATCACATCCATTGATCTTCTCCTGCCATGGCTGTGTTATCGTCAGAACCACATCTCCTCCGATAAACTCAGACCAGTGGAAATAGTTTCTGTACGCTGCCGCCAGAAGTCTTGTCTTATATCCGCGTTCCTGATAAATCTCATATGCATTCTTAAAGACTGCCACGCCTGCATACTCCAATGCACATGGGTCCAGACAAAGATTATCCCGCTTCACAGCTTCTTTCACCCAGTCATCGGTACGTCCTACCATGATGGTACACACAGGTGTCATATTTTCGTTGGAAAGCCCTGCTTCTTCTCTCCTCTTTAATCCGCGCTCTACTGCCTCTGCCACAGCTACAGCCTGTGCTACGGTGAAAGATACGGTTGCGTTAATGCTGATCCCTGCAAAAGTAGCTTCTTCAAATGCCTTAATGCCTGCGGCTGAAGTCGGCATCTTCACCATAATATTTGGCGCCAGTTCTCCAAAACCAATCGCCTGCTTTGCCATCTCCTCTGCGTTTCGGTACAGTTTGGCATTGGTCTGGATAGAAATTTTTCCTTTTGCGTGATTTGTCTTTTCATATACCGGCTCCAAGAGTTTCGCACCGCGCACTGCCATCTGTTCGATCAGGCGCCATGCAATTTCCTCCTCTGTTGCCTCCGGCATTTCATTGATCCATTTTACAAGAGTGTCTTCCCAGAGATCCATCTCCTGATTCAATACATTTCCTACAATCACAGGGTTCGTCGTAGCTCCCGCTGCTCCGCGCTCAATGGCGTATTCCAGCTCTTTTACCGCACAAGAATCATTCCAGTATTCGGTCTGGGGAAATTTTTCACTAGTTTCAAACAGTTTTCCTTTTGCGTCTGACATAAAGAAGACTCCTTTCATGAGAAAGTTGTTGGTTATATTATGAATATATATATTAGTATATTATGATAATA
>NZ_QTXQ01000023.1:0-6613 GCF_003461725.1 Anaerostipes sp. AF04-45
TTAATTTGCGGTAGAATTGCAGTCGGTTGGAACTTTAATTCGCCGCCCGACAAACATATACGATGCAGAACACGCTCATCTCAAATCCCATGAAGTCATTACACAATCGCGAAGTGGTCTTTGCGTATCAGAGGAAGAAATCAGTAGGTTAAATAAGATTATTTCTCCGCTCATTCAAAATGGGCAGTCTGTGAATCAAGTCTATATCAATCATGAAGATGAACTTATGTGTAGTGAGAAAACAATCTATAACTACATTGATGCCTGTATGTTTGATGTACGAAATATTGATCTCCCAAGAAAAGTTAAATTTCGTGAAAGATATAAAAAGCCAGAATTCAAAGTTGATAAAGGCTGTCGTATTGGTCGTAACTACGAAGCATTCACCTCCTACATGGAAAAAAATCCGGATACGCCAGTTGTTCAGATGGATTCCGTGATTGGCAGTAAAGGTGGAAAATGTCTTCTCACAATTCACTTTGTCGAATGCAGCCTCATGCTTGCCTTTCTAAGAGACGCTAATACCTCAAAGTCGGTAATAGACATCTATAATCAACTGGAGCAGGAACTCGGTGAAAAATGTTTTGATGAATTGTTTCAAGTAATACTCACAGACAACGGTAGCGAATTTTCAAATCCAAAGGAAATCGAATATCGTGAGCATCCGTCACCGGGGCGTCGCTATCAGAGGACCAGTGTGTATTACTGCGATGCGGGAAGCCCTTATCAAAAAGGTGCTTGTGAAGTCAATCATGAATTAATACGAAGAGTTCTGCCAAAAGGAACAAGCTTTGATAAGCTGACCCAGGAAGATGTAAATCTGATGATGAATCATATCAATTCCTACAAAAGAAAAAAGCTGAATAATCGTAGTCCATACGAAACCTTCAGCTTTTATCATGGAGAAGAGGTTCTAAAGAAACTTGGATGTGAACCGGTAGCCGCCGGAGACATCCTCTTAAAACCAATACTTCTCAAAAAATAATTATGAACGTGCCGCCAACCCATCATCTGTCTAAGGAATGAAGGGGTGGATTCTCCGATTACAAAGAAATCGAGAGGGAGTCGACCTCCCTTTGGCATGCTTGTAATTATCATAATACAGCAGAAAAAACTGAAAATCAAACTGCATGTGGATTACAAATATGGCTTTTTGATTACAAAACTCTACATTTCACTTACAAAAGTGGCTTTTCATTTACAAAACTTTACTTCTTGAATACAAAAACTGCGTTTCGAATTACAAAGTGGCATCTCGTGTTACTATTGAGTAAGAAAAAGTGTAAGTAATTCTATGAACTCTCAAATATAGAATAGATACACCCAAAGCGAGGTAATGGGTGCCTACATGAAAAACAGATCTCAATCAACAAATATTGCTTTTTTTCCGATTTTAGTTTTAGATTTTAGTGGTTAATGTATTATACAGAAATAGATCCTTAAGCCTAATTTATTGGTAATGAATCTTTAGTGCATAGACGTCCCCAACCAACTTGCGAAGTTGGATAGTTTGAGATTCCAGAAAAATAATTGGTACCCTTTATAAGGTAAGCTTTTACTTTTTCTCCGTAAAGATATGGATCATTGTTTCTTACAATTCCCCATTCCATTAGCAAAGCGGCACTACCTGTTACAAATGGTGTGGAAAAAGAAGTACCCGTGTGAGAAGTATAGTTTGTAAGGATATCTACGCCTGGGGCCACCAAATCAGGTTTAGAAATCTTTGTTCCTGCAATTTGTGCAACATATCCTCTTCCTGAGAAAGGAGCTATAGTGTTATTGTTGTGGTTATAAGCGCCAACGGAAATCACTTTTGATGCTGTTGAAGGAATTGTAATTGAAAGAGAACCATCAGCATTTTCAAAACCTGTACCGTAATTTAATGAAGCAATTGAAGGAAGCCATAAATCATATCTTCCGTTTGCAATTTTTCTGGAAGTTATTTTTATCGACCATATGCCAGAATCAATATAAGATTCTGTGGGAATCATATCAATATAAATTTCTTGGCGTATAGAATATGGGGTAGGAGCACTGTAATACATTAATAATGTAGTATTATTTGAAGTGGCTCTAACAACTTGGTTATAAATGTCTATACGTCCTAAATTATTGCCAGTAGGTGTAATGATTTCAACAAATAGATCATCCCAATAATCTTTCCATATTTGTATACTTAACGAGGTTTCATAGTTACTTATATTTAAATTAATTGTTTGCGATTGGAAGCTTCCTATTGTTCCTCCTACGTGGGTAGCACCAAGGCCTTCATTACCTACTCCAACACAAATAGAGTTCTTCCAAAAAAGAGAGGCTTCATTTAGAAAAGTCTCTAGCAGAGAACTTCCAGTATGATCACCGTAGTTATTACCAAAACTAATATTTATCGCTACTGGTTTATTATATTGTAGACTTTTTAATAGAACATAATTTACAGCTTCCATTAGTTGTGTAGTCCTAGGAAAATTTCCAGGTCTTGATAGCCCCATCTTTACAACTATTATATCTGCTTTAGGTGCAACACCACTTTTACCGCAGGCTATTGTTGCGACAGTGTTTCCATGACCATTGCTATCAAATCCTGCAAATGTTGTTGTTTCATTTGAGTTTATATAATCGTTAATTTCGTTTTGACCTACTTCAATATTTTTTACCTGATCCCAAATATTTAGTATTCTAGTAGAACCATCGTCGTTTCTAAATTCCAGACTTTTTGCATTTATTCCAGTATCTATAATGGCTACAATGATACCTTTTCCAGATAGACCATCGCTATTAATGGAAAGCCTTCTCTGAATAGATGTTATACATGATTCACTTTTAGCGCTATATAGTTGGAAGTAAATACGTTTAGGCTTTTCGATATATTCTATGAGTGGTTCATTCGAAAGTAATTCGATATATTTTCCAGATGTAACTATAATGGCATATCTATTAATTAAACTGGAAACAATAATCTCTGGATATTTTTTCATAAATGTGTTAATATCACCTACATATTTTATAATGAGTTCCCAAGTATCATCAATCTCATTGTAACCTGTTTCTAAATTTGGAGATTTAGCTCGTTCTGTAGGAGTTACTTGTAAACTAATATTTAAAAGATTCTCAAATTTTTGACTCATAATATATCCCCCTTTTATAAAATATGACGAACTAGAATAAATAGAATATATATTTTTTGTCATATATAGAAATATATCTCATACAATGTACTGATTAATAATTGACAGGTGAAAGTATGAATAAAATAATTGATGAGGATTACTATGATCTTATATTTAATATATTATTGGGGGAATTAGACAATGCAGATAATACAAATGGAAATATTACATATTTAAATGAAAGGCACATGTTAATTCATACAAAAAGAAATGAGGAAGATATTTGTGAGCTTGGTCAAACTCCATATCATAGATTTCCGTCCTTATTTACTTTAACATCAACAATAAGCATGGAAAAATCCGGAATTGGTGAAGTGCAGAGAAATAATTATTTATCGTTATATGGTCAAGGTGTCCTTATTGGACTAATTGATACAGGAATTGACTATTTAAATCCGGTATTTCGTAAAAAAGATAATACTACAAAAATAAATTGTATTTGGGATCAAACGATAGAATCAGATAATAAACCAAAGGACTTTTCATATGGTACAGAATATAACAAAGTACAAATTAATATGGCATTACAATCTAATTCACCATTAGAAGAGGTCCCGACAATAGATGATAATGGACATGGAACAGCAATAGCCAGTATCATAGTGGGAAATGAAGATTCTGAAAATGATTTTTCTGGGGTTGTTCCAGATGCAGAAATTGCTGTTGTAAAATTAAAAAAGGCAAAAAAAAATTTATATGATATCTTTCTTGTTCCCGAGGATAAATTGTGCTTTCAAGAATCAGATGTGATTTTAGCAATTAGATATTTAGTGACAAAAGCAAGAGAATTGCAAAGGCCACTAGCAATATGTCTTGCGATTGGAACAAGTCAGGGAGGACATGATGGACTTGGAGCCACAAGTAGCTACATCAATTATCTTTCTCAAATTTCTAAAATTGGAATAGTAGTAGCGGCTGGAAATGAAGGAAATAAAAGAAGACATTTCTATTCTAATATACCACGTAATGGTAATTTGGAAAATATAGAAATTAATATAGGAGAAGATGATAAAGAATTTTCTTTGGAAGTATGGATGAATGTACCTGCACGTTGTACAGTAGAATTAATTACTCCTACAGGTGAAACAACAAAAATGGTATATCCATCAATATCAAGTTGCCAAAAATATAATTTTGTTTTTAATCAAAGCACTGTATGGATTAATAATTCATTATTTGAGCAGGAAACTGGAGATCAATTAATTCTAATAAGATTTCGTAATGCTATTTCCGGAATCTGGAATTTAAAACTAGTTAATTTAGATCAAAAACCTTTTGAACTACATGCATGGTTGCCTAATGGGGATTTAATATCAGATAGTACATTTTTTATTAGAGCTAATCCTTACACAACGATAACTTCTCCAGGAAATGCTAGAATTCCATTAACGGTATCATCGTATAACCCAATAAATGACAGCTTTTACATTGAATCTAGTAGAGGATATAATAGAGCAGGTATAATTAAACCAGATTTAGCTGCTCCAGGAGTTGATATACCGTGTGCTTTATTAAATAATAAGTTTGGAACAATAAGTGGAACAGGAGCTGCAGCTGCGCATACTACTGGAATAATGGCAATGATTTTAGAGTGGGCTGATGTTAGAGGAAATTATACATCAATAACAGGAAATGATATAAATCGTTTATTGATTCGAGGAGCCAACCGTGAGGAAAGTATTATATATCCAAATGAAGAATGGGGATATGGCAAAATTGATGTGAATCGTTTCTTTGAAAATCTGGGGTTATTTTAATAAGTCGAAAAGCACACATAATTTATAATTATTACAGCAAATTAATATAGAATTATAGTTGGATTGTATGTAAGACTTTAAACTTATTAAATCCAATATAGAAAAGGAACTACAAAGGTTGTGAAAGATACCATATGGGAGAACTTGATCAAGAAGAGGAAGAAAAGGGAATACTGGACGGGAGTAATACCGTCCTCTTTTTAAGAATCATTCCTAATGTTGTCATTACAACATCTTTGCTAAATAAATTTATGTAAAATAACATATGTAAAGGGACATAATAATTTATATTAGAATATTGGAGGTTGTCGAATGAGTAAGCATATTAATTTAAATTTAAGTATTTTGAGTTGGTACAGAAGTATCCAGAGTTAATTGATATTATGAAAATACTAGGATTTTCAGATATTTCGAAACCAGCAATGCTACACTCGGTTGGGAAAATAATGACGATTCCAAAAGGTGCAAAGATGAAAAGAATCCGCATGGAAGATATATTAACCGAGCTGGCTAAAAACGGTTTAATGTAGAAAGTCAGAGACAAAAATAAAAACTATCTCGGTACACTTGAACTTGTTCAGAACATGGGCTTTGCAAAGGAGTATTTTCTTCCTCAGAAATAGAATTTATTTAGAAGAGTATTAAAAACTGTATTCTGATGAGTAATTATTTACCGTTTACTATACAACGAACTGTTTGATGCCTGTAAAACCAAGTTATGCAGATCGAGTATTTACAACAGAAGTAGTTTCCTACCCACAGATGGTTCACATTGGAGAGGATAAAGACTTTACACCAGTGATTGAAAAGGCATTAGAGCTTGGACGATATTCAAAAGAGCAAGAGTTTACAGGTATCAATGGAGGATCAATACTTACTACAGGATTTGGACATGGAACAGTCCTATCGGTAGCAGATAAAGTGGTTGATGCTGTGAAGAACGGTGATATCAGTCATTTCTTTCTGGTAGGTGGATGTGATGGTGCAAGAACTGGAAGAAATTATTACACGGAATTTGTTAAGAAGTCACCAAAGGATTCCATTATTTTGACCGTTGCATGCGGAAAATATCGTTTCAACGATTTAGACCTTGGAGAAATTGGTGGCCTGCCTAGAATTATGGATATGGGACAGTGTAATGATGCCTTTAGTGCAATTAAAGTAGCAATCGCATTAGCAGAAGCTTTTGAATGTGGAGTAAATGAATTGCCACTTTCTATGGTGTTGTCATGGTATGAGCAGAAAGCAGTCTGTATCCTATTGACATTATTACATCTTGGTATCAAGAATATTTATCTTGGACCAACACTTCCTGCATTTATATCTCCAAACATTTTAAACTTTTTGGTTGAAAACTACGGTATTTCACCAATCAGTACACCAGAAGAGGATTTAAAGAAAATTCTGAGATAAGTTCAGAAAGGCTCGGAAAGCTTCATTCTTAAAATGGTCTTTTCTGTATGCAATTACAGTGGGGATAACAGTATAGGCTTCTGGAATTGGATAGGTAGTCATGAGTCCATCTTTTATGTAGGAAGCTACAATACTGGAGGGTAACAGACTTATTCCAACGCCAGCGCATATACTGGCAATTAGTGCACTTAATGAATTAAATTCGATAATGTGTTCTGGTGTGATTGTCCGACGGCAGAATGTGGGAGGTACTAACCGCACGTTATTTTAGTGCCA
>NZ_QTXQ01000024.1:0-3276 GCF_003461725.1 Anaerostipes sp. AF04-45
TGTCCGACGGCAGAATGTGGGAGGTACTAACCGCACGTTATTTTAGTGCCATATGCCTCCCTGACTGCACGGTCATGCATGTAACCGCATAATCTCAGCGGTTTTGCCGCACGATGTTGTAGTCTTATCTGAGGAGCATGAATCATCATGCTTTTCAGATAAGGCCATGACCACGGTTGTGATCACAGCCTTTGCACATTGATAATAAAATATTTCATCAATAAAGTCCCTGATTTTCTACAGCATCGTGGATGACATCAGCATCAATCACTTTCTTTTCGCGCTGGGAGCCAATAGTCAGAGCATCTGTCATCAGGTTGTCAATCAGGCGAGGATTCCCTTGTGTGTAGCTATGAACAGCTGAAAGTGCAGCTTCATTAATGATGGTTGCAGATGCACCAGCCAGACTAAGTTTGTGAAGAACGTATTTTCCTACTTCATCATCTGATAATCCAGAGTAATTATAATGAATGGTAATGCGCTGACGAAGTGCTTCATGTACAGGCTTGCGCAAAGTATCATTCAAGTGGGATTCACCACAAAGAATTAGGGTAAAGTGATTCACAGAATCATAACCATAGTTCATAAGCATCTTGATATCATTGAGAATACCAGTGTTTAAGTACTGTGCTTCATCAATAGCCAGGAGTAAAGGCTGACGCTTTTCTTTGTAAAGGTAAGTGATCTGTTCACGGATTGCCTGGAACATAGCAGGTTTGCCACCTTTTTCGCTAACACCCAGCATGGCACACAGTTGTTTGTAAAAATCAGCAACACTGATAGTGGAAAGGCACATGTATTCCATGTGATAAAGGCTGGGGTTAAGGCTTGCAGCGAAACAGCGGAGCGCATAGGATTTTCCCATGCCGGGTCTGGCTGTAAATACGCCAATCCCACGGATTTCTTTCAGGTAATTCAAACGGTTGATCATTTCATTGTAATCATGGGAAACGAAGTGATCCTTTTCCTGAATCTGCTGTTTGTCAAACGGATTGTAGGATAATCCATAGTAAGAACTGAACATTAGCGGGCACCTCCAATCTTTGAATAGTCAATGGAAACAGCATTGTTACGTTTTGTGTGACAGTTCTCATTTCGGTTGGTCTGACGGATCTTGAACTTCTCATTGTCCATCAGGATGTAAGCGGAATCCATGTCGTCAGGGAGAAAGCGGATATCCACTTTGGCTGAAATGAACTGCATGGGAACATCATAGCAGACGTTATCGATTGTGATGGTGGAATCCTTGCGGACTTTTCGGGTGATGCGGTTATAAAAGCAGTCATTCAGCCATTCACGTGATTTTGGTCGCTGAGGATGATCCTTTGAATTCTGGAAACGCTCCATAGGGGTCTCATTGATTCCTCTGTGAAAGGTTGTGTTATAAGAGCGCATGTAATCCTTCAGCAGGTCATTGAACTGTGAAAGAGAAGTAATACTGCTGATATCAAGGGTATAGAGCCATCTTTCTTTGAGGGTCCTGAAATGCCGTTCCACCTTGCCTTTACTAGCGCCATCTCGAATTTTTGTATGTAAAAGCAGGATACCAAGAGACACACAGATCATGGAAAGCTGTTCATTACTATAGCTGCAGCCATTATCAACATAAAGCTTGTCTGGAATTCCGTAGGTAGAAATGGCCTGCTTGAGTACTTTCTGGAAGTTGTATGCGTTGTCATTATAGAAAAGTTCGCCACCGACCAGAAGACGGGAATGGTCATCAATGATCATGATGCAGTAGACTCTTCGGGTCTTTCCATCTTCCGTGATATAAGGAAGATAACAGGTATCAGCCTGCCAGATCTTACCGAATTCATCTTCTTCATAAGCCTTTCGGTCTCTTAAGTTCGGATCTCTGGCTGATTTTAAGTCATTGTTGCGGATAAAACGCTGGACAGAATCAACGCTGACAGTAGAGGAAAGAAAAGATTCGCTTACAAGCCGTCCATAGATCTGCGTAGCATTCATACGTGGATACTCTTCTTTGATTCGGTAGATTTCGTTGATTGCTTCGTCGTTGAGAGCGCGAGAGATTCCTTTATCAGAACGTGATGTAGGCATTAGGGCATCGAGACCGCCACGCTGATACAACGATTTCCATTTCTCAAGAGTCTTGTAGCTGTAGGCAACAACAGTTCCATCAGGGAGAGTCAGTGGATGTTCGGTCACACGCTTATAGTAGGCAGTTGCGGAAGCATCAGGAAAAAGCCCCTGGATCACAGGAGCAATCATTGCAAAACGGAACTGAGCCACTAATGCATCATTTTTAGTTGTTTCGGTATCTTTACTCATGGTAAAAGTCCTCCTTGTGTGTTTTCTTTATCATAAGGGGACAGAAAGAGAAGTACCATGTACCGCTTGTGTGGTCACCATAAAACATGATCAGGCAGAAATACCTGCTGATGGTAGTGTGCGTTTCGGGGCCGCTTAAGCACTGGATTTTTATGAGACTGAAGGAATGAATGCGATGTCTTTTGGATGAAGCTCATTGAGAAAGATGAATAATCATTACGGAAACAAAGCTGCTTCATAAATGTCAGGTCACAGATCTCACAGTTATCCAGAATGCCGAGCCATTCTTCTTTGTGCGATTTCCACAGGGCAAGCCATTTGTAGAAAGTCTTGGCAGAAATGTCAAAGCGTTCGCAGATATGCTCAACAGTATGAAGATGAGTAAAGAACTCGGCAAGGACACGGAGCATGAAGAACAGGCCATAGCTGGAGTGTGGAACGATAAAGTCAGGAAGGATTGCATGAGCATGCTGACAGCTGTCACAGAAGATACGCATAATGCACAGATCATCTTTTACAGGACTGCCCTTGTGAAAGTCGATGATATTTCGGCTGTAGTAGTCGTGGATATGGAACTGTCCTTTCGAATGACAGATGGGACAGGTCTCCAGCTGAGGAATGAATTGATTCATAAAAGAATGAAAAATAGATTTTGATGAAATTTTTATACGAATTAGCTTGCAAAAAAGAGAGTTTTTTCTTATCATAATTATGGTTACGCAAGATGCCTTACTAGTAGGACTTGATCCTGATCTTGGCACTGCGTCTATGTTGAGAGAAAGAACGAACTTTGGTAGGGGCTGTTCTTTCTCTTTTTTTATTGTTACGAAATGAATATACAGAACCGAGAAAGAAAGGTCAAGAATAGAAACGAAAAAAGCGTGCGGTAATACACGGCACGCTGTAGTAGATATAAATATAAAGTTACGAAATTAATTTGCGGTAGAATTGCAGTCGGTTGGAACTTTAATTCGCCGCCCGACA
>NZ_QTXQ01000025.1:0-1382 GCF_003461725.1 Anaerostipes sp. AF04-45
TTGATATTGTCAATATTGGTTTACACTTTTTTCTCAAGAATGTTCGACCTTATGCTGCCTCCTGCAATGAATCATAGTACTGCTGTCGCTTAACCATCGGAGGTAAGCCACCGTTAGCTGAACAGATTCGCCGGTTATTCCAATAGCCGATGAAGTATCTCCAAATAAGAGTTTTTAACTGTTCTACTGTCATTGAGCTGGTATCGTAACGTCCATAAAGTAATTCCTCTTTGAATCTTGCCCACATACTTTCACATCTGGCATTGTCATGGCATCTGCCACCGGCACTGTTCATGCTTTGAAGAATGCCATATTTGTTGATTGCCTTACGATATAACCCGCTGGTATACTGCGTACCTCTGTCACTGTGAAGAATAGCTCCCCTAAGCATAGGATAGGCTCTATAAGCGTTATCTAAGGTTTGTTCACAAAGGGGAGCTTTCATATTTGTATCCATGGCAAGACCCAATACCGCTAAATCGTAGCAGTCAAAGATGGCTGAAACATACAGTTTTCCATCAGAAGCTTTTATTTCAGTCATATCAGTAATACATTTTTTTAGAGGTTTTTCAGCAGTGAAGTCACGTTTTATTAAATCATCTGATTTCCGGGCTTCTTTGTCAGCTTTAGTAATACCATTAGGCTTGCGTTTTGGTTTGTGATTAAGACCAATTTCGTCCATGACACGATAAACAGTTCTCTCGCCGGGAATGTGTATACCCTCCGGCTGTTTGAGTTGTAATGCCTGATACATACGGATTCTTCCATAAGTGTCATTACATTCATCCTCACTACAAATATCAAGCATTGCATCTGCCAATTCCTGATATTTCCATGGAGCATCCTTTGCTTTTAGGTATTTATTGAATGCTTGTCTGGAAACATGAAGCACTCTGCAATAAAAAGAAATTTTGCCCTTAATCTCGCCGTCATCAGTTTTGGTTGCAATAAACATCAGTCTCTGTTTTTTGCTGACTTCCGACGGCTGGCTGCGAAAAAAGCACTGGCTTCTTCGAGAAATTCATTTTCTTCTTTTAAACGACGGATTTCCTTATCCTGCTCTTTAATGCGCTTTTTGAGTTCGATAAGCTCATCGTTAAGAGATAAGGCATTCTTAGGCGTATGAACCGCGTCATTTGCGCTGAGACGACCTTCTTTGAAGGCTTTTATCCAGGTGTACATAGTACCCTTGGGAATCCCTAATTCGTTAGCTGCTTTATGCCCACCAATTTCCTGAGCAAGTTTTACAGCTTGTGCTTTAAATTCATTGTCATAAGATTTTTGATTTTGTGCCATAGGTTGTTTCTCCTGTTCTCGTATTGATTATGATTATATATCAAAGTCCTTGAGAATAGGGTGTCAACTTTTATGATACAACATCA
>NZ_QTXQ01000026.1:0-238 GCF_003461725.1 Anaerostipes sp. AF04-45
AGCCGTATCGGAAGGTGCGGCTGGATCACCTCCTTTCTAAGGAAGAAGAAGTAGAGGTTGTCTTATTGTTTAGTTATCAATGATAACAAAAAAGTATCAAGCAGGAGAGAAACCTGTTTTGTACTCAAAGTTTCCGGTGGCGATGCGTTTTGGGGAAACACCCGTACCCATCCCGAACACGATGGTTAAGACCAAAACGGCCGATGATACTTGGTTGGAGACGACCTGGGAAAGCAGG
>NZ_QTXQ01000026.1:248-617 GCF_003461725.1 Anaerostipes sp. AF04-45
CCGATGATACTTGGTTGGAGACGACCTGGGAAAGCAGGTGGCTGCCGGATTTTATTTCAACATTCTTTGGCGATTCGATATAAGAACAAAGTTCTTGTATGGAATGGCTGAAGAAGCCAGAATAGAAAGTGTAACAGAGATTGTTGGTGGTAACGCGTGAATCTCAGAAGCTTCGCTTCTTCGATCGCGGCAGAGCCGCTTATACAAAAAGAAAAGCATATGCGCTTAGGAGAATGAATTCTCCACGCGATATCCTTCCCTTTTTGTGCACGCAATACTTGCTACGCGGATGTACCTTGAAAACTTCATACAGAACACAAAAAGTTATTTTTTATAAGAAATGACAAGACATCAAACAAAACGAATTAC
>NZ_QTXQ01000003.1:0-371211 GCF_003461725.1 Anaerostipes sp. AF04-45
TGGCACTAAAATAACGTGCGGTTAGTACCTCCCACATTCTGCCGTCGGACAATTAAGCATGTTAGATATATTTATCATAATTTATATGGCATAACAAGTCAGCTTTTTTGTGATCAATTAATAACAAAAGATGAAATGAATATGATGATTGAATTATTTCAAGAATTTTGCTCAAAACGTATAGAGGAATTAAAAGTTGAAAAGCAATCACAAGAACAGGAGAAAAAGAAATTTAAATTTTGGTAGTTGCTGGTAAAATGTACCATTGATACAACAACAAAAAAAGGTGTATTTTGTAAAGGATTATTTATAACTTGCGTAGTCCTTTATAAAATACACCTTTTTTTGTACGCTTTTTTATAAAGGATATTCAATTTATAAAAGGGGTAGATACATATGAAAAACAAGTATTTGACAAAGTACGAAAGAGGACAGATTGAGATTCTTCACAAAGAAGGATACCTGGTAAAAGAGATTGCCCAAAAGCTGGGACGCTGTAAAGCTACGATTTACAATGAATTAAAACGGGGACAAGTCACTTTTTTGCAGTCAGATTTGACAACGAAAACAACATATGATGCATTTGCAGGACAACGGATACGTGAGGAACGCTCGAAAGAAAAAGGACGGCCTTTAAAAATCGGGAATGACTTAAACTTTGTGAAATTTTTTGAACATATGATTTTGGAAAAACGTTTCTCTCCTTGTGCGATTCTTGCATACATCAGAAACAATCAACTTTCTTTTTCTACAAACGTTTGTTTTAAGACTCTCTATAATTACGTTCATCACAAAGTTTTCTTAAATTTAGATATCACAAAACTTCCTTATCACAAAAAGCTGAAACATAAGAATAAAAAACGGGAAGCGAAAAAAATCATCAAAGGGGCAAGCATTGAAGACCGTCCCGAATTTATAAATGACCGGAAGGAATATGGACACTGGGAAATGGATACCGTTTATGGTTCTTCTCTTACTTGCCTGCTTGTCTTTACCGAACGGATGACAAGGCAGGAATTGATTATTAAAATGAAAGACCGAACGAACGAGAGTGTTTGTAAAGCATTGAATAAGTTAGAGAGAAGGTATGGAGTTGTAAACTTCCGTAATATTTTTAAAACGATTACCTGTGACAATGGAGTGGAATTTTCAAACCCGGATTTATTGGAAACATCATATTGTAGTCATCAGAAACGAACGAACATTTATTATTGTCATCCATACAGCAGTTGTGAACGTGGCAGTAATGAAAACGCGAATAAGCTGATCCGTCGATTTATCCCAAAAGGTTCTGATATTTCAGCCTATTCAAACGACTTTATCAAATATATACAAAACTGGATTAATGAATATCCAAGAAAAATCTTTCAGTATCGCTCTACCAATATGTTGTTAAAAGACTTAGGTTAAACTGTTCGGATGTCCGAACTTTTTTATACAAGAAAAAAGGATATCATTAGATACCCTCTTCTTGTTGTGCAATTCATACAGTTTTCTTCTTCTATTCCTCTTATTTTGTTGTGCACTTTGCTAACTTTTCATTATTTTCTAATTTTCTATTGCAATTTTGACAAAAATTATGAAACAAAATTGGACATACCCTGTGATCAGCCGCAATGATTTTGTTCTGCATACTTCTTAATATTGGAAACATTACAGTGCGTCTCGAATTCGTCCCCACGCAGTACGACCAGAGACGGAGCCTGCATAATACCGTATTCCTGCACCAATTCCTGATGTTCCTCGGCATCCACGATTTCAAATGGAATCCGGGAACTTTTAAGGACCTCTCCGGCCATCTTACAGTTCGGACAAGTTTTGGTTGTAAACAGAAGCATTTTCTGGGCTTCTTCCATCTTCTTTTCCGCCTCTGAGGCAAAGCTTATGTCTTTTTTCGGAGTCTTGGATGCTTTCAGAACAGAATTTTTGGGATCGTACAGTTTCCTTTCTTTATATTCCTGCTGTTTTCCATCGTTCCAGTTCTGGACCGGCCGGTAGTAGCCCGTAATCCTGCTGTACACTTCTGTCTTCTCCCCGCAGTCCGGACATTCATAAACCTCCCCGTTTATATAACCGTGATTGCTGCATACAGAATAGGTCGGTGAAATCGTATAATATGGAAGGCGGTAATTTTCTGCGATCTTTTTCACCAGAGCCGCGGCCGCTTTCCAATCCGGAAGTTTCTCTCCGAGGAATGTGTGGAAAACGGTCCCTGATGTATATAATGTCTGTAATTCATCCTGAATATCCAGCGCATCGAAAACATCGTCCGTATATCCCACAGGCAGATGAGAACTGTTTGTGTAGAATGGTGTTCCTCCATCCTCAGAAGCCGTGATGATGTCCGGGAACTCTGCCACGTCATGCTTTGCCAAGCGGTATGTCGTAGATTCGGCCGGAGTCGCCTCAAGATTATAAAGGTCACCGTATTCTTCCTGGTAATCTGACAGGCGGTTTCTCATATGATTCAATACTTCCTTAGCAAATTCCTGTGCCTTTTCTTCGGTCAGATCCGCCTTGATCCAGCCGGCATTGAGGCCCGCTTCATTCATTCCGATCAGCCCGATGGTAGAAAAGTGATTGTTAAAAGAATCCAAATAACGTTTCGTATAAGGATACAGTCCCTCATCGAACAATTTCGTGATGATCGTTCTTTTTATCTTTAAGGATCGTGCTGACACATCCATCAAATGATCCAGCCTGTGATAGAAATCTTTTTCATCTTTAGAAAGGTAAGCAATCTTAGGCAGATTGATCGTAACCACTCCTACAGATCCGGTGCTCTCTCCGCTGCCGAAAAATCCCCCTGCTTTTTTACGCAGTTCTCTTAAATCCAGGCGCAGACGACAGCACATACTGCGCACATCACTCGGCTGCATTTCACTGTTAATATAATTAGAAAAATACGGAGTTCCGTATTTGGCGGTCATTTCAAACAGAAGCCGGTTATTTTCCGTGTCAGACCAGTCAAAGTCTTTTGTAATAGAATAGGTAGGGATCGGATACTGGAAGCCCCGTCCTTCGGCATCCCCTTCGATCATGACTTCGATAAAGGCCTTGTTCACCATGTCCATCTCTTTTTTGCAGTCTTTATACCGGAAGTCCATCTCTTTGCCGCCAACGATCGCAGGGAGCTCCGCCAGATCATCCGGCACGGTCCAGTCCAAAGTAATATTAGAAAAAGGAGCCTGGGTGCCCCATCGGCTCGGAATATTAACACCGAAAATAAAGGACTGCACACATTTTTTCACTTCATAGTAGGACAGATTGTCTGCCTTTACAAACGGTGCAAGATATGTATCAAAAGAGGAGAATGCCTGGGCTCCGGCCCACTCATTCTGCATGATGCCAAGGAAATTGACCATCTGATTGCACAGTGTGGACAAATGCTTCGCCGGTGCGGAGGTAATCTTACCTCGCACGCCTCCCAGCCCCTCCTGGATCAGCTGCTTTAAAGACCAGCCCGCGCAGTAACCGGTCAGCATAGAAAGGTCGTGGATATGAATGTCCGCATTCCTGTGGGCATCGGCAATCTCATCATCATAGATCTCGGAAAGCCAATAATTCGCCGTGATGGCCCCGCTGTTGCTTAAAATCAGTCCCCCGACGGAATATGTCACGGTAGAGTTTTCTTTTACCCTCCAGTCACTGGCTTTCACATAACTGTCCACCAGCTCTTTATAATCCAGAATTGTAGACTTCATATTCCGGATCTTTTCTCTCTGTTTTCTGTATAAAATATATCCTTTTGCCACATCGGCATAGCCTGCCTGGATCAGCACAGACTCCACGCTGTCCTGAATGTCTTCAACCGCGATCACATCATTTTTTACTTTCGGCTCAAAATCTGATGTGACTTTAAGCGCCAGCAGATCGATCACACTCGGATGATACTGTTTTTCTTTGGCTTCAAATGCCCTTGTGATGGCAGTGGATATCTTCTGGATATCAAATTCTGCCTTGGTTCCGTCTCTCTTTATTACATAATACATGACTCACACACCCCATTCTTTCTATATGTTCAACACTTAAAATTATAGCACCATATAAAACAAAGTCAACATATTGTATGTTTTTATCTATACAGGCACAATATATTGTTATAATCCCCTTAATTCTACATTCGGCACTTTTTCTCTCAAAATATCCGCCAGTGTCTCCATTTCTTCCTTCCCATAGGCACTGAGTCTCAAATCCGGTACATGATCAGAGGGTTCAAAACTCTGAAGGAAATATGGTTCATCTCCGGAAATCCACTCTCCGATCTCTTCGATATCCTCCCCGCTGTGAAGTTCCCTCACCACCGTGGTACGAAACTCAAACGGTACATTTCCTTCCATGAGGAATCTGACGCTCTCCTCCACCGGTTCTATCTGAAATGCTTCCACTCCCGCCGTGGCAGCATATTTCTTTTTGGAATTTTTTATGTCCATGGCCACATAGTCCAAAAGGCCCTCTCCGACCAGCCTTTTGAGCCTTTCCGGAAAGCTTCCGTTGGTATCCAGCTTCACCAGATAGCCGAGTTCCTTCATCTCTCTGATAAGCCCTGAAAGTCCGGTGTGAAGCAGCGGTTCTCCTCCGGAAATACAGACTCCGTCCAGGATTCCTCTCCGCTTCCTTAAAAAGGCCAGCAAATCTTTTTCTAAAAGCCCCGGCTCCTCCTTCCGCGGAGAGATCAGCTCAGCATTGTGGCAGAACGGGCAAAAAAAATTACACCCGCCGGTAAATACCGTGCAGGCGACTTTTCCCGGATAATCCAGGAGTGTTGACTTTTGCAGTCCCATAATCTTCATCTAATCCGCTTCCTTTTCTTCACCCATGTAATGTATGTTGATGAGTGTCAGTCCTTTTGCCGGAGCATTTGGACCTGCCTTTCCTCTCTTCGGATGCAGGAAAAGTTCCCTGACCCACTCCGGATCCCTCCTGCCCCTTCCGATGGAGATCAGAGTTCCTGCCATCATCCGCACCATGTTATATAAAAATCCGTTTCCCGTGACTCTCATGGTAATATACCGGCCGTTCTGCCTCACTTCGCACTCATAGATCGTGCGCACCGTGGTCTTTGTAGGACTCCCTGTGGTAGAAAAGCTTAAAAAGTCATGCTCACCTAAAAAGCAGCGGGCAGCTGTACGCATACGCTCCACATCCAGCGGCACATACACGAAGTGATGGTGCCTTGCCGTGACCGGGTTATCAAATTCTGCATTGTAAATCGTATACTCGTAAGTTTTCCTCGTATCCTGATATCTGGGATGGAAATCGTCTTTTACTTCACTGGAAGACTGTATAACAATATCATCCGGCAGCCTCTGGTTCAGAGCCCTGGCGATCCTTTCACCCGGAATCTCCGTCTCCGTGTCAAACACTGCCACATTCCCGAGGGCATGCACCCCGGAGTCGGTGCGGCTGGAGCCGATCACCGTAATCTCTTCTCCCAGAAGACTGCCAAGCTTCTCATTGAGAACCCCTTCTATGGTCGTATCCTTTGGCTGTATCTGCCAGCCGCAGTAATTTGTCCCGTCATATGCCACTTCTAATTTTATCCGTTTCATAGATCACCTCACGCCTATCTTCCGATCGGACAGAAAAATCCCAGGTAAATCATCAGTGCCAAAAACAAAGCCAAAAACAGATAGGCCAGCAGGTCTCTTCTGCAGTATTTGAGAGGCTTCATCTTCGTCCGTCCGTCCCCTCCGTGGTAGCACCTGGATTCCATGGCCAGGGCCAGGTCATTGGCTCTCCTTACCGCCGCCACAAACAGCGGCACTACGATCGGCACCATGCTCTTCATCCGGTGCAGAAAACTTCCATTTTTAAAATCCACTCCCCTTGCAGTCTGGGCCTTCATGATCTTGTCCAGCTCCTCTGTGAGGATCGGGATAAATCTTAGGGCAATCGACATCATCATCGCAATCTCATGCACAGGAATTTTGATCAGCTTCAAAAATCCCAGGGACTTTTCGAGCCCGTCTGTGAGTTCGTTGGGTGTGGTCGTAAAGGTCATAAGGGAAGTGCCCAATACAAGCATCACCAGCCTTGTGCCCAGATAAACGGCTGTGATGACTCCTTCTTTGGTGATCCTGATAACCCCGAAATGTACGATCGCCTCCCCCGGTATGAAGAAAATATTGATGACAACGGAAAAAAGCAAAATAACGCCAACGGCTTTCAGCCCCCTGACAATAAAAGAAAGGGGTACAGTGGAAAGGCCGATCATCAAAGCCAAAAACAGCAGAGAAGCCGCATAAGTCAGCGGGGACTTTGAGAAAAACAAGGTTATGACAAAAATCAATGTCCCCACCAGCTTTACCCTCGGGTCCAGCCGGTGAAGAATAGAATCTGATCTGTAATATTGTCCTATGGTGATGTCTTTAATCATATGTTTGTTCCTTCTTTAATGTTTTTAGGATTGCCCTCCTGGCATCTTCAAGAGTCAGGATCTCTCCCTCAACAGGAAATCCTTTTTCTTTCAGATCATTGGCCAGGAGTCTGAAAAACGGTACGGACAGTCCCATCTGCTCCAGTTCTTCCTGATGGGAAAACACCTCTTCCTTATCCCCGTCAAATTCCAGCCGCCCACGGTTCATGACGATCATCCTGTCTACATAGGATGCAATGTCTTCCATACTGTGGGATACAAGTATGATCGTGATACCCTGTTCCTGATTGAGACGCTTCAGCAGTTCTAAAAGCTGTACCCTTCCCTCAGGGTCCAGACCGGCGGTCGGTTCATCCAGAATAAAATATTCAGGCTTCATTGCCAGAATGCCTGCGATAGCTACTCTGCGCTTCTGTCCTCCGGACAGTTCAAACGGCGACTTTCCGAACAGTTCTTCTGAGATCCCCACGTCTTTGAGTGCCTCCTTCGCGGCTTTGACAGCTTCTTCTTTGGATGCCCCAAAGTTCATAGGGCCGAAACAGACATCCTCCAGTATGGTTGTCTCAAACAGCTGGTGTTCCGGATACTGAAAACACAGGCCGACCTTTCCCCGGAGGCTCTTGATATCATAATTGTCATCGTGGATATTCTTTCCCTCAAAATACACCCTTCCTTTTGTAGGTTCCATGAGACCGTTCAGATGCTGGATCAGCGTAGACTTACCCGATCCCGTGTGTCCGATGATGCCGATAAATTCTCCCTCTCCGATCTCTAAATCTATATCGATCAGCGCGGGCTTCTTTATATCCGAATTATCTTCATATATATAACTTACTTTTTCTAAACTAATTGACATAACTCTTCCACCAGTTCTTCCCTTGTCGTTATCGCATCAGAAAGCCTGATACCCTCCTTTTTAAGCTCGTAAGCAAGCTCTGTGGCAAACGGAACTTCAAGCCCGTACCCTTTCAGCTCCTTAACATGGGCAAACACTTCCTTTGGCGTTCCGCTCATTACGACCTTTCCCTGATCCATGACAAACACTTTGTCAGCCAACAGTACCTCTTCCATATCATGTGTGATTAAAATGATCGTGATCTCTTTTTCTTTGTTTAGTTCCCTGGACAGGGACAAAACATCCTGCCTTCCCTTAGGATCCAGCATCGCGGTGGGCTCGTCCAAGATAATACACTCCGGTTCCATAGCCATGATCCCTGCAATGGCTATGCGCTGTTTCTGTCCGCCGGATAAATGATTGGGGCTTGCACTGCGGTAAGCGGTCATCCCGACGCCCTCCAGTGCCCCTGCCACGCGACTCCAGATGTCTTTTGTGGGAACGCCGATATTTTCCGGGCCGAAGGCTACATCTTCTTCTACTACAGAACCGACAATCTGGTTGTCCGGGTTTTGAAATACAATGCCTGCACTTTGGCGGATCTTCAGGAGCTTTTCATGGTCTCTTGTATCCATACCCTTTAAACAAACAGAGCCGGATGTGGGCTGCAGCAGTCCGTTGATATGTTTTGCCAGGGAAGATTTGCCGGAGCCGTTGTGTCCAAGAATGGCAATGAACTCCCCTTTTTCCACCGACATATCCACACCATTTACGGCATTTATTGTCTGAGTTTCCTCTTCCTTCTCCCCATACGTTATATATTGATGAATTAAATCTTTGATCTGTAATATTGACATTGGTTTCTCCTTTGACATATGCTCCATTATATCAATAAAATTCTCTGGAAACAATAGGTATTCATTGACATTCCTACTGTTAGACCATATACTTAGGGTAGAAATAAGCACCGCTTAAAATGGTCTTTATATTTTGGCAAAACCGGGGAAATCCGGTGACGCAAAGCCAAGGGCCTAAACCATTTACTGGTACGGCAGCTGGTTGCTCCATTTTACCTACGGGACTATTGTACTTTCATAGCCCTCTCGATGGATTTTGTACTGCATATTTTCTATGCAGTTTGACTTACGTTGCATTTTTTAAGATAAAATCGACTCCGGCAGGATACCGCCGGAGTTTTTTATTTTAGTATCATGACAACATATCAAATAAGGGGGAGATTACTATGAAACGCTTGAAAAAGCCTGCTGCGTGGCTAACCGCAATATTTCTTGCACTCGGCCTTGCAACTCTGGGCAACTTAAGTTATGCAGCGGAGGAACCGCTGGAAGCAAAGAAGGACCTTCAGGCGGCATCCTCTTCAGAGAATGTGGCTGCATCTGAGGAAGAAAAACCTGCATCTGCTGACAGGCCGACAGAGACAGCCGAAAGTCAGCAGACAACTGCAGCGCCTGAACCAGAGGTTACCGAGACCTCAAAGAAAGAGACGACAGATTCCCAAAACTCAGCTGCAGCCAAAATTTCCAATGAAGGAGTATCTGAAAAAGACGTGAAAATGAAAAAAACTGCTGCAAGTGATCAGGAAATCATGATCGAAGGCAGTACACTCTATGCTCAGGGCACTTCCATCGTGATCAAGAAGGATTCCGACGGCAAAGCCTATGTCTTTGATGCCTCCGGTAATTCCCGTCTGTCTGACACATCGGTTACGAGCGGTTTTACAATCTATGGCGGAGGAAAAAATAAACCCGCAAAAGGAAATGTAACGATTGACATCCAAAATGTACAGGTGTCCAGAATATATGGAGGAGGTTTTTCCGATGGTACCGGAAATGCGGATCTAAGTGGAAATGTCTCCATTAAAGTCTCAGGTACTGTGAATGCTTCTTCAGTGTATGGAGGAGGATATGCCAATGCATCCAAGGGAAATGCCAGTGCCAATGTATCCGGATCTGTTACTGTTGACATTCCCTCTGTCCCGTCCAGCAACCATGGCAACCTATACGGAGGCGGCTATGCGTATACCACCGGAGCATATAATGCCTCAGCGGATGTAGCCTCAGTAAACATAAGTGTCACGAGCAGGACATATTCTCTGCGCGGAGGCGGCTATGCCACAGCAAACGGGGACGGTAAAGCCTCCGCAGATGTATCTGGTTCTGTTTCCTGTACAATGAAAAGTGTAGACATCCGTGAAGTATATTCGGGCGGTTATGCCAGCGGAGCCAACGCTCATGCAAGCTGCGGCTCCATCACCTCTTCCTTTGCAGGAAGCGGAAATGAAGTCATGATCTTCCACGGCGGCGGGGATGCGAGTAATCATGCCTGCGCCGATGTTTCCGGCAGTATCACTGCCAATCTGACCAACTGTTCCAGTATATACGGCTATGTAACTGCAGGGGGTACCGCTTCCGGCGGAGGTTCTGCTGATGTAAACGGTTCTGTTACACTGAATGTAGTCAATTCTGTCTCTCCGGTACAGGAACAGTTCGGCAATCTGGCAGCCGCTGCTTTTCACACCGGCGGTCAGGCTTCAGGTCAGGGCTCCAGCGCAGATGTAAAAGGTACCTGCTCTACCCTTTACAAAGACAGTGAAATCGTAGGCACTATTGTGGGAGGCGGAGAATCCATCAGCGGAGGTTCCGCCAAATCTGGAAAAATTTCTTTTTCCCTCGAAAATGTAAAGGGAAGCGAATATGAAGGAACCATGTACTACGGCGACTACATCTTAGTCGGTGAAGTGGATGACAAGAGTTCCAGGAGTCTGACAGAGTCCTCACAGGCCGCTATGACCGTCACCAACAGTAAAACAGAATTTCTCTGGGGAGGCCTTTTGCTCAAGGGAAATTCCCTGTCCTGCAAAACAGGATCTGATCTTATCATAAAAGACAGCGCATCAACTTTTGACGGTATTGCTCATTTTGATACTTTATCAGTAAGCCATCCGATTACAGTCAGTTCCTTTGAACCAAAATCTGACGGTGTCCCGACACTTTTAAAAGTTACAGGACTTTCAGCCGGAAAAACTGCAGTGACGTTCCATGGCAGCGGTGCAGAACAAAATTGGTTTGCACTGAGAAACGGAACTTTAAACTACAATGAAACAGCGGACTCTGCGTTCTGGAAGATTGCTTCTTATAATACACCTTCCGGCTCCATCGCCGTACAGCAGCCCCCGGAAGCCCCTGGGGTGGCCTTGGAAAACAGCGATGCAGACCATTTTCTGACGCAGGAAGACCGGGAAAAAATAAACACCGGAAGCAGTATAGAAATTGTCCTGAATTCTTCTCCCGTATCTGATCCGCCTACAGATATCAGCAAACTCCTAGAGAAGGAAATGCACCGCACCCAGACTCAGCCTGCTGTCATCCTGGATCTCAATCTCATGAAGGTAATTGACGATGTGCCGGAGAGTATCCATACCTTAGCCTCACCATTAAGGCTAACCTTTGAGGTCCCGGAAGAATACCGAAAAGAAAACAGACAGTTCCAGGTGATCCGCATCCACGAAGAATCCGACGGAATCTACAGTGCTGACACTCTGAACAATTTAAGTACAGAGCCTGACAAGGTAACAGTCGAGACCGACCGGTTTTCTGTTTATACCCTTGTATATAAGGACCAGGCTGCTGCAGCCTCAGAATCTGCTGTCAATACAACTTCTGCCGGAGGAGATAAGAATACCTCTAATAAAAAGAATACTTCCCTCAGCAAAACTGCTATAGGAAAAAAAGACATTGTACAAAAAACCGCGTCCAATAAAAAAATCTCTAAATCAGATTCCAAAGGACAGGGCTACGTCGGCAGTACGGCCAATACAGCCGATACACACCGCAGTTTCCCTTCTCTACTTCTGATCCTTTCCGGAAGCCTGATCTGCGGCAGCTTCCTACTTAAAAAGCGCACAGAATTATAAAAAAGCAATTCAAAAAACGGATGAAATTATATTTACACGATTTCATCCGTTTTTGATTTGATGGTACTGAGAATTTATAGAAAGCGTCTCCGGCCCAAAATTCATGGCAAAAAAAGAAGCAGGATAAAATCTGCTTCTTTTTCAAAATATGGCTCTTATTATACTAATTCGATCAATACTTCTAAGGCACCGTCACCTTTACGCTGTGCGATCTTTACGATCCTTGTATACCCACCATTTCTATCGGCATACTTCGGTGCATATTCGTTAAATAACTTTTCTGTAAGATCAACAGTCTTTGTGTTGGCTTTTTTGCCTGCAAGCTCTGTCGGAACTTCTTTTACCGGATATAATACCTTTAACATCTGTCTTCTGGCATGAAGACGGGAAGGCATATCCTTTGTGATCTCTTTTTTCACTGTCTCATATACAGTGACTTTCTTTCCGTCAACAACTTCTTTGACACGTTTTCCGTCGCTGTCTTTCTTTGCTACTTTAGCGTCAACAGTGACTGTCTCAAAGTTGTCTTTTTCTCTGACTGCCATTGCGATCAATTTCTCAGCGATCTTGCGGATCTCTTTTGCCTTTGCTTCAGTTGTAACGATCTTTCCTCTGTATAAAAGATCGGTTACCTGTGAACGCAGTAATGCTTTTCTCTGAGAAGATGTTCTTCCTAATTTTCTGTATTTTGCCATTATAATGACCTCCTGTGATTTTTCGCCATGCTTACTTCATACCTTCAGCCTAGGCGGGTCTTTTTATGATTTCTTATTCATCCCCTGAATTTAATGCCAATCCAAGTTCATTTAATTTCGCAAGAACTTCTTCCAATGATTTACGTCCTAAGTTGCGGACCTTCATCATATCTTCTGAAGTCTTGTTGGTCAGTTCTTCCACAGTATTGATTCCTGCTCTCTTCAGGCAGTTATAAGAGCGAACGGATAATTCCAGTTCATCAATGCTCATCTCCAGAACCTTTTCTTTCTCGTCATCTTCCTTTTCAACCATGACTTCTGCTGTCTTGGCATTCTCGGAGAGATCTACGAACAGGTTCAGATGTTCGCACAATACTTTGGCAGCGAGGCTGACCGCCTCGTCCGGTGAAAGGGTTCCGTTTGTAAAGACATCCAAAGTAAGTTTATCGTAGTCTGTCACCTGTCCCACACGGGTATTTTCCACCTTTAGATTCACACGCTCTACCGGAGTATAGATTGCATCGACTGCAATCTCATCGATAGAGTTGCCTTCCTTGTCTGCTTTGTCGGCACCGACATAACCGCGGCCTTTTGTGATCGTAAGTTCCATATCCAGATGTGCGTCATCTCCGCTCAATGTCGCGATGACCATATCAGGATTTAAAATCTCGATATCACTGTCAGCCTTGATGTCACCGGCAGTCACGACACCGCTTCCGGAGCACTCAATAAAGGCCTGTTTTGGTTCGTCCGTAGAACTGTTATTCTTAATCGCCAGGGACTTGATGTTCATGATGATCTCAGGGACATCCTCTTTCACTCCCGGAACGGAACTGAACTCATGCAGCACACCTTTGATCTTTACAGCACTGACTGCAGCGCCCGGCAGAGATGAGAGCATGATCCTCCTTAAGGAATTTCCGAGTGTCGTTCCGTAGCCGCGCACTAACGGCTCGACTACAAAACGTCCGAAACGGTTATCTTCAGAAATCTCACTAATCTCAATATTTGGCTTTTCAAATTCAAACATTTAAGCCCTCCTTCTGGGTTAGGAATTTGTTGAGGGTTATTACGATTATTTAGAATATAACTCGACGATCAGTGTCTCATTTACAGGAACGTCGATCTCTTCTCTTGCAGGTAATTCCTTTACAGTTCCGCTCAGTGCTTCCTGGTTTGCTTCTAACCAAGAAGGAACCATTCTTCCGCCGGTTACTTCTAAGATTTCTTTGTATCTAGGAGAAGTTTTGTGGTTTTCTTTGATCTCAATCACATCACCTACAGATACTCTGTAAGAAGGGATGTTGACAGTTTTGCCGTTTACAAGCACATGCTTGTGGTCAACGATCTGTCTGCATTCTTTTCTTGTTCTTCCGAATCCGAGACGGAATAATACATTGTCAAGTCTCAGTTCCAGAAGTGTCATAAGGTTTACACCTGTCTGACCTTTCATTTTTTCTGCTTTTGCGTAGTAATTTCTGAACGGTTTTTCTAATACACCGTAGATAAACTTCGCTTTCTGTTTTTCACGGAGCTGAAGTCCGTACTCACTCTTTTTTCTATTTCCTCTTGTTGAGGTTCTGTTAGACTTTTTGTCGATTCCTAAAAATACAGGATCGAGGCCTAAGGATCTACATCTTTTTAAGACTGGAGTTCTGTCAATTGCCATCTTTCAAATTCCTCCTAAATTAAACTCTTCTGCGTTTTGGTGGGCGACATCCATTGTGAGGTACCGGTGTTACATCTTTGATGCTTGTAACTTCCAGACCAGCAGCTGATAAAGCACGAATTGCTGCTTCTCTTCCTGATCCCGGTCCTTTCACCATAACGTCCACTGTTTTCAAACCGTGTACTAATGCTGCTTTTGTCGCTGTCTCAGCAGCCATCTGTGCCGCATAAGGAGTAGATTTTTTGGATCCTCTGAATCCTAATCCACCTGCACTGGCCCAAGAAAGAGCATTTCCCTGAGCATCAGTTAATGTAACGATTGTATTATTAAAAGATGACTGAATGTGTGCCTGTCCGTGCTGAACATTCTTTTTCACACGTTTTTTAGCCGCTTTTTTTGTAACTTTAGCCATAATTAACTCTTTACCTTTCTTTAAACTAAACCATATCCACTAAACAGCCAGAAAACCTGACAACCCAACGGGGCGTGTCATGTGTTTCCGTCCAAAGTATACCATCAAAGATCTGATGGCCCATGTGTAAGCTGTTATTTTTTCTTGTTTGCAACAGTTTTCTTAGGACCTTTACATGTTCTGGCATTTGTCTTTGTCTTCTGTCCACGGCAAGGCAGTCCCTGTCTATGGCGTTTTCCTCTGTAAGATCCTATTTCTTTTAATCTCTTGATATTAAGAGCGATTTCTCTTCTTAAGTCTCCCTCTACTGTCTGTGACTCAGAGATAACTTCGCTGATTCTGCGAACTTCATCATCTGTCAGGTCACGTACACGAGTATCCGGGTTTACATTTGCTTCTGATAAAATACGTTTAGAGCTTGTAAGACCGATTCCATAAATATAGGTAAGTCCAATCTCCACACGTTTTTCTCTTGGTAAATCAACACCTGAAATACGAGCCATGTTTTTTCTTCCTCCAAAAATTATTCATTTTAATGTTGTTCAGGGGCAATCCATATATCCGCGTACGGTGAAATGATATATATGTCTCTAGCCTGACTACGATTTTATCTATATAAATATCAGCATGGAATCTGCGTTCCATACTGCAGCCGCCTAACAAAAAGTATTACTGTATGGTACCTTGGATACAGTAATATAAACACACAAAGAACAAAGATAGGAATCCTTGCTACGTGAAATAGAAATTATCCCTGTCTCTGTTTGTGCTTCGGATTCTCACAGATCACTCTGACAGAACCTTTTCTTCTAATTACCTTGCATTTTTCACACATAGGTTTTACAGATGCTCTAACTTTCACTTGTAATTCTCCTTTCTCAAAACGTTCGGATTCAATTATATCATCATGCTATCTGATTTTCAAGGCTTTTCTTATTTATCTCTCCAAATAATTCTTCCCTTTGACAGGTCATACGGAGAAAGTGCAAGAGTAACCTTGTCACCCGGAAGGATCTTGATGTAATTCATTCTGAGCTTTCCGCTGATATGTGCCAAAATCACATGTCCTCCCTCGATCTCTACCTTAAACATCGCATTCGGCAGTTTCTCCAATACGATTCCTTCTACTTCAATTGCTTCTGACTTTGCCATTTTTCCGACTCCTTTTTCTACTTTGATAATGATAATAATTCGTAACCATCTTCGGTTATTAAGATTGTATTTTCATAATGGGCGGCAAGGCTTCCGTCTGCCGTTACAACGGTCCAGTCATCAGAAAGCCATTCCACTTTCCATGTTCCGGCGTTCACCATCGGTTCTACAGCCAGTGTCATTCCTGCCCTGAGCTTCATGCCTTTTCTTCGTTCCTTGAAGTTTGGGATCTGGGGGTCCTCATGAAGATGAGTTCCGATCCCATGGCCCACCAGGTCTCTCACCACAGAATAGCCATTATTCTCTACGTATCTCTGAATTGCCTCGGAAATGTCAAATAGATGATTCCCTTCTTTGGCAAACTTCATACCTTCAAAAAAGCTTTCCTTTGTGACCCTGATCAGGCGGGCTGCTTCCTCTGAGATCTCCCCGACGCCATAGGTCCTGGCGGCGTCAGAGTGGTATCCCTGATAGATGACCCCTGCATCCAGGCTGACAATATCTCCGTCCTTTAAGATCCGCTCCTTCTTTGGGATGCCGTGGACCACTTCGTCATTGACAGACACACAGATGGATGCCGGGTAACCATTGTAATTCAGAAAAGAAGGAATACACCCGTATTCCCTTATGATCTTTTCCCCGAACTGGTCAATCTCTAAAGTAGAAATTCCCGGTTTGATGATCTCGGCCAAACGGTCATGCGTCTCTTCCAAGATCTTACCGGCCTCTCTCATTTGTTCGATTTCTTTTTTTGATTTGATCGTCACTGCCATGTTAATCTTATGCCTCTAAAATGCTTTTGATCTCATCAAATACTACATCAATGTGCCTTGTGCCGTCGATCTCATGCAGGCTGCCTGCACTCTTATAGTGAGAAATCAGCGGTGCGGTCTGTTCGTGATAAACATCCAGCCTTTTCTTCACTGTCTCTTCCTTGTCGTCATCTCGGAGGATCAGCTCGCCGCTGCATATATCACAGATTCCTTCTGATTTCGGAGGATTATATTTTGCGTGGAAGATCGCACCGCATTCCCTGCAGGAACGTCTTCCGGACATCCGGTCGATGATATTCTCATCGGGAACCTCGATATCCAGCGCATAATCAATTTTCATATCTTTTGCCGCGAGAGCCGCATCCAACGCTTCTGCCTGAGGAATCGTCCTTGGGAATCCATCTAAAATGAAGCCCTTTTGGCAGTCGTCTTTCTCAATCCTGTCAACCACAAGATCAACTACCAGCTCATCCGGAACCAGCAGTCCCTGGTCCATATACTCTTTGGCTTTTTTGCCAAGCTCGGTTCCATTCTTGATATTCGCCCTGAAAATGTCACCGGTCGAAATATGCGGAATGTTATACTGCTCTGCAATCTGCTTTGCCTGAGTTCCCTTTCCTGCTCCTGGAGCCCCCAACATAATAATCTTCATAATGAATCCTCCTTACATTATGTAATGCACAAATAAGCTGTAGAATTCCCTACAGCTTATCGCACATTAGTCATTTAAAAAACCAGTATAGTTTTGCACTAACAATTGAGATTTAATCTGCTTGATCGTCTCTAATATGACTCCAACCACGATGATGATAGAAGTTCCGCCAAAAGAAACCTGAGCACTAAATACACCGTTAAAGAAAAACGGAATGACTGCTACAATTGTTAGTCCAGCTGCACCTATAAAAATAATATATTTTAAGATCTTGTTTAAATAATCTACTGTCGGTTTGCCCGGACGGATACCCGGTACAAATCCTCCCTGTTTCTTCATGTTATTTGAAATTTCCAGAGGATTAAAAGTAATCGATGTATAGAAATATGCAAAAATAACAACAAGTACAATATATATAAGAAGACCCAGCGATCTCTTCGGATGATTTGCGTCAAACCATGTGGACGAACTTAAACTGTGCAGAACCTTTCCCATAAATCCATTGCTCTCATACTTAAACAGCTGCTGAATAATCAGCGGGAACTGCATGATAGATGAGGCGAAGATAATCGGGATAACTCCGGCTGTATTCACTTTCAGCGGAATATGGCTTGACTGGCCGCCGACCATTTTCCTTCCCTGAACTTTTTTTGAATACTGTACCGGAATATGGCGTTCAGCGTCTGAAAGAATGATAACGAACACGACAGTGAACAGCACAACGGCTGCGATCACACATCCGGCAATCAGTGCCGGTCCGATCTGTTTGCCTTTCATAAACTGATTATAGAGCGCATAAAAATCTTTCGGCATTCCTGATACGATGTTGATCAACAGGATGATAGAAATACCGTTTCCAATACCATTTTCCGTGATACGCTCACCAAGCCACATAACGAGGATCGCACCCGCTGTCAGGGCAATGATCATCGTTACAATGGTAAAATTTGTGTGTTCCGGTCCCAGCGCACCGCTGCGGCTGAAACCTATGGTCATACCGGCGGACTCAATGAGTCCTAATACAACCGTAACGTATCTCGTAATCTTAGCTATTTTCTTTCTTCCATCTTCGCCGTCTTTCTGCATCTCCTCCAATGCAGGGATAGCGATCGTCATCAGCTGCATGATGATGGAAGATGTAATATATGGCGTAACACTCAGTGCAAATACAGACATCTGCAAAAAGGACCCGCCGGTAAAAGAGTTCAGGAGATTGAATGAATCTCCCAATGTACTCTTTAAATATGCAGTCACCTGGGCAGTATCGATTCCTGGAATCGGCAGTTGTGACCCGAAGCGCACGACGATCAGAATGATCACCGTAAACGCAAGCTTTTTCCTTAGTTCTTTGTTTTTAAACGCATTTGTCAATGCATTCGCCATACTAAATCACCTCGGCTTTTCCTCCAAGAGCTTCGATCTTTTCTTTTGCCCCTGCACTGAAAGCATTTGCTTTTACTGTAAGTTTCTTTGTGAGTTCTCCACTGCCTAAGATTTTGACTCCGTCTTTCGGATTAGAAACGATTCCCGCTTCTACTAAAGTCTCAATAGAAACTTCGGCTCCGTCTTCAAATCTTTCTAATGCTGATACGTTGATTCCAATGATTTCTTTAGAGTTAATGCAAGTGAAGCCTCTCTTTGGAATACGTCTGTATAAAGGCATCTGTCCGCCTTCAAATCCCGGTCTTACTCCGCCGCCGGAACGGGCTTTCTGTCCTTTATGTCCTTTACCTGCAGTTTTTCCATTTCCTGAACCATGTCCGCGACCTCTTCTGAAGTTGTCGCTGTGCTTAGATCCGTCTGCAGGGCGTAAGTTTGATAATTCCATCCTTCGCACCTCCTAATCTACAATTAAATTTCTTCTACTTTTACTAAATGCTGAACCTGATGAATCATTCCCCTGACACTTGCATTATCCGGCATTTCAACAGTTTTGTTTAACTTCTTGAGTCCTAAAGCTTCCACTGTCTTTCTATGCTTTGGAATGGCACCGATTGTAGATTTTACTAAAGTAATTTTTAATTTATCTGCCATTTTCATGTTCCTCCTAACCTAAGAGCTCTTCTACAGATTTTCCGCGAAGCTTTGCTACTTCTTCTGGAGTTTTTAAGTTTTTAAGTCCTTCGATCGTAGCGAGAACAACGTTCTGCTTGTTGTTGGATCCTAAAGACTTAGAACGGATATTCTTGTATCCTGCAAGCTCCAATACGTCACGGGAAGGTCCTCCTGCGATGATTCCAGTACCTTCCGGAGATGTCTTTAATAATACAGACGCACTTCCGAATTTACCTGTAAAATCATGCGGTGTACTTCCTTTTTCGTCAATCGGTACTTCCACTAATTTCTTAGCAGCCGCTTCTCTTCCTTTGCGGATCGCTTCTGGAATTTCCATTGCTTTTCCTAATCCTGCACCAACGTGTCCGTTCTTATCTCCAACAACAACTAATGCTGCGAATCTGAAATTACGTCCACCTTTTACTACTTTGGTAACACGTTTGATAGATACAACTTTTTCTTCCAGCTCTAACTGGCTAGGGTCGATCATTGTACGCTTCATTTGATTTCCTCCTGTTAGAATTTAAGACCAGCTTCACGTGCTGCGTCTGCTAATGCTTTTACTTTTCCCTGATAAATAAATCCGCCTCTGTCAAAAACAACGGTGGAGATACCTTTTGCAACTGCTCTCTCAGCAATCACTTTTCCTAAGTGAGCTGCCGCTTTTACATCGTTAGTCTTCTCCAAATCAGCTTTTACGTCTTTCTGTAAAGTGGATGCTGATACTAAAGTATTTCCAACGGTGTCATCAATGATCTGAGCGTACATATGATTATTGCTTCTGAATACGCTTAAACGCGGTTTCTCCGCTGTTCCGCTAATATGATTACGAAGCTTTAAATGTTTTTTCGCACGAACTTTGCTTCTTGACTGTTTTTTAATCATCCTATCTCACTCCTTTACTTCGCACCAGTCTTACCGACTTTACGTCTGATAACTTCATCAGCATATTTAATACCTTTTCCTTTGTAAGGCTCAGGTTTTCTTAATTCTCTGATTTCCGCAGCGTACTGTCCAACTTTTTCTTTATCAATACCTTTAACGATAATGATATTCTGACCGTCCATTTCAGTTTCGATGCCTTCTGGATCTGTCATTGCTACCGGATGTGAAAATCCAAGGTTGAAAGTGATTTCTTTTCCTTTTTTCTGTGCTCTGTAACCAACACCGTTGATTTCAAGCTTCTTTTCATATCCCTGAGACACTCCAGTCACCATGTTGGCGATCAAAGATCTGGTCAACCCGTGTAAGGATTTCATCTTCTTTAAGTCATTCGGTCTGGATACCACGATCTGGTTGTCTTCTAATTTAATTTCCATTTCCACCGGAAGATTCTTTTCCAGTGTTCCTTTAGGACCTTTTACAGTCACTTTGTTTCCTTCTTCAATCTTAACCTCAACTCCCTGAGGGATATCGATTGGCAATCTACCTATACGAGACATAGGTTACCTCCTTAAATTGTCGGAAAGGACTGGGCGTCCTTTCTGTTTTCAGAATTCGTTTTATTATATAATATAAAGTTTAACAATAAGATAAATTCAAGTTAAAAAATTTGTTTGAAGCTTACGCAAGCCTTTTGTAAGGAAGTTCGGTTCACTAAATTCGGCCTTCGCCTGCAGCTCGCCCTCATTAAGTTCCTCCGAACGACCTTCGCACTAACCTCAGTCTGCGCTAACGCTTGACTTCGCTAAGTGCTCTAGGTCACCATACAAACGCAAGTACTTCTCCGCCTACGTGTTCTTTTCTTGCTTCTTTGTCTGTAAGAACACCTTTGTTTGTTGAAATGATTGCCACTCCAAGTCCGCCTAATACTTTAGGAAGTTCTTCTGAGTTGGCATATACACGGAGTCCTGGTTTAGAGATTCTCTTAAGACCTGTAATGATCTTTTCACTCTTATCCTGGCCGTACTTTAATGTGATAACGATGTTGTTATATGCACCTTCTTCTTTAATGTCGAATGCTTTGATGAAACCTTCTTTTAAAAGGATTTCAGCAATCGCAACCTTCATCTTAGAAGCAGGAATTTCTACGGTATCATGTTTCGCAGTGTTTGCATTACGGATTCTTGTAAGCATATCTGCAATCGGATCGCTCATTGTCATTGTTTGTTCCTCCTTCCCTATTCTTACCAGCTGGCCTTTTTCACGCCTGGAATCTGTCCTTTGTACGCTAACTCACGGAAGCAGATTCTGCAGATTCCGTATTTTCTCAAGTAAGCATGTGGACGTCCACAAATCCTACAACGGCTATATTCTCTTGTTGAAAACTTCTGTTTTCTCTGTTGCTTTAATACCATTGACTTTCTAGCCATGGGAACCCTCCTAACTATTTCTTAAACGGCATACCAAATAAGGTTAATAATTCACGAGCTTCTTCGTCTGTGTTGGCTGTTGTAACAAAAATCACATCCATACCTCTGACTTTATCCACTTTGTCGTATTCAATTTCCGGGAAAATTAACTGTTCTTTGATTCCTAATGCGTAGTTTCCTCTTCCATCAAAAGAGTTCTGGCTTACACCCCTGAAGTCACGTACACGAGGCAGTGCCAGGTTGATCAGACGATCAGCAAACTCGTACATTCTCTCGCCTCTTAATGTAACCTTGCATCCGATCGGCATTCCTTCTCTTAACTTGAAGTTAGCAACAGATTTTCTTGCCTTGGTTACGATCGCTTTCTGTCCGGAGATCGTTTCCATATCTGCAACAGCAGCATCTAAGAGCTTTTTATTTTCTTTTGCTTCACCAACGCCCATGTTGATCACGATCTTCTCGAGCTTTGGTACCTGCATAATATTTTTATATCCGAATTTCTTCATCATGGCTTCCATGATTTCGTTGGTATACTGTTCTTTTAATCTACTCAACTGTCCGAAACCTCCTCTCTTTATTAATCAATCACATCTCCGGTTGCCTTTGCAACACGGACTTTTTTACCGTCTTCTACTTTGTAGCCGATCTTTGTAGCTTTTCCGTTATGAACGAACATCACGTTGGAAATATGGATCGGGCCTTCTTCTGTCACAATACCGCCCTGCTGGTTCTGTACGCTTGGTTTGGTATGTTTAGTAAGCATATTAGCACCTTCAACGATGACAGTATTCTTCTTGTGGTCGATTGCAACAACTTTGCCTTCTTTACCCTTATCTTTTCCAGCGATGACTTTTACAAGATCGCCTTTTTTAATTCTAATTCCTGACACAGTGTTTCCTCCTTATAATACTTCTGGTGCTAATGAAACAATCTTCATGAATTTTTTGTCTCTGAGCTCTCTTGCCACTGGTCCAAAGATACGAGTTCCTCTCGGGTTCATATCCTCTTTGATAATAACTGCAGCGTTTTCATCAAATCTAATATAAGATCCGTCTTTACGGCGGGCACCTTTTTTCGTACGAACAACAACGGCTCTTACTACATCACCTTTTTTTACAACGCCACCTGGTGTTGCATCTTTGACCGTAGCTACAATAATATCGCCGATGTTAGCATATCTTCTAGTGGATCCACCTAACACTCTGATGCAAAGGATTTCTTTTGCTCCAGTGTTGTCAGCCACTCTAAGTCTTGACTCCTGTTGAATCATGCTGTTTCTCCTTTCCTAATGGAACAATCCTATTTCGCTTTTTCGACTACTTCCACAAGTCTCCATCTCTTGTCCTTAGAGAGAGGTCTTGTTTCCATAACTTTAACTCTGTCTCCGATACGGCATTCATTATTTTCATCATGAGCTTTTAACTTGTAAGTTCTCTTCACGATTTTCTTATATAATGGATGTTTTACATTATCTTCGATTGCAACTACGATTGTCTTATCCATCTTGTCGCTTATAACTTTCCCGACACGGGTTTTCCTCAAATTTCTTTCCACAACAAATTCCTCCTTTCGATTTAAGCGTTAGCCTTTGCTGTAATCGCTCCCTGGATACGAGCGATGTTTCTTCTAACTTCTTTGATTCTGCTTGTGTTCTCAAGTTGATTTGTTGCATTCTGGAATCTCAAGTTGAATAATTCTTTTTTCGCAGCTACTAGCTCTTTGTTTAATTCATCAATAGATTTATTATTTAACTCTTTTACAAATTCTTTAGTTTTCACTGTTGTCACCGCCTTCTAAAGCTTCACGAGAAACAATTTTACACTTAACAGGTAGTTTATGAACAGCAAGACGTAAAGCTTCTCTTGCAACTTCTTCACTTACACCAGAAATCTCAAACATAACGCGTCCTGGTTTTACAACTGCTACCCAGTATTCCAAGTTACCTTTACCTTTACCCATTCGAGTTTCAGCAGGCTGTGCTGTCACTGGCTTATCAGGGAAAATCTTAATCCAAACCTTACCACCACGCTTGATGTAACGGGTCATAGCGACACGGGCTGCCTCGATCTGGTTGGATCTGATCCAAGCCGGCTCTGTTGCCACGATACCGAATTCTCCGTAAGTGATTTTATTACCGCGAGTCGCTTTTCCGCGCATGCTTCCGCGGAACTGTTTACGGCGTTTTACTCTCTTAGGCATTAACATTATTTATTTCCCCCTTCCTGCTTTTCTTTCGTCGGAAGAACTTCACCATGGTAAATCCAAGTCTTAACTCCGACTTTACCATAAGTTGTGTCTGCTTCAGCAAATCCATAATCGATGTCTGCACGGAGTGTCTGCAGAGGAATTGTTCCCTCGCTGTAGAATTCTGTACGGGCCATATCAGCTCCGCCTAAGCGTCCTGAAACGGATGTTTTAATTCCCTGTGCTCCGGATCTCATCGTTCTCTGCATGCAGGACTTCATAGCTCTTCTGAAAGAGATACGGTTCTCTAACTGCTGTGCGATATTTTCTGCAACTAACTGTGCGTCTTTGTCCGGTCTTTTTACTTCTTTTACGTCGATTAACAGCTTCTTGTCTGTCATCTTCTGGAGTTCTTTTTTCAGTTCTTCAATGGCAGATCCGCCTTTTCCGATCACTACTCCAGGTTTTGCTGTATAAACGATCAATTTTACTCTGTCGGAAGCTCTCTCGATTTCGATTCTGGAGATTCCTGCATTGTATAATTTTTTCTTTACATATTTTCTGATCTTATCATCTTCAACCAGGTTATCTGCAAAATTGCCTTCTGCATACCATCTGGAATCCCAGTCTTTGATAATACCAACTCTTAAACCATGAGGATTAACTTTCTGTCCCATTATTGCCTCCTTCTATCTTTCGTCAAGCACAACAGTGATATGGCTCATACGGTGTTCGATTCTGTATGCCCTTCCCTGTGCCCGAGGTTTAACTCTTTTCATTGTTGGTCCCTTGTTTGCATAACACTCTGCAACATAAAGGTTTTCCGGATTCATTCCATTATTATTTTCTGCATTGGCAATTGCAGACTTTAATAATTTTTCGATTAAACTAGATGCGTATCTTGGGTTATATAATAAGATACCAAGTGCTTCCTGAACGCTCTTTCCTCTGATCGCATCCAATACGAAACATGCCTTAGTAACAGACACTCTGGCATTGGATAAGGTAGCGCTGGGTCTCGTATCTTTTTGTGCATTTCTTTCTTTTTTGTACTGAGATCTGCTGTATTTCTTAGCCATGGATTGTGAAACCTCCTTCCGTTCCTCTATCGATTATCTGATTCCTGATTTCTTTTCTGCTTTTGTATGACCACGGAATGTTCTGGTCGCAACAAACTCTCCGAGTTTGTGTCCAACCATATCTTCTGTTATATATACAGGCACATGCTTCCTTCCGTCATGTACGGCAATTGTATGCCCTACAAAGGATGGGAAGATTGTGGAACGGCGGGACCATGTCTTGATGACATTTTTGTCTCCAGCTTCGTTCATTGCATCAACTTTTTTCAATAAGCTTGCATCCGCAAATGGTCCTTTTTTCAGTGAGCGAGCCATAAGTTACCTCCTTAAACTATTTAACGTTTTTACCGTCTCTTCTTCTAATGATCATCTTGTTAGACTGTTTGTGTTTCTTGCGTGTCTTCAAACCAAGTGCCGGTTTACCCCAAGGTGTACATGGACCCGGACGGCCGATACCAGTCTTACCTTCACCACCACCGTGCGGATGGTCATTAGGGTTCATAACAGAACCGCGGACTGTAGGACGGAATCCCATATGGCGTTTACGTCCCGCTTTACCGATGTTTACGAGGTCATGTTCGATGTTTCCAACCTGGCCGATCGTAGCTCTGCACACAACAGGAACCATTCTCATCTCTCCTGACGGAAGACGAAGGGTTGCATACTTTCCTTCTTTCGCCATAAGCTGAGCGGAGTTACCCGCGGAACGAACTAACTGTCCGCCTTTTCCAGGATACATTTCGATATTGTGGATTTCTGTACCTACCGGGATGTTTGCCATCGGTAAGCAGTTTCCAACTTTGATCTCAGCGTCCGGACCGTTCATAACTGTAGCACCTACAGCTAATTTGTTCGGAGCGATGATATAAGCTTTTTCACCGTCTGCGTATGTGAGCAGTGCGATGTTTGCTGTTCTGTTCGGATCGTATTCGATAGCTGTTACTGTTGCCGGAATACCATCTTTTCTTCTCTTGAAGTCGATAATTCTATATTTTCTTCTGACTCCGCCTCCGCGGTGTCTTACTGTAATTTTACCCTGATTATTACGGCCGGCTGTCTTCTTTAAAGAAGTTGTCAGAGATTTTTCCGGTGTGCTCTTTGTCACATCTGTAAAATCTAACCCGGTCATATGTCTTCTGGAAGGTGTATATGGGTTATATGTCTTGATTCCCATGTCTTTCTCCTTTCAATTCCAATTTAATATCACGCTTTTGTTGCGTATAGATTCAATAAAATATATTAAGGTAGTTACACTCGACTAGCGTTCAGCTTTCGCCTGCGGCTCGGCTTCACTGAGTCTCGGTAACGGCTTTCGCACTAAGCTCATGCTGCGCTTTCGCTTGCACTCTCTAAGTGCTCAATGCCTATAACCCCTCAAAAATCTCGATATCTGCGCTTTCTTCTGTCAACTGTACGATCGCTTTCTTTGTCTTAGCGGTCTTTCCAAAAGTCATTCCACGTCTTTTTGTCTTTCCGTCGCAGTTCATTGTGTTGACTTTGGCAACCTTTGTTCCTTCGAACATCTTTTCCACTGCTTCTTTAATCTGAGATTTTGTTGCAGTCGGATGAACTAAGAAAGTGTATTTTTTCTCTGCCATTGCATTCATACTTTTTTCAGTTACAATCGGCTTTAAAATAACGTCATAATATTTGATGTCTGCCATTATGCGTACACCTCCTCGATATTTGCTACTGCTTCTTTAGAAACAACAACGGTATCATATTTTAAGATATCATATACGTTGATGGTGCTTGTGAGAGCAGTTTTTACTCCAGGAATGTTTCTTGCGGATAAGATTAAGTTGTCGTTCTTATCTCCCATGATAACCAACGCTTTTTTTACATTTAAGTTGTTTAACATGTTTGCAACATTCTTTGTCTTTACATCGTCAAATTTGAACTCATCTACTACGATGAACTTATTTTCATTGACTCTGGAAGTTAATGCGGATTTCAGAGCTAATCTTCTTTCCTTCTTATTTAACTTCTTAGAATATTCTCTCGGTTTCGGAGCAAATACAACTCCTCCGCCTGTCCACTGCGGAGCTCTGATAGATCCCTGTCGTGCATGACCGGTCCCCTTCTGTCTCCAAGGTTTTCTTCCGCCGCCGCGTACTTCTGAACGTGTCTTCGCGCTCTGTGTACCCTGACGGTTATTTGCTAACTGGCTTACAACTGCCAAATGCACTAAATGCTCATTTATTTCAACACCGAAGATGCCGTCGTTAAGATTTAATTTCTCAACTTCATTTCCTTCCATGTTTAACACAGATACTTCTGCCATCTGATTGTCCTCCTTCCCTAGGCCTACGCCTTCACTGATTCTTTTAACATTACTAAAGATTTCTTAGGTCCTGGTACAGCACCTTTTACCAAAATAATGTTATTTTCCGCATCAACCTTTACTACTTCGAGATTCTGGATGGTAACTCTTTCAGAACCCATCTGTCCCGGCATTTTCTTCCCTTTGAAAACTTTGCTCGGATCAGAAGCCATACCATTGGAACCTGCATGACGGTGATACTTAGAACCATGTGTCTTAGGACCAGTACTTAAACCGTGACGTTTGATACCACCTGCATATCCTTTACCTTTGGATGTAGCAGTTGCATCGATTTTATCTCCTGCTTCAAAAATGTCAGCTTTGATTTCCTGACCTACTGTGTATTCAGAAGCATTTTCAAATTTGAATTCTCTCACGAATTTTTTAGGTGCAACACCTGCTTTGTCGAAGTGTCCCTTCTCCGGTTTGTTTACAGACTTTTCTTTCTTATCTGCAAATCCGACCTGAACTGCTTCGTAGCCATCGTTTTCTTCTGTCTTTACCTGAGTAACGACACAAGGCCCAGCCTGCAGTACAGTAACCGGTGTTAAAACTCCGTCTTCGTTAAAGATCTGAGTCATTCCGACTTTTGTTGTTAAAATCGCTTTTTTCATTGATATTTCCTCCTATTTAATCTACAGCGGATTATAACGCTTGACGTTAAAATCATCCTAGACGCTATGAAAGCTTAAGGGGATTCCTTATTTGTTCATAACCCTGCGGGATAACTTCCTATTTTGTTTTCATCTTGATATCGATGTAAACACCAGCCGGTACTTCTAACTTAGATAATGCATCGACTGTCTTCTGTGTTGGTGTGATGATGTCAATCAATCTCTTGTGAGTTCTCTGCTCGAACTGTTCTCTGGAATCTTTGTACTTGTGTACTGCACGGATGATGGTAACTACTTCCTTCTTTGTCGGCATCGGTACCGGTCCGCTCACCTTAGATCCTGTTTTCTTTACTGTTTCGATGATACTCTTTGCTGAAGCATCGATTAATTGATGATCATACGCTTTTAATGTAATTCTCATTACTTGACTTGCTGCCATAAAAAAAGCCGCCTCCTTTTCGCACTATAAATTTCTTGTAGCACGACAAGTGGTGACTGTACACTCCTCCGTGTGTATCGTAAGATTTACACACTGCGTCTCTATCTTTAAATATTAAAAATAGATTGTAATATTCGTACAGTGACTTGTCGCCAGTTTTAACAACTTGACATTCGCTCCACGGAAAACCTGCGCCGGCTTTTGCCGGTACAGCAACCTCTCGCTTCACCGCTATCAAGGTCACAACGATTTGATTATATCTTATATTCTTTCCCATTGCAAGGGATTTTTTTGTTTTTTTCAGGAAACAAAAATAAAAACATATATTATAGAAGAAACACGGTCAAATATCAGAACCAGTTTTCTTTGATTTCCGATCTGAGTTCCCGAAACATGACGACATACCGTTCTTTGGTCTTCTTTACAATATCCATGGCAATCGCCTGATTATATGCATGAGCAACATTGTTTCTGGATACCAGAGCCTCCAGCCAGACTTCCTGATCTTTTATTAAATTCACACTATAAGCAAGTTTTATAATACTGCGGGGTGACCCTGTGGCTGCCTCTTCTATTCCATTTTCAGATAAAACTTCCTTGACTGCCTTCCAAAACTGTTCAAAACAAATTTCATAAAGCGCCACCAGTCCAGTCAATACGACAATGTCATAGGGTTCTTCATATTTATAAATGTCTTCAAGATTGTCCAACGCTTTACAGAAGTTATCAAATTTTTTCATAGATCACGATCCCTTCCTGATAAATCCTATCTTTTAGTTCCTCCTGTACCGGCAGACTTAAATCTACGATATCATACATCAGCAGCGTAGAAGTCTCCTCATCCACTGCCAGTGCAAAGTTATTTGTATCTCCACCCAATACTGCCAGGTCAATATCACTTCTCTCATGGTAATCTCCACGGGCACGTGACCCAAATAAGATTACTTTTTGAATATTGTAATCCACTGCTAATTGTCTGATCTCTTCTATTACTTTTTTCTTTATACCGCTTGTTTTCATTATATCCATGTATTTGATTCCTATTTATGGTTTTCTCTTTTTCCACTAATGTAGCATATATATTTGAGGAATGCAATTTAACGATTTTGATTTCTGCACTTCGCAGTCTGCAGTTAACAACTCAAAAAAGAAGGACGGGCTGTGCCGTCCTTCTGCCTACATTATTTTACGTCCATTTTCTTCATGATTGGAGCAAGACATTCTAAGAGCCGAACGGAAATCATGAAGAAAATGTCACATGTAATTTCCGAATTTGTCTCTCTCCGGCTCTTTTCCTGCCGCGATCATCTCATCCAGCAGAGGGAACCGGTAGGTTCTCGGATCGTCTCCCACCCGGATCTGCTTTTCGGTAAGCTTCTGCATCTGTTTCATCTCTTCATCCGTCAGCCGGAAATCAAAGATCTCCATGTTCTGCCTGATTCTTCCCTCATTTGAGGATTTCGGTATCACACCGAATTGATTTTGCACAAGCCAGTGCAGGATCACCTGTGCCGGAGTCTTTTCATGATTCTCTGCAATCTTTAGAATCACCGGGTCTTCCATCGGGCTTTTTAATTGTACTCCTGTCTCTCCGGCTTTTGCAGTCTTTGCGTCCTTTCTGCTCTCTCCCCCTGCCATAAGCGGACTCCACGCAACCGGAAAGATATCATGGCTTCTGCAGTATTCAACGATCTCGTACGGCTGAAAATAAGGATGCATCTCGATCTGATCTACCATCGGCATAACGCCTGTTTCCTGGGCACAGGTTTCCAGATGCTCCGGATAAAAATTGCTTGCTCCCACTGCCCGGAGCAGCCCTTCCTCATACATGCGGACCAGAGCTTTCCATGTAGGGACGTACATGTCCTCTCCGGGCCAGTGAACCAGAAACAGATCCAGCTGTTCTAAACCAAACCTCTTAAGAGACGCCTCAACGGCATATAAAGTATTATCATAACCCTGAAAACGGTTTCTCACCTTTGAAGTTACAAAGAACTCTTCTCTCTTCCTGCCGGAACGGCGGATTCCCTCTCCGACCGCCTCTTCATTTAAGTAAACCTGCGCCGTATCAATTGCTGTGTAACCTGTGTCCAGCGCATATTTCACCATCTGAGAGCACTCCTCACCTTTCAGCTTCCACGTCCCAAACCCCAGGTACGGCATCTCTACACCGTTGCTCAATTTTCTTGTTGGTATCATCTGATTTCCTCCTTATCCCACATATATATGATATTTGGTTATTAGGTCTATAAATAGTATAACTTATTGCAGTCAGCAGATCTATTATAATCTGCTGCAAAAAGGCCGCCCGCCGGTTTCCCGGCATGACAGCCTTTCCTGAATAAGAAATCCCTCAATCTCTCACATAGTGTATCTCAGACAGATTTATTTGAGCAGCCCGATTGCCGCTTTGCCGATACCCGTCACAATGAAATAACAGCTTGTGGCTCCTGCATCCAGAACTCCTCTGGACCGTTCTCCCAGACGGCTTGCCCGTCCGATCTTTGCCACGAGATCTTTTGTAGACTGCCACCCTTTTTCGGCAGCCTCATTCATTGCCTCCAGGCACTGCGCAAACTCTTTGCCTTCTTCTTTTGCTGCGATAAAAGCTTCCTTGGCCGGAACCAATGTATCGATCAGAGATTTATCACCCACCTTCGCAGGACTGATCTCCTGCAGGCCTTCCACAGCGTTGGTAACCATTTCGCCAAACACCTCGGCGTCAATCTCCTCAGCGTCTTCACAGGCCATTGCCATCTCATCAAACAGCATACCGTACAGCGGTCCCATGGACCCGCCGATATCGTCGAGAAGAGTCTCCCCAAGGATCGATAAACCTTCACTCAGGTTATAAGTCTTTCCCTTGAGTTTATCTTCGCACATCGTAAACCCTTTGTTCATGTTAATACCATGATCACCGTCGCCGATCTTCCCATCAATTTCGCTCAGATAATCTCTCTGCTCCTGAATGGTCTTGATCAGCTGGTCTACAATAATACCTGCATCTGCATTTTTAAAACTAGCCATAGTACTTTACCTCACTACTTATGTATTTTACAGCATTGCGTCTTTGATTGCTTTTGCTTCCGCTACCGGATCATCCGCATGACCGATTGCTGATCCTACAATAATGATCTCCGGTTTTAATGCCACATATTTGTCGATGGTCTTACTGTTGATTCCTCCGGCTACGGCAATCTGAGCTTTTTTTGCATGCTCAGTCATAACCTGAAGATCCTGGATCGGCTCTCTGCCTGCCGCCTGCTGGTCAGCTCCGGTGTGAACTGCTAAAATATCGACTCCGATCTCTTCCATCTTTGCAATTCTGTTCGGAAGGTCTTCTACACAGATCATATCCACAACAAGCTTTCTCTCATAATCTCTGGCAGCCTTTAAAGCCCCTTCGATCGTCAGATTGTCAGATACTCCAAGGATTGTCGCATAAGCTGCACCGGCTTCATATGCATAGCTTGCTTCCAGGTATCCGCCGTCCATGATCTTTAAGTCTGCAAGAATTTCTTTATCCGGGAAGAAACGGTGGAATTCACGCACTCCGCGCATTCCCTCATCCATGACAAACGGCGTTCCAATTTCAATGATATCAACGTGTTCTGCAACCTTATCTGCAAATCTCAAGGCATCTACTAACGGCATTTCGTCTAAAGCTAACTGTAATTTCATAATCAGGTTCCTTTCCTATCTAAATAATGTTGTCAATGACTTATTTTAAACCCGGCGCTTTGGCATCATAGTCCAGAAGCTCTTTTAACTCTTCATCAAGCTTCATAACCGTAAGTGCCGCACCATTCATATCCAGTGATGTCACATAATCTCCGATCAGCACCTTATAAATAGAAAGTCCCTGATCCTTAAGATACGCTTCAATTTCATCATAGAGTACGTATAATTCCATGATCGGTGTTGCTCCCAGACCGGATAAGAGCACTGCCACTTCAGCACCGTTTTCCGGTTCCAGATCATCGATCACTGCCTTTGCCATATCCTTTGCGATCTTTTTGGCAGGCTTTAGTTTCTGAACGTTGATCCCCGGTTCTCCGTGATGTCCGATTCCGAATTCCATATCGCCTTCTTTAATATCAAAGTTCGGATGGCCCACAGCCGGTATTGCGCATGGACTGAGTCCCACACAGATACTTCTAGTGTTGTCCACTGCTTTCTGAGCCAGTTCGATCACTTCATCCAGGTCAGCTCCCATGGCAGCCTTCGCTCCCGCAGTTTTCCACATGAAGACACCGCCTGCGATTCCATGGCGTTTTTCCTTTGTCTCTTTCGGGGAAGATGCCACATCGTCTGTCGCAGTCACATATTTTACAGTGACTCCCTGTTTTTTTGCTTTGCGGATTGCCATTTTTACATTCATGTTGTCCCCGGCGTAGTTACCAAACAGGCATGCGACACCTTTTCCTGAGTCTGCCGCCATAAATGCATCATAAAATGCCTGGGCAGACGGAGATGAAAACACCTCTCCGACAGCTACCGCATCCATCATATTTTCTCCCACATAACCAAGGAATGCGGGCTCATGGCCGCTTCCGCCTCCGGTTACCAGACCTACTTTACCTTCTACCGGCGTATTTTTATACTGAACTACCCTGTCATTTGTTTCATTCTTTACAATCAGATCATCATGGGCTTTCAAGAAGCCTTTCAGCATATCCTCAACAACATAATCCGGATTATTTACAAATCTCTGCAATTCTTTTCCTCCTCTTTGAGTTTCAAAATGAACTGGACAATTTTTATTCTAAGTTTGTATGTCTTCCCATCATTTCTTCGCTTGTCTGCCCAAGATCGCTCATCAGATTCATGATGATACTGTCATAGGTCAGCCAGCTCATCTGCTCGAACAGATTTCCCATCGGCTGATTGGACTCTGCCAGGTTCTTTTCTCCTTCTGCCTTCTTCGGTGTAGAGCCGGGAACTGTCACGATAACGTCTGCCATCTCTCCGATGGTATGAGTCGGGAACATAGTAACGGTTGCAATCCTTGCCCCTACCTTCTTTGCTTTTTCTCCCATAACGATCAGGCTCTGTGTTGTTCCGGAACCGGATCCGAGTATGATCAGATCTCCTTCTTTGATCGGCGGGCAGGAGATCTCTCCCACAAAGTGTACATCAAATCCCATATGCAGCAAACGGTTGGTAAATCCTCTGGCTGCCAGCCCGGAACGCCCTGCTCCTGCCAAAAAGATTTTATTTGCTTTCTTAATTTCATCTGCCAAACCCTGGATTTCTTCTTCTTTAACCATTCCTGAAAACTTTGAAAGTTCGTCCGTGATGATCTTTAAATTGACTGCTTCCATCCTATTCTCCTTCTTCTTGTTATGTGGCAATATGTTTTTATATTGTGGCGTTTTGTTGCTTTATGCTTTCATTATAGATTCATAATCCAATAATGTCAACATAATATTTTGCTTTTTTTGGAGTTTTGCATGATTTTGTGCTGTATAAATTTGACTTTCACTTAAAAATGCAGTAAACTATGCTTAAAACAGCTTGATTCACGAAGGAGACACAGGATGGGCAAATTAATCGCGGCAGAACGCCATAAAGAAATTATAAGATTATTAAACAGCAATGGAAGCGTAAAGATCAGCCAGCTGGCCAAGCAGTTTCAGGTATCCAGGGAAACGATACGGCGGGATTTACTTCATTTAAATGAAATAGGAGCGGTAAAAAAAAGTCACGGCGGCGCAACTTCTGTCTATGAACTGCAGCCGCTTCCATGGGAATCCAGGGTGAGGGAAAAGCTTCCATTAAAAGAAAAACTCTGCGAACGGGCAATGGAATTTATCGGTGACGGCAATGTCATATTCCTGGACTCCGGAAGTACGATCTTCTGCCTGGCCGGGATGCTCAGCAAAAAGTCAGGCTACACCATCGTGACCACTTCCCTGGAAGCCGCATATGCTTTGGTACACAGCAGCAACAAGGTCATCCTCACCGGAGGCATGCTGAATCCCAACAGTATGGCAGCCGAAGGATTCCAGGCCACGAGCCTGATTAATTCTCTTAAGGTCGACATTGCATTCCTCGGCACCAATGGCTTTGAGCAGCACAAAGGGCCGGCCGTATCCGATTTTCAGGACGCCCAGACGAAACAGGCCATCATACCCAATGCCAGAACCAATGTAGTGATCGCTGACAGCTCCAAGGCTCAGGCATCTTCCCTCATACAGTACACAAGCTGGCATGATATTGACCATCTGATCATCGACAACGACATTCCCGGAGATGTCCTGAGCAATATACAGGAAATGACCGATGTGGTCTTGGTGTGAAGACTGCTCTGAAACAAAAAATCTCTGCAAAAGGCAGTGAATCCTTTTGCGGAGATTTTTTGTTCGCTTAATCTTTTATTTTATATAGCTTCCAATCACATCTTTTACCGTGCTGATCTTATGACACTTCCACGCATCAGCCCCGCAGAAGATCAATCCATCATCAATGTTTCCTCTGACAGCCTCGATCAGGCGCTCCGTGATGCAGTAAACTGTCTCACCGGGATTGCAGGCAGACATACAGTTAAAACAGTGCTTCGGCTTGATCCTGCCTTCTCTCTGGACGATTTCCATAAATTTATTTTTGATGGCCCGCCCCGGCATTCCCACCGGACTCTTTACGATTGTGATATCTTCTTTTTTGCAGTTAATATAAGCTTCTTTATACCTGATATCAGCATCACATTCCTCAGTGGTGACAAACGGAGTGGCAATCTGCACGCCGGAAGCTCCCATAGAAAGACAGTGCTCCATGTCTTCTTTGGAAGAAACTCCTCCCGCCACGATAACCGGAATGTCTTTTTCATACTTTTCTTCATATGGTTTTACCATGTCTATGATCTCACGGATCGTATCGTCATAGTTTTCATAAGTCTCATCGCTGACAAGCTCTTCGTATTTAAATCCCAGATGACCTCCGGCCTTCGGCCCCTCGATCAGAAGCGCATCCGGCGCCGTCTGATGTTTTTTATCCCACATCTTGAGAATCACCCGCGCCGACTTTTTCGGGGATACGATCGGGACAAGCTTTGTCCTGCTTCCCTTTGCCAGAGCCGGAAGCTCTGTCGGAAGTCCCGCGCCTGAAATGATCAGGTCAATGCCGTTTGCAATCGCTTCCTTTACATAGTTGGCATACAGCCTTGTGGCTACCATAATGTTTATGCCGATGATACCGTCGGGCGCAATCTCTCTGGCCTTCCTGATGTGTTTTTTCATGGCACGCATGTTGGCCCCCTCAGGGTCCTTCTCAAAATCCGGCTCGTCGTATCCGATCTGAGCCGCCGACAGCACACCGATGCCGCCCTCTTTTGCAACAGCTCCCGCAAGGGAACTCAAACTGACACCTACGCCCATTCCCCCCTGTATAATAGGGATTTTCGCAACCAAATCCCCGATCTTTAATGGTTTCACTTCCATTACCTCCGTGGTCTTTCTTTCACTTACATCTTTCTAAAGCGCTGGTATCTCTCTTCTACAATCTCTTCCGGCGTTTTCTTCCTATATCGTTTCAGGAAATCAACAATCATCTCTCTGATCTCCTCTGAAAGTTCGATAATATTATCAATGCTTGCAGGTTCGGGTTCTCTGATAACCTTCTCGATCACTCCGAGTTCCTTTAAATCTGCCGCTGTGATCTTCATTACTTTTGCAGCCTCGGATGCTCTGCTTCCGTCTTTCCACAAAATACTTGCAAACCCTTCCGGGGAAAGGACTGAGTAAGTGGAGTTTTCCATACTCCACACCTCATTGCCGACAGCCATGGCGATGGCTCCGCCGCTGCCGCCTTCTCCGATCATAATTGAAAGGATCGGAACTTTCAGGGAAGACATCTCATAAAGGTTCCTCGCAATCGCCTCACCGATACCGCCCTCTTCAGCTTCGATGCCGCAGAAGGCTCCCGGCGTATCCACAAAACAGATGACCGGACGGTGAAATTTCTCTGCCTGGCGCATGAGACGCATAGTCTTCCTGTAGCCTTCCGGGGAAGGCATTCCGAAGTTCCTTTTTATATTTTCTTTTGTAGAACGGCCTTTCTGCTGTCCGACAACTGTGACCGGAATCCCGTCTATGGATGCCAGCCCTCCTACGATCGCCCCGTCATCGCCAAATAAGCGGTCTCCGTGCAGAGACATATAACGGTCAAAAATCGTTGTGATGTAGTCCAGGCTGGTCGGCCGCTCCGCTGACCTGGAGATCTCGACTCTCTCCCATGGTGTTAAATTATTATGACTCATAACAACAACTCCTTATAATGGTGGCAAGCACTTTCCGCAGGTTCTTCCGCTCAACGATCTTATCCACAAATCCGTGCTCCAGCAGAAATTCAGATCTCTGGAAACCATCCGGAAGCTTCTGTCCGATGGTCTGCTCGATGACTCGCGGCCCTGCAAATCCAACCAATGCTCCCGGTTCCGCCAGTATGACATCTCCCAGCATGGCAAAACTTGCAGTCACTCCTCCGGTCGTCGGATCTGTCAGTACACTGATATACAAAAGTCCCGCCTGGTCATGTCTTCTCAAAGCCGCCGATGTCTTTTCCATCTGCATCAGGGAAATGATTCCCTCCTGCATCCTGGCTCCTCCCGAACATGTAAAAATAATGATCGGGATTCTCTGATCAGTTGCTCTCTCGATGGCCCTTGTGATCTTTTCACCAACGACCTGGCCCATGCTGCCCATCATAAAATCAGCGCTCATGACTGCAATGGCCGCTTCACTGCCCCCAATCTTTCCTTTTCCCGTGATCACCGCTTCTTCCAGATTGGTCACAGATTTCTGGTGCTCCAGCTTTTTCAAATAGCCCGGAAACTCCAGCGGATCGGACGTGGCAAGTCCGGTGTCCCACTCCTCAAAGGTATTGCGGTCCAGGACCATGGCGATCCTTGTTCTCGGCCGTATTCTGAAATAATTTCCACAGTGGGGACAGATATAATAATTTTCAATAATGTCTTCGTTATAGACCGGCTTTCCGCAGTCACTGCATTTTTGGAACAGCCCTTCCGGCGCCTGGTATTCAAGCAGGGTATCTTTGGCTTTTTTTACCCGTTCCGCCTGCTTTTTCTCCTGAGGTGTCAATGTTCTTTTCTTAAACATTTCTTTTAACATGATGCTTCACCCTGGCTTTCTGTCTCTTCTTCCCGTTCCTTCTGGAACCTTTCAATAAATCCGGTATCTACATTTCCGTCAATAAAATCCTGATGATTGATGATGTCATACTGGTAATCAATGTTCGTCCTGATGCCTTCCAGCACCAGCTCTCCCAGAGCATTTCTGAGCTTCCTCAATGCCAGTTCACGGTTTTTGTCATATACGATCAGTTTTGCAACCATCGAATCATAGAACGGAGGAATCTGATAACCGGTAAACAGGGCAGAGTCAATGCGCACACCCTTGCCGCCCGGAAAATGTACGTTTGTAACGGTTCCCGGACTCGGCCTGAAATCGTGTTCCGTATCCTCTGCATTTACCCTTACCTCGATGGCGTGTCCGGAGATATGGATATCCTTCTGCTGATAAGTCAGATACCTTCCCGCCGCAATGCGAATCTGTTCCCTGATCAAGTCTATGCCGGTGACCCATTCCGTGACCGGATGTTCTACCTGAATCCTGGTGTTCATCTCAATGAAATAGAAATTCCCGTCCTGGTCCTTCAGGAATTCAATGGTGCCTGCGCTGTAATATCCGGCCGCTTTTGCCGCTTTGACTGCAATGGCTCCCATCTTCTCTCTGAGTTCTTTGTTAATGGCCGGTGACGGTGACTCCTCGATCAGCTTCTGATGACGTCTCTGGATGGAACAGTCCCTCTCACCCAGATGAACTACATTTCCGTATTTATCAGCCAGAATCTGAAATTCGATATGTCTCGGATCACGGATATATTTTTCAATATACATGGTGCCGTCTCCGAAAGCATTTTCTGCTTCCCGCTTTGCCGTTTCAAATATATGTTCAAACTCTGCGGAATCTTCGCAGATCCTCATGCCCTTGCCTCCGCCGCCTGCGGATGCCTTGATCATGACAGGATATCCCATCTCATCGGCAGTCTTCCTGCCCTCCAAAGCTTCATAAACCGCATCTTTGGTCCCCGGCACAACCGGAACACCCGCTTCCATCATCGTCTTTCTGGCAGAAGATTTATCCCCCATCTTGTCAATGATTTCTGCGGAAGGCCCGATAAAGGATATGTTGCACTTTTCACACATGCGGACAAACTTGCTGTTCTCCGATAAAAATCCGAATCCCGGATGAATGGCATCCGCTCCTACCGCCATGGCAGCTCCAATGATCCTTTCCATATCCAGATAGCTGTCCTTTGCAGGCGCAGGACCGATACAGACGGTCTCGTCCGCCAGCTGTGCGTGCAGAGCCTCTTTATCCGCCTCGGAGCAAACCGCTACAGAAAGGATGTCCATCTCACGGCAGGCCCGGATAATGCGCACCGCGATCTCTCCTCTGTTTGCAATTAAAATTTTCTTAAACATACGACGCTTCCTCCTAGCCGATCATGAATGTGATTTCGCCGGACACGACGACCTTTCCGTCCACCGTTGCGGTTCCCTTGCCGACGCCTACCGGTCCTTTCACCTTGATCATCTCTACTTCCAGATTCAGCACGTCTCCTGGTACGACTTTTCCGCGGAATTTTGCCTTATTGACTCCGCCTAAAAATCCAATCTTTCCTTTATTCTCTTCCGCAGAAAGGCAGCACACGGCTCCCACCTGAGCCAGTGCCTCGATGATCAGCACACCCGGCATCACCGGCTCCTGCGGAAAATGTCCCGCAAAGAACGGTTCATTGTATGTCACGCATTTTTTGCCCACTGCCCTTTTTCCGACTTCCATTTCCTCAATCCGGTCAACCAGAAGAAACGGGCTCCTGTGTGGGATAATATTCATAATTTCTTTAATATTCAGCATATGTTTCCCCTTTCCTACCGGATAATGACCAGAGGTTCCCCGTATTCCACGATATCCCCGTTATGAACCGGGATGCTCACTACGGTTCCTTCAAACTCACTCTCCACTTCGTTCATCAGCTTCATAGCTTCAACAATTCCAATGATCTGTCCCTTTGTCACCGTATCACCTACCTGCACGAACGGTTCTGCTCCTTCCGACGGAGCTGCATAAAAAGTCCCGACCAAAGGAGCTGTCACGGCATTGCCTTCCGCCTCTTTTACTTCCGGCAGAACTTCCGGCGTGTTCTGCGGCGCAGGAGCCGCCGCGGGTACAGGCGGCGCTGCCAATTCCGGTGCTGCCAGGACTCTTTCCTTCTTCTTTGACAGCTTTACTGAGAAATCATCATCTTTATATTCAAACTTATCGACATCTGACTCTGATAATGCCTGGATCAGTTCTTTCATTTCCTCTAATTTCATAGTCTATCCTCCCTATTCCGCAAACTTTTTGATCAGAAGTGTTGCATTATGCCCTCCGAACCCAAGTGAATTGCTCAGAGCATAATTGACCGTGCGGTCTGTGACCGGCTCTAATGTGTAATCCAGGTCACATTCCTCATCCGGCACCTTAAGTCCTACGGTCGGATGAATGTAGTCTTCCAGAACAGTTTTTACACAGGTGATAAACTCAATGGCTCCGGCAGCCCCAAGTCCGTGACCGATCATAGATTTTGTAGAACTGATCTTCAAGTCTTTGGCGTGCTCTCCGAAGGTTGTTTTGATCGCTTTCGTCTCAAACTTGTCGTTGGCCGGTGTACTCGTTCCGTGGGCGTTAATATAGTCCACATCATCGGGACGAATCTCCGCCTCGTCAATGGCAAACTGCATCGCACGCGCTGCACCCTCTCCGTCTTCTGCCGGAGATGTGATATGGAAAGCATCGCTGGTAGCACCATATCCCACGACTTCCGCAAGGATCCTGGCACCTCTGGCTTTGGCGTGCTCCAATGTCTCGAGCACTACTACGCCTGCTCCCTCTCCAATAACAAATCCGTCTCTTTCCTTATCAAACGGAATGGATGCACGTTTTGGATCTTCAGAACTGCTCAGTGCTGTCAGAGAGGCAAATCCCGCCACAGCTACCGGCGTGATGCAGGCTTCCGTTCCTCCTGCCACCATCACATCTGCCTCGCCGCACTGGATCGAGCGGAATGCTTCTCCAATAGACTGCGTGCCTGTAGCACATGCAGTAACTACATTGATGCTCTTGCCCCTTAACCCAAACGCAAGGGAAACATTTCCCGCAGCCATGTTGGAGATCATCATCGGAACCACCAGAGGCTTGACTCTGTTAGGACCCTTTGTACGGATGACTTCGGTGTTTTTTTCTACAATCTGCAGACTTCCTGTTCCCGACCCGACAGATACACCAATCCTCGCTGTATCTTCTTTTTCCAGATCCAGTCCGGAATCCTCGATAGCCTCTTTGGCCGCAGCCACGGCGTACTGGGAGAACAGTTCCATTCTCCTTGCAGAACGCGGGTCTATATAATCTTTCGCTTTAAAATCCTTTACTTCTGCTGCCAGATGAGTTTTGTATTCACTGGCATCAAAATGACTGATTGGAGCAAATCCAGTCTTTTGCTGTTTGATTCCGTCCCAGAACTCTTCCACACTGTTTCCGATCGGAGTAATCGCACCCATTCCGGTAATTACGACTCTCTTTAAATTCTTCATACTGCTCTCCTTTACATTCCCATTCCGCCATCCACACTGATCGTCTGCCCAGTAATATAGGACGCCTTGTCAGATGCTAAAAATGCTACTGTCTCTGCGATATCCTTTGTCGTCCCTACTTTTTTTAACGGGATCGTATCGATAATACCCTTCTTCACGTCCTCCGGAAGCACTTCCGTCATCTCCGTATCTATGTACCCCGGTGCCACCGCATTGACCGTGATCCCTCTGGACCCAAGTTCTCTCGCCAGAGATTTGGTCATACCGATGACTCCTGCCTTGGAGGCACAGTAATTCATCTGCCCGGCATTTCCAATCACACCGGAAACGGAAGACATGTTGATAATATGACCGGACTTCTGTCTCAGCATAATCCTTGCCACATGTTTCATGCAGTTAAAGGTTCCCTTCAGATTGACATTGATCACCTGATCGAACTCTTCTTCGCTCATCTTCATAGCCAGGTTATCTTTTGTGATTCCTGCGTTGTTTACCAAGATGTCGATGGAACCGAATTCCTTTTTTACGGAAGCCATCATTTCTTTGGCCGTATCAAAATCGGAGACATCTCCCTGATATACTTTGGCTTCTCCGCCGTTTTCTTTGATCGAAGCGACCACTTCTTCGGCTTTTTCTCTGGACCCGCAGTAATTGACGATGACTTTCGCCCCATAGCCTGCAAGGGTAAGTGCCACTTCACGGCCGATCCCACGGCTTGCACCTGTGACAACAGCTACTTTTCCTTCTAACATGATAAGACCTCCTCAAGCTTTTTCAAATCTTCTTTTTTCTCTATATTGATCACTTTCATCTTCCGGTCGATCTTTCTCATAAAGCCGGACAGAGTTCTTCCAGGACCGATCTCGATAAAAGTATCCGCTCCCGCTTCTATCATTTTATGTATAGATTGTTCCCAACGGACAGAAGAATAAACCTGTTTTCCCAGCAGGTCTTTTACCTGATCTTTGGAAGCAACAAATTCTGCAGTCGTATTTGAAACATACGGAATCTCCGGATCCTGAACATCCACGTCTTTTAAGACCTCAAGCAGTTTTTCCCCGGCAGGTTTTAACATAGGAGAGTGAAATGGTCCGCTGACTTTCAACGGAAGAACTCTTTTGGCTCCCGCCTCGCGAAGCACGTCTGCCGCTGCCTCTACGGCTTTCACCTCCCCGGATATTACAATCTGTCCGGGGCAGTTGTAATTGGCGATGGAGACAACTCCGTCCACTCCGGGAAGCACTGCCTCGATCTCTTCTTTCTTCATGCCAAGAACAGCCGCCATAGCTCCCTCACCGGCAGGCACTGTGTCCTGCATAAGGATTCCCCTCTGGCGGACAACTTTGACTGCATCCTCAAAGCTCATGACATTGCCTGCAACAAGGGCACAGTATTCACCGAGACTTAAACCGGCTGTCATATCTGCTTTTATACCCATGGCTTCGATCTCTCTTAAAATGGCCACACTGGCTGTCACCATGGCCGCCTGTGTATACTCCGTAATGTTAATGTCTTCATTTTCCTCGAAGCACAATGCCTTCACATCAATATCCAACACTTCATTTGCTTTTTCAAATATTTCTCTGCTGTGTTCAAAAGAGTCATAGAACTCTTGTCCCATACCGACATACTGTGCTCCCTGTCCCGGAAACATAAAAACAATTTTACCCATCGTTATCACCTCGTCAATTACTTTGAGTTTCAAAATATCTGTTTCTAAAAAATTGACTTATAACCTCAAATCATCAGTTATAAGCCAATATTTTGTCAATCTTAATCTTCTACGCCTTTATTCTTTAAGTAGTTGATTACATCTTCGACAGTATTAAGCTCTGTCAGATCGTCAGACGGAATCTCTACATCGTACTCTTCTTCTAATGCCATAACTAATTCAAATAAGTCCAGGGAGTCAGCTCCTAAGTCATCTTTGAAAGATGTCTCTAACGCAATTTCACTTTCATCAACGCTTAACTGTTCTGCAATGATTTCCTTCATTTTCTCTAACATAATTTAATCTCCTTCATACCTCATAATAGTTTGATTATCAAAGTATACCTACTTATACCCGAACTTGTCAAGTAAATTCACTCCTATATTATACTAACTCACATACAAATATGCAAGGAAGTTATTAGGAAATAACGGTAAAAAAATCTGTTTCCCTATTCTTCCGCCGAATGCCAGTCAAGCAGGATTTCCTCTGCTTTCTTGTTCCAGAATCCCCCGGCCTCATCACATGCATCCGCCAGCTGTTCAAACAGAGGGTCTTCTTTTCCCAGTTTCCGAAAATCCTCAATCGCCGTCAGCGGCATAGAGATGTGCGTGTACACGATCTTTTTCTCTCCCGGCATCTTCTTTAAATACAAGGTAGTATCTACAACCGCATCAAGGCCTCCGATATGGGTAATGTTCATAGCAGCATCGACCTTCTTGTCACGGAGCAGCTCAAGAGCTTCTTCCATATCGCTTCTAAGGCCCCCGGATGAGCCGATAAGCTTGGTCTTAAGATAATGGCTGCCGTAGATGTTCATGCCCGCCCTGTACTTCTTGTCCGCCGTTGCCGCGTAAATATTCATGCAGCCGTCCATGGCCATGATCCTGTTCCCTGTCTCCGCCACGTTTTTCGGCGGGGCATAGACGAAAACATCGTCATATCCCTTTTCATTGGTCAGTGCCAGCAGAGCGGAAGCAGGATCTACCATCATGGACGGATTTATATAGTAAAGCTCCACTCCATTTCGCTGTGCTTCCTGCACCGGAATCAGCCTTCTGGCTTTGACAATCCGATCTTCGTTAATATCCGTCACCACAAGCCTTTTCGGTTTCTTCTCCATAGTCAGAACATAGCGGATAGCCATCAGCCCCATGGGCCCGCATCCTCCAAGAATCACTGTATTGCCGCCTTCTTTGATGCCGGAAATGTGGTCGTGGGAACCGGGTTTGCTGTGGTAATTGGAGTGAAAGCTTCCCACAATACTGTACAGTGCCTGTGCCACTGTTGCCTCATAAAAGCTCTCCCCCTCAAAAGTAAGCAGACATCCCTTTTCAATCACTTCTCCCGGGACAATACAGTAGGTGGCAGCTCCTCCGAAATACTCATAGGAATAACCGGGAGACTCAATCTGTCCGGGTATCTCAGGAACAACTACATACTTGTCTCCGGGACAATACTGATCCTTCCACTTCTCACCCACCTGTTCAATGACACCGGCGAATTCATGTCCGATCAAGATCGGATATCTTCGTATGTTCTTCGGAACCCTCAGATGCCTCTGTGCAAGCGTGATTTCTTTTAAAGTAGACATGGCAATTCCATTGCAGAGGATCTTGAGCAGGATCTCGTCCTCTTTGATCCCGGGAAGTTCAAATTCTTCCATCCTGATGTCCTTTACCCCATAAAGTCTGACGCCTTTTACCTTCATAGTCACCGCCCCTTTTCACACAATGCAGGTCACATGGAAATTATTTTCTAAGATTATAACAGAAATGGAAATAAAAAAAAAGACTTGTAACTGAGGATCAGAAGGAGAACACAAAAGAATCAAACTTTCATCACATTTTGTTTCGTTTTCTTTTTTATTATGTTAGGAGACAACACAAAAGGAGGCAGTAAATTGATTGAAGTAAAACATCTTACCAAGAGCTATGACGGCCATCCGGCGTTGGATGACCTGTCATTTACAATCGAGAAAGGCCGGGTCTACGGTTTCCTCGGACCTAACGGCGCCGGAAAGTCCACTACGATGAATATCATGACCGGATATATCGGCGCAGACAGCGGAGAAGTCCTGATCAACGGATTCGATATTTTAAAAGAACCGGAGAAAGCGAAAAGATCCGTGGGATATCTTCCGGAAATTCCGCCCCTCTATCCTGATATGACCGTCCGGGAATATTTAAGTTTCGTATCTGAATTAAAAGAGATCCCCGGAAAAGAAAGGGCGGCACAGGTAGACGAAGTCCTCAGTCTCGTCAGGCTTACCGATGTTTCCAGCCGCCTGATCCGCAATCTTTCCAAAGGATACCGCCAGAGAACCGGTCTTGCGGCCGCAGTGCTTGGTTTCCCCGAAATCATTATTCTAGATGAACCGACGGTTGGCCTGGACCCAAAGCAGATCATCGAAATCCGGCAGCTCATCCGCACACTCTCCAAAGATCATACGATCATTCTCAGCTCTCATATCCTGGCGGAGGTTCAGGAAATCTGCGATTATGTCCTCATTATTTCAAAAGGGCGCCTGACAGCCGAGGGTACACCAAAACAACTGGAAGAAATGTCCCGTGGAAAGGATAGTGTGGAGCTTACCATCATGTCGGACCCGGCCCGAATACAGTCTGTTCTGGATTCTCTCTCCGGCATACACACAATCTGCTGGAAAGGAGACACGGGAGATTCCTGCGATATCTCAGTGGAATTCACCGGCGACAGTAAAAAAATCTGCCGGGAGATTTCCCTTGCTTTTGCAAGAGAAAAAATCCCGGTCACACGGATTTATATTTCCAGGACGAATCTAGAAGACATTTTCCTGGAATTGACCGACACAGACAGCCAGGAACAGGAAGGAGACGAAAAAGATGAAAGCAATTTATAAGCGGGAACTCCGCTCCTATTTTACCTCCATGATTGGCTGTGCCTTTGCGGCAGTTCTCACTGTCATAGGAGGTGTATATTTTATGGTATATAACCTGACCAGCGGCTATCCCTATTTTTCTTATTCGCTGTCCGGCGTCATCTTTGCCGTTCTGATCACGGTCCCGGTTCTGTCCATGAAATGCTTTGCGGAAGAAAGAAAAAATAAGACAGATCAGCTGCTTCTGACCTCGCCTGTGCCTCTGACAAAGATCATTTTAGGCAAATACTTTGCGATGATCACGGTGTTCGCCATACCCTGCCTGATCTACTGCCTGTTTCCTCTGATCATCAAATTTCAGGGAAATGCTCATCTTCTGGTGGATTATTCTTCGATCCTGGCTTTTTATCTGCTGGGCTGTGTCTTTATCGGCATTGGAATGTTTCTGTCTTCCCTGACAGAGAGCCCGGTCATTGCGGCGATCAGCACCTTCGGGGTTTTATTCTTTTTGTATATGCTTGACAATCTCTTAAACTATGTGCCGACCAGCGCACTCAGCGGCGTCATCATCACCATCCTGTTCCTGTCAATGGCCGCAGGACTGATCTATCATATTACAAAAAACCAAATCATAGCAGGAATTGCCGAGATTGCCGGCTTGGTCTTAAGTATTGCGGTTTATTTCATTAAATCGTCTGTATTTGAAAATTTCATTCATGACATTCTGGAACATTTCGTCCTGACCGGTGTTTTCTATAATTTCGCTCAGAACTATATTTTTGATATCGGAGGGCTTTTATACTATCTCTCCGTCATCATTCTTTTTATATTTTTGACCGTGCAGGCAGTTCAGAAAAGACGATGGAGTTAGGAGGACTGTAAGTGGATAAAATAAAACAATTATTTCAGACAAAGAATTCCAGGAGAGGCTCATACAGCATAGCTGTTACTGCCGTTGTCATAGGAATCGTAATCCTGTTTAATCTTCTTGTGGCACAGCTGCCTCAGAAGATCCGGCAGATTGATATCAGCGACACCAATATATATGAGATCTCATCAACAAGCCAAAAGCTGCTTAAAAATTTAGATAAGGACGTCAGCCTTTATGTAATCGCCGAAAAAGGGAACACCGATGACCGTATCAGGACCTTTATCACCAAGTATGCCTCTCTCTCCAGCCGCCTCAGGGTAGAATGGATCGACCCCGTACTGCATCCTTCCGCACTGACAAAGTATGACACGGAAAAAAACAGTATCGTCGTATCCTGTAAAGCAACAGACCGGCAGACTTCGATCTCCTTCGACGATATTTTAGTAACGGAATCTTCCTATTATAATACATCTTCTTCCGCCACAAAGTTTGACGGAGACGGACAGCTGACCAGTGCAGTAGATTATGTGACAAATACAAAAGAATATAAGGCTTATTACACGGCCGGACACGGTGAAACCGCCCTGTCATCTTCTGTCACAGATCTGATGGAAAAATCCAGGATCTCTGTGTCAGAGCTGAATCTCCTGACTGCCTCATCTATACCGGAGGACTGTGACCTTCTTATACTCAACGGCCCGACCAGCGATCTCACAAAAGATGAAGCCAAAGTTCTGACCACTTATTTGAAAAAAGGGGGAAACGTCATGTCCCTTCTGGCCTATACAGACAAGAGCATGACACGGCTCTATGGTATTTTGGAAAACTATGGCCTGAAAGTTGCCAATGGATATATTGCCGACGCAGAGCGCTGCTATCAGGGAAATTATTATTATCTCATACCGAACTTATCTGTGAGCGGCGATATGGCCTCCGGTATCTCCTCAAATTCTGTGCTGATGATTAACTCGAAAGGCATGACGCAGACAGATCCTGTCCGGGATACCATCAATGTGGAATCTTTCATGGCCACTTCTGAAAACGGCTGTGCCGTCACAGAGAAGAAACAGACACAGGGAACCTATATACTGGGTGCCGCAGCCACAGAATCGGTCACTGTAAAAGACAGCGGCGGAAAGAAGAAAAAGAAAGATAGCCGTCTGACCGTCTACGGAAGCAATATGCTCATTGACGCACAGGTAACAGAGTCTTTTTCAACTTTAGAAAACCTTACGCTGTTCATGAATTCTGTCACAGCGAATCTGGACAGTGCAGATAATATTTCCGTCTCGCCGAAGAGCCTCCAGGTGACTTATAACAGCATCGCACACCCGGGTATCTTCAGTATCCTGATCATTTTTGTCATTCCTTTCATGGTCATTGCCGGAGGCTTTGTCGTCTGGTTCCGCCGGAGAAGAAGGTAAGGAGGTTTCTATGAGACAGAAAAAAACATTGATCATTCTGATTCTGGTCTTTGCAGGGCTTCTAGCCCTGTACGCCGGACTCCGCATGTATCAGAAAAAACAGTCTGCACAAAAAAGTTCTTCTGACAAACTGATCATTAAAGATATGTCGGATCTCACCTCTATTTCCTATAACAACGGGCAGGATCTGTCTTTTGTGAAAAGGAACGGTACATGGTTTTATGAAAAAAACAGCGAATTTCCTGTGGAACAGAGTTATCTCACCTCCATGGCATCTCAGTTTCAGAAGATCGAGGCCGTCCGGAAACTAAAAAACGGAGACAGCCTTGAAGACTACGGACTGGAACACCCCGCCTATACGATCAGGGTAAAGGATAAAAAGGGAACACAGACGACTTATTATATCGGCAGTGCCTCAGGAGACAACTATTATCTGACGCTGGATGATAAATCGACTGTTTATACTGTATCCGCAGACCTTCTCTCTGGTTTATCTTACTCTCTGAATGATATGATGCAGACGGATACTTTTCCCACACTGAGCAGCGGGAATCTGAAAAAAGTTGTTGTAACCAGCGGCAGCAAGGTAAAAACCTACACATCCAAATCCAAAAATGATATGGACAGCATTGCCGGAGGACTTGGAGTGTTCACTTTCGGCGACTGTCAGAACTACTCCGTCAAAGATAAAGACCTCGCAAAATACGGCCTGGACAGTGAATCCCGTGTCACAGTAGATATTACCTATAAGGATACAGAAACAAAGAAATCAAAATCTCTCACCTTGTATATCGGCTCCAAAGATAAGGGTGGAGAAAATTACTATGTGAAGCTGAAAGATTCCAAAATAGTCTATTTAAGCGATGCGGATATTGTAAAGAATATCCTGAATCCTTAGATTTCGTTTTAACAAATGCAAAAAGAGACTGCGGGCGCAGTCTCTTTTCTATATGTTTTCTATCCAAAATATCTTTTTAATAATCCTTCAAAAGCTTTTCCGTGGCGGGCTTCATCCCTTGCCATCTCATGTACAGTGTCATGGATTGCGTCTAAGTTTGCAGCTTTCGCTCTCTTTGCAAGGTCAAACTTACCTGCTGTTGCTCCATTCTCTGCATCAACTCTCATCTCAAGGTTTTTCTTTGTGCTGTCTGTTAACACTTCTCCAAGCAGTTCAGCAAATTTAGCTGCATGCTCTGCTTCTTCCAGTGCAGCTTTTTCCCAGTATAATCCGATTTCCGGATATCCTTCTCTATGTGCCACACGGCTCATTGCAAGGTACATACCTACTTCAGAACATTCTCCTTCAAAGTTTGCTCTTAAGTCAGCCATGATGTCTTCGCTGGCTCCCTGTGCCACTCCGACTACATGCTCAGCAGCCCATTCTCTTTCACCTGTCTGCTCTTTAAACTTTTCTGCCGGTACTCCGCATGTTGGACATTTTTCTGGTGGAGTATCTCCTTCGTGAACATAACCGCATACTGTACAAACCCATTTCTTCATACTTATACATCTCCTTTGAATTTATTTTACTGTTTTTGCTGTGTTCAAGAAACCCAGTAAAGATATCAGTAACTATTACTGTTTTCCTGTTGATCTAATCATAACACCGCTATTTTGTATTGTCAATATCTTTTTTTAAACATTTTTCACATACTCCACGAAAGTAAGTGACATTCTCGTCTACACGACCTTTAAATTGGGCGCTTGCGATCGCATTCACATGGTCGATCGGATCCATCTTAAGATCGATGACTTCCCCGCACTCTTTGCATATAAAATGATAGTGCGGACCAACATTGGCATCGTATCTGTCTGCCCCGCCGTCATAACTCAGTTTTAGGATATCACCGCGGCTTGACAGCAGTGCCAGATTGCGGTAAACCGTACCTAAACTGATGTTTGGAAATTCTTCTTTTATGTTTACATAAATGGTATCCGCAGTCGGATGATCTTTTCTCGTCATCAAAAAGTTAATGATCGCATCCCTCTGCTTGCTCCTTTTCGTCGCAGGCTGCATAGGCGTCCTCCTCTCATAATAATAATTGTTACTGTTTTTAGTATAGAATACCGTATATATATTGTCAAGAGGATTCAAACACAAAAAAATTTTAAATGAAGCAACACACAAAGAGCGCTATAACATTTGTCACAGTCACAGAATCTCCAGTTTTGGGTACAAACCTACTGCTTTGTCTGCTGACTTCTTTATACTTCCATTTCTGATACTTATTATCCGAATGGCCTTTGTTATCTGCTTTTTTGTATTTTCCATTTTTCTGCTGATTTGATTCGGATTCAGATTTTTTATTTTTTTCCTTCTCCTTTTCCCATTTTGCTATCAGGGTTATATCTGAATGTACAGGTGTATCAAAGTCCCATTTCTGTTCCAGTCCTTGTTCATTTGTGTAATACCAGCCTATAAATACATAACCTGGCTTTTTCGGTTCCCTTGGTTCTGCTGCTGTATTTCCGCCATCCACTTTTTGAGATTTAGGTGTATCTATCCCTCCTTTTGTATCATAAGACACTTCGTGCTTGCCTGTCAGTGTAACGATTATTTCGGCTTTTATATCATCTTCTATTGAAAAAAATAATTTAAATGACCCGGTATACCCATTCTGTTTATGCACATTAATTTGTTGAAGCTGCTCGTCATTGATTTCCGGTACAATATTATCTCCATATTTATTTTTTGCTTTTGCCTTGCAAAGTACTATAATCTCATCTTTCGTAAATCCTGTACCACCAGTTGGATAAAGCAGGTTATCCGCTCCCAAGCTTGGATCTCCTTTTTTCCAGTCACCACTGTCAAAGCCCTCCTCGTTTAAATATACGATTACTGTGACTCTGGTTCCGTTGGGGGGGTAGAAAATGTCAACGGATATTCTCCTATTTTTCCAGATGTCTTCGCATCATTGATATTCTCAATTTCTTTTCTATCCGGCAGAAAAATTAGTTCTGTATCTATCGCATAATCATCTGATGATAAAGCTCTCACTCCGCTGATTTCTTTAAGCTGCTTTTCTGTAAATTTTATACCGCCAGCCCTGCTGATTATATGATTAGCTTTGATTACTTCTTTGTTATCTGGGTTTTCATTTATTCTGTCATATTCACCATATAACGTTACGGTAATTACTGCCTTTTCTTCATCCGGTGATGTAAAAGTAAGCTTAAAACTTCCCCCTTTACCCGAAATCTTTACCTTATTAATAGATTCAAGTTCTTTTTCATTTACTTTGAAGTCCCCAATCTGATGGGTCACTCCATCCGCATCTTTGCCCTGGACTGATGAAAAACTTCTAACATCATCTTCTGAAAACGCTTTCCCTCCGCTGTCCCTCTCAAAATCATTGGCTCCAATAGTAGGCTGTAATTGTTTTGAATCCATTTCTGCCACATCGGTCCCATTTGCTTTCAAATAGACCATTACCGTAGTTTTGGTCCCGTTTGGTGTGCTAAACGTCAGGGGGAATTCGCCGATCTTTCCCTCCGTCTTTGCTTCGTTTAGTAAAATAATCTGGTTTTTATCTTCGAAAGACATCTCCTCTTCTAAAAAGTCACTTCCATTTTCTTTTTTTCCGGTCACCATAGTAATAGTTTTCAGCTGATCTTCAGTAAATGCTTTCCCGCCAGACTTGGTAATTACATGATTAGCACCAATCTGTTCCTTTGTATCTTTTTCAATTTCATTGGTATCCCGTAATGGCCCAAAATACACTTTTGTACAAAATTTATCCACGTTGATAGCTGTCTTGTCCTTGAAAGGGATACCATCTACAAATATGTAGTCCATTAGAGAAATACCATCTTGGATATATCCCTGGTAACCAAAGTCAGGTACAACAGCCACGTTAGATACTTTATCCTTTCCCGCGCCGGAGCCAATTCCAGGCATATTGGTGTCCTCGTCTCCAACCGCAATGACTACCGTATCACCTCCGCTTATCAGCATATTTTCAAACTTATTTAGATCCGTGAGAGAGCCTCTTGCCGCTCCAATTCCAGGTGCATATTTACCTCCCTGCGCATCCACATGTCCTCCTGAAATGTAGATACCGTCCACTTTACTTCCGTATCCCGTTCCAATTCCGGCTCCATACTGCGTACCAACTGCCTTTACATTCCCGCCGCTGATCACAATATTTTTTGCATATCCTTTTCCCATTCTCCAAGATACGCAGGCAACTCCAATCCCGGCAGTATGCAATCCTGCAGATGCCTCGATATTTCCACCTTTAATAGTCAAATTTGAGAAACCACAATTTTTCTCATCCAATACATTTCTCTGGAAACTTCCAATAGCCCCCACATGCCACAAAGAAGGGTTTCCCTTAGCAACTAAAGATCCACAGGAATTATCGCACTTGTGCCCTTCATCGTCGGCTTTCTCACACTGAATTGTAAGTGACCCATCCATCCCATCTTTGGTAATTGCATTTCCTGTATTGTCCCCAACCATATCTTCTGACCTGCCAGTATTGCATATCAAATTACTGGAACCGATTAGTGTAATGGTTACATTTGCATGAGAGACATTAATACAATCCCATTTTGATGTAGTAGTATCTACCTTTCCTATAGTAATATTCACATTGTCCAAAGTAATGTTTGTTGTAACACCTTCAGATACTTCAATGTTATTTAACGAGGTAGTGCCAGTAATCCAATATCCTTTAGGATTCAGCTTCGTTTCATTTTCTAAAAGGCCTCCCCCTATGGCCCCATCCTTCGTGATTCTAATATCTCCCTTACTCACATCTAAGAATGTCTGTCCGTTTTTTGCCAATTTTTTTGATCGAGTTATCCTTTTTGTTAAATTATCCCTCTCTCTAATCTTTTCTGTTGTCTTCTCTGAACTCTTTGTCTGAACTGCCCCTTTTATTTCTGCTGCTTCTGGTCGGTCCGTCTTTTCAGTTTTTTTCTCAGGAATTATTTCCTGAACCTGAAATGCCCCCCGAATTTACAGAATTTCCTTGTGCGTACAGCATAGTTTCGGTCCCAGTGCCGGCAGCTATAAATGCCAATGAAACTGCTATTAAACGCTTTAACCATGTTTTTTTCATTACATTCTCCGTCCTTTCTTCAATCTTTAAATCGGCTTTTTATGTAAACTTTTTCGTTATAAGAACGACATAGAACAAAAAAAGTTAGAAAAAAAGAGACTTTTCAGCCTCTTTCATTCTTTATTGGCTGCAAGCAGCCTCCAATCTTTATTTGTTTATAATAGATAGTCGGAACCTGCAGATAGTGATAAACTTTTATTTCCTGTTTGCCGGCTCCATGCTGACACTCTTCCCCTTGATCTTTGCGTGTCTCATTCCGTACATAACGTCTTTTGCAACCTCTTTCGGCACTTCTACAAACGTATATTGATCATGCACATCAATGGCACCTACCAGGTCGCCGGAGATGCTGGATTCTCCCGCTATCGCTCCGAGGATATCTCCAGGGCGCACTCCTTTTTTCTTTCCTATGTTAATAAAGAGTCTTACCATTCCCGCTTCAGCTCCGGTATCGCCAAAGTCTTCACCTTGATTGGCTTCCTGCTCCTCATTCTCTGAAATCTGCTTTTTCAGAAATGCCGCTGCGATCTCTAATGCTGTGAAGTCAGTCTCATTGATGAATTCATCCAGCATATCTACATATTTATCCAGATTGTTTTCTTCAATCAGTCCTGTGATCTCCTCCAGACTCTTTTCTGCTCTGGTAGCCTGAACATCATTTAAACTCGGAATCGGTCTTGCCTTGATCTTTGTTTTACAGTAGCGCTGTACGTCTCTCAGCTTATAAATTTCTTTTCCTGCCACGAAAGTAAATGCATTCCCAGTCCTGCCTGCGCGTCCGGTACGCCCGATCCGGTGCACATAAAACTCATCATCCTGAGGGAGATCGTAATTGAAGACTGCATCTACATCATCTACATCGATTCCTCTCGCAGCCACATCGGTTGCCACAAGGATATCCACACGTCCGCCTCGGAAGCTTTTCATGACACGGTCTCTCTGGCTCTGCTTCAGGTCTCCGTGGATCCCCTCTGCAAAGTACCCCCGGCCTTTCAGTTCTCCTGTCACTTCGTCTACCATACGTTTTGTATTGCAGAATACGATGGAAAGCTTCGGAGAATGCATATCCAGCAGACGGCAGAGCACTTCGACCTTCTGTTTCGGCCTCACCTCATAGTAATACTGCTCGATATTCGGTACTGTCAGTTCCTTGCGCACTACCTTGATCAGCTTGGAATCCTTCTGATATTTTTTCGTAATGTCCAGAATCGCCTTCGGCATCGTGGCAGAGAACAATAAAGTCTGCCTTTCTTCCGGTACTTCTTTTAAAATACTCTCGATATCTTCTCTGAATCCCATGTTCAGCATCTCGTCGGCCTCATCCAGGACAACCATTTTCAAATCCTCTAATTTTAGAGTATGACGGCGCATATGATCCATGATACGGCCCGGTGTTCCTACTATAATATTGGCTCCTGTTTTCAGGGACCGAATCTGATTCGTAATGTTCTGTCCCCCATAGATCGGAAGTACTTTGGCTCCATGCATAAATTTGGCTAATTTACGGATCTCATCTGCCACCTGGATCGCCAGTTCTCTTGTGGGACATAAAATCATCGCCTGAGGCCTTTTCACCTTTGTATCCATCTTTTCCAAAAGCGGTATTCCAAATGCAGCGGTCTTTCCGGTTCCTGTCTGTGCCTGACCAACAATGTCTCTTCCCTCAAGCACCACCGGGATTGCCGCCCCCTGGATTGGAGATGCAGCCTCAAAGCCCATCTCTTTCACTGCTTTTAATATTTTATCATTAATATTCAACTCATCAAATCTTACTGCGTCCATAAATTCCTCTGTATCTTTCTCATTCAATCAAAAATAATGCTCCGGGTTGTCAGGCATGCTGACAATCCAGAGCAACAACGTTATCAACTATAACACATTTTCATGTTCTGCGTCAAGAAGACAATGCGCCTGTCTCTCGACAATTAGTGACGGCCGCAGCCGTGTTCCCCGCAGTTCCCTTCATGATGATGGTCTTCACCGTGATGGCTGCACATGACATTTTCGTCATAAGAGAGTTCATTATTAAGCAGATCTTCAACAGCCTGATCCGCGCTTCCGGAAACTCCTCCGTACAGAGTGATTCCTGCTTCCTTTAAAGCTTCCTGCGCCCCTGCGCCGATTCCGCCGCAGATCAGGGTGTCTGCCCCGTGTTCCTGTAAAAATCCTGCCAAAGCACCGTGCCCGCTTCCCATAGTGGATACGACTACACTGTTTAACACTTCTCCGTCGGCTGTCTCATAAATTTTAAACTGCTCTGTGTGTCCGAAATGCTGAAAAATATCTCCGTTTTCATAAGTTACTGCTATCTTCATCTTTCTTTCTCCTTTTCTTTTTTACAGCAGCGTCTGCTGCAATTTTCTTTATCTCCGGAACAGAGTGTATAATCCCCGCCCTGAATCATTAACATTTTCCCGTGAATGAGAGCGTCCGCCAGCTTTGTTCTGGCAGAATCGTAAATGCCTGTGACCGTAGTCCTGGCAATTCCCATCTGCTCTGCGCACTGCACCTGAGTGAGTTTTTCCCAATCAATGAGCCGAATAGTTTCGTATTCATCAATACTCATCTTAACAATTTTGTTACCGCAGCATTTTCCCTGTTTTCCCAGCGGCTCAAAGCCCTGATTCTCAGGCATGGCACAGACTCTTCTGCATTTTCTGGGTCTCGGCATCCGTTTTCTCCTTTGGTAAATTACTGACATATGTCATTTATTATCATACCATATTTCTGACATATGTCAAATAATATCTTAACTTTTTATAAATATAAGAAAAGTCCTTGAAATGGCTTCGTTGTAGTAGTAGTATATAAATACACTGAATATAGTTTTCATTACTACATATAATATATGAATGACTCAAGTTTTTATCGGAGGTATATACACTATGAATTTTAGACTGAAAGATCCCGGAAGTGCAATCACTCATTTTATTGGCATGGTTCTGTCCGTTGTGGCCGGTATACCCTTGATTGTCAGCAGTGTTCAGACTCACGATTATATTCGTATCGCCTCACTGACAATCTTTGTACTGAGTATGATCGGCCTGTACGGAGCCAGCACAACCTACCACTCCGTTTATTCTTCTGAACATGTGATGAAGGTTTTGAAAAAACTCGATCATGCCATGATCTTTATCCTGATAGCAGGTTCCTATACACCGATCTGTACTATTGTACTGGGCGGCAAATTGGGCTACGGGCTGCTGACTGCCATTTGGATCATTGCTATTTTAGGTATTGTTTTTAAAATGTTCTGGGTGACTTGCCCTAAATGGGTGTCATCTGTCATGTACATCGCCATGGGCTGGTTTTGCGTTATCGCCATTGCCCCGTTATTTAAGAAATTGTCTGCCGTATGCTTCGGGCTGCTTTTGGCCGGCGGTATCATCTATACCGTAGGCGGCATCATCTATGCCCTAAAGCTTTCCTGGTTTGAAAACCACTGGAAGAATTTCGGACTTCATGAAATATTCCATCTATTCGTCATGGGAGGAAGCGCCTGCCATTTGATCATGATGTTTTTTATTTAACATTATATTTAAAGACAGCATATTGGGGAGATATCAAAAGAAACACAGAGATTTTTGTGTTTCTTTTGATATCTCCCCAAATTCAACTTGCCCACATTGCCCGCGGTCATCATGCTATATTCATATCTGCAGTTAACAAATCAATTTTTTACAAAGGAGAAGAAAATGAATATTTGGGAAAACACAGTGTTGACCGACCAGGGAAAAGCACTGCAGGCGAAACTGCTTCAGGGTCAGACTCTAAAAATCACCAGAGTTACGACGGGTTCCAAAAAGGTGCCGATTGTAGATCTTCGGCAGCAGACGGATGTCACGGAAGGAGGATATGACATTACACTTCAGCCCTCAAGGACAGAAGGCGAAAAAACAATTCTTCCGGTTCTGCTCGAAAACACAGGTTTAAAAGAAAGCTATGACTTATGGCAGGTTGGATTTTTCGCGGAAGACCCAGATGAAGGTGAGATATTATTTTGCATTTCACAGGCATCACAGGCGAAACATATACCTTCTGAGGCAGAAAGCCCGGGGTATTCTGTTACGTGGGATTTTTATTTTAATCCTTCCAATACGGTACCATTTGAGGTTGTATTGAATTCCAGCGGTCTGGTGAATATTGAGGCTTATCAGGAACATACAAATGCGATCAGTGAAGTGAATAAAAAAGTTGATAGTCTAAATTCGGCTTTAAACAATATAGTTACAAGTCCTGTGATAGGAGAAGTAACAAATTACACTACAAGTGAAAAGGAATACATTAATATAGCATGGTCTTCATATCATTTCCTTTTAATTACCTGGGGAAGCTATGGGAATGTCTATCAAACAATTTTAATCCCCAGTACCTATATTGATTCAACAAATTCTGGGAAAAGGATAATTGTTGGGAATGATGAATTGCAGATTTATAAAAAATCAGAAAACTCATTATCTGCCAGGGCAACAACAGCAAGTCAAATTAATAGAGCTATAATCTATGGAATCATGCCAAAATAAATCAGAATTTTATCATCTGTACTAAGCTTAACTTGCCCACATTGTCCCTGATCATCATGGTATATTCTTTATAGAGATCATGATTTGATGTTCTTTAAAATAACTGCTATTTGCCACATATTATCATTGGCTTTTATAAGATATAAAAATCAGGAGGTAATGTTATGGATATTTGGGAAAACACAGTATTAACAGACAAAGGAAAAGCATTACAGGCGAAACTGCTTCAGGGGCAGACTTTAAAGATTAAACGAGTTGCGACAGGCGCTAAAAAAGTCCCGATTGTTAATCTTCGGCAGCAGACAGACGTCACAGAAGGGGGATATGATATTACACTTCAGCCCTCTAGGGCAGAAGGCGAAAAAACAATTCTTCCGGTTCTGCTTGAAAACACAGGTTTAAAGACAAGCTATGACTTATGGCAAGTTGGATTTTTTGCAGAAGATCCGGATGAAGGTGAGATATTGTTTTGTCTTGCGCAGGCAACACAGGCAAAACATATTCTTTCAGAAACGGAAAGTCCGGGGTATTCTGTCACGTGGGATTTTTATTTTAATACTTCCAATATAGTACCCTTTCAAGTTGTATTAAATTCCAGCGGGTTGGTAAATATTGAGGCTTACCGGGAACATACAGAGGCGATTAGTAAAGTGAATCGTAGGGTTGATGATTTAATTTCAGCTTTATTCCATACACCGCTCTGGACAGTTCCCACTCCTACTTCTAATAGATGTTCAATAGATGGTGGTGGATATTTTACATACGGAAAAAAGGTTTGCTTACAGATAGTAATTATAACATCTGTGGATCTTTCCGGTGGGAATTCCTGGACATTACTGAACGGACTGCCTCTCGGAGACGGTAATCGATCTGTGGCAATATCATGTTCATTAAAATACTCAGGATTTGCTATAAGCGGACATATAAATACCTATGGAAATTTGTGTATAAGCACTGCAAATACCATCACAAAAGGAAGTGCAATTGTAATTACTGCAAATTATTATTCCGTGTAAAAATAGGATTTTTATCACCTGTTCCAAACTTAACTTGCCCACATTGCCCTCGGTTATCATGTTATATTCTTTATAGAGATCATGGTCTGATACTTTTTAAAGTAACTGTTATTTGTCACATATTTTCATTGGTTTTTATAAAGGATAACAAACCAGGAGGTAATGTTATGGATATTTGGGAAAACACAGTATTAACAGACAAAGGAAAAGCATTGCAGGCGAAACTGCTTCAGGGACAGACTTGAAAAATCACAAGAGTTACAACAGGTGCCAAACAGGTCCCTGTTGTAGATCTTCGACAGCAGACAGATGTCACAGAAGGAGGATATGACATTACACTTCAACCCTCCAGGACAGAAGGTGAAAAATCAATTCTTCCGGTTCTTCTTGAGAACACAGGTTTAAAGGCAAGTTATGACTTATGGCAAATTGGATTTTTTGCAGAAGACCCAGATGAAGGTGAGATATTATTTTGTATTTCACAAGCATCGCAAGCGAAGCATATTCCTTCCGAGACGGAAAGTCCGGGTTATTCTGTTACATGGGATTTTTATTTTAACACTTCCAATACAGCACCTTTTGAAGTATTACTGAACTCCAAAGGACTGGTAAATATTGAAGCTTATCAAGAGCATACGGAATCAATCAATGAATTAATAAACAGAGTTAATGACTTAAATACTAATTTAAATAATTTAAAATCAGAAATTATTAAAAAAACTAATCAATCCGATTTTAACTTGTTAAATACAAAAGTCTCAGAGAACTCAAATAAGCTAAAAGACTATTGTATTATGAGAGAAGCAAATACAAGTATCACGGTTGCCGCTAATAGTTATTATGGAGAAAGAACCTACTCAATGTCTTCGGTACCAGGATATAAAATGATTGCAGTTCTCCAAATAACAGCTGGAAATAGATCAATACCAGTTTATAATTATGATTGCTCCAATACAACCATACATTATTGGCTTCATAACGGAACATCTACCACCACATTTACTGTATATTTTCGTTCTCTTTATATTCGCATATAACTCATACTTTTATGCCGGGCAGCTTTAATTTCTCTGCCCGGCTCATCTTTTTTATGGCGGCTTCTCTTTTCATCGCCGCCTCTTTTGTATCAAACTCCTCCAAGTACACAAGCTCAACCGGTGTCCGGCCTCTTGTGTACTTGGCGCCTTTGCCCTCGTTGTGGGACTTCAGCCGTTTTTCAATGTCATTGGTCCATCCTGTGTAGAGACTCTTGTCGCTGCACTTTAAAACATATGTATAGTTCTTCATCTCAATTTCTCCTTCGTTTATTCGAAGAAAAAGCTGCCGAAGCGGCAGCCTTTCTTCTACAGCAGCCAAAGATGTGAAAAGTAAGATACCCTTAAAAGCAAAGTAAAGTAAAAAGTACATTGACTGTTATTTTTGCTTCTTATATAGTATACGATATTTTCAGATCTTTGTTCCACTATTCTAAATAACTGGTTGGATTAATTGTCTTCTTGTCCTTTTCCATCTGCAGGTATACATTTGCACCCTCCAGTGTAAAGCAGTCAGTAGGGGCCGCAACCTTACCAAGAATCTGGTTCTTTGTCACTGTATCTCCTTCTTTCACAGCGAGATTTTTCAGCTGTCCGTAGAGTGCGGTGTAACCGTTCCCTAAATCCAGGAGTACAGTCTGTCCATATTCTTCGGTCTTGCGGATTTCTTCTACTTTTGCGTTTTTCGGAGCTTTTACTGCCATTCCCTCTTTTGCCTCGATCATGATTCCCTTATTTACCCGGTACTGGTCCAGGGATTCAAAATAAATAGTGGAGTCAACGCTGTAAGGCATCAGAACGTTTCCTGTCAGCGGCCAGGCAAGCTTTGTTTTTCCATCATATGATACCGTATTCTGGTTCATAGTCTCTGTGGTCTTTTCAGTCTCTGCCTCCGTCGCTTCTGTGGTCGTTGCTTCTGTTGTTCCCTCGGTAGCCCCGTTATTGACACCGACGGAATCCTTGTTTAAATCTACCTGCTGTTTTGCTAAGTCTCTTTTATTTTTAAATTCTATGCTGTAATATGTCATGATCCCGATAAAAAGGGCCAGTCCTACCAGCATCACCGCATAGTATTTCTTTAATGGGGAAGAGACGTCCCGGTTATGTCCTTTCATTTTCATCACCTCAGTGATAGTTTTACCGAATTCTGAGGCTTTATTCACTGATCAGACATTTTTGTAATTTGAATTCCTGTATAATAATATTTTAAAATATTTTTATAACTTTTTCCGTCCTTGGCCAGCTCATTGGCTCCATATTGGGACAGTCCGAGCCCAAGGCCTTTTCCCAGCGCTACCATCCTCAGCTTGCCGTCATACGGCTCCAGATAAAAGTTCGTAGAGTTCAGCTGAAAGCATTTTGCCCAAGCCTCTCCGGTCATAACATATTTTCCGACCTGTACTTTTTTGACATAACCGTTTCCTGTCTTTTCTTTGATCCGAATGGATTTCCTGGCTTCCTCCACTGACAGACTGATCTTATTCTCCTTTTTCAGCTGAGTCACCACCTGCCCATATGTCACTGGAATCCCAGTCATATATTCCGGTGATTCCACATCTTTCAGGCTGTCTTTTTCCTGAAGATAAGGAATCTCTTTTCCGAACCATTCTTTGGCACTCAAAGTAGTACCGACACTGATGCCATGGAAATACGGCTGTATATATTTTCCCTCATATGTAATGACCTCTCCTGTCGTCTCCCCGACTGCCTGTTTTCTTGACTGATCGGTTATTTTATATTTTCGTTCCCCTAACTTTTCCTGCAAGTTGTCATCCGACTCATATTTGTATGGAAGAGAATCCTGGCTTATGTTCTTTTTGTCACCGATTCTTCGCAGAATATCTGTCCTCAAAATGACCGCCTGGGCTTTTAACGCCTCTTTTTCATCATCCATAGAAATCTGTGTCGGCAGTACACCCAGCAAATAGGCTTCTAAATCCATCGGTTTTCCGCTCACTGTCACAGTGTAACCGCTGGTGTGGGTCTGAAAATCCACAGGTTTTGCTTCTTCTTTTCCTGAAAGCACCACTGTCAGCAAATATGGAACACTGCAGAACAGAAACAGCAAAAAGAAAAGGTAGGACAATTTATTTCTCATTAAAATCCCCCTTCCTGTCCGTCTTATTATTTTATTCAGGACAGGCAGAATGTATTCCTTTATATTTTCTTGATTAAAAAACTTTAATCCTATATAATATACATTAATTTGCATTTTCCATAATACATGTTTGTTATTTTTACTTATAATCATTGACAATATGGGATATACGCCATATAATTATTTTAACAAAGGAGAATTTCACTTTGGATCAATTTACAATTGAATTTTACGAAAATATAAATGGCAATCTTCCTGTTGAACACTTTATTTTAAGTTTAGATATTAAAATGAAAGCTAAATTACTTGGTATTTTAAAGATACTTCAAGAAAAAGGCAACCAACTGAGAGAAGCTTACACTAAATATCTTGGTGATGGAATTTTTGAAATTCGTATTAAGGTCGGAACTGATATTTCCAGAGTTTTATATTTTTTCTATTATGGGAGAATAATAATTTTAATAAATGGATTCATTAAAAAAACACGGAAAACTCCAGTCAAAGAAATTTCATTAGCAAAAAGCGGAAAATGGATTATTTAAAAAGGAAGTGAAAAAATGAAAACTTTAAACAAAGTTATAAATGAGCAGCTGAAAGATCCCGAATTTAAAAGGGAATACGAAAAACTCCAGCCTGAAATGGATGTGATCAGAGCTATGGTAGATGCCCGAATTTCCCAGAATCTTACTCAAAAGCAGCTCTCAGACAGAACAGGAATTGATCAGGCAGATATAAGCAAACTAGAAAACGGAACTAGAAATCCCACGTTAAATCTGTTAAAAAGACTAGCAGACGGTATGGGAATGTCTTTAAAGATTGAATTTATTCCAAAGTCCAAAACATGACATTTTCTATTATAATTGTATAAATATAGAAATATATATTGACTTTTAAAAAACATATGTTATGATAAATATATAAAGTTTACCGCTGACCAATATGCGGTATATAAATAGTTGGGTTGTAAACTTCCCACAAATTGTGGGAAGTTTTTATAATCTATGTTTACATAATTATACTAAAAAAGGATATTTATATGACAACCTCAGGATTCTATATTATAAAAGATGAATTTTTCCACGATATGAACGATCCATATTTGAAAGGCAATAAACTTGAATCCAGACCGCATTATTACTGCTTTCAGGATACTTCACATGAAATTTACTAGATGATTCCTATGAACAGTAAGATAAAGAAATATCAAAAACTCATAGATCAGCGCATTTCTGATGGCCGGCCTTGTGATATCCTGCATATCGCAAAATTGGATACCGGCATCGAAAGTGTTTTCTTAATACAGGATATGTTTCCAGTAACAGAAAAATATATCAAGCGTCCCTATACCATTTCCGGGAATCATTTAAAGTTAACCAGCGAACATACCGCTCAGATCGTCCAAACGAAAGCAAAAAAAGTTCTAGGTATGCTCAAACGAGGTGTTAAATTTACCCCTACCCAGCCAGACGTTTTATCTATGCTAAAAAAGTTAAAGTGATACAATACTTTATCGTTTACATATTGTTCCTTTTTATCTGCAAAAGGCGGGCGGAATACCTATCTGCTGATGATATCCCGCCCATCTCTTTTTCATCTTTATTTAATAATTATTCTTCGTTCTTTTTCACTCCAAGAGTTACTTTTTCTCCATTGATATTCCACTCTTTCGTGAAGCCTGCTGCCTCTCCTGCCACAATTCCCGTAGCCAGCACATCATTCATGACAGTACTTTCATTTTTTGAGATCAGCTCTTTAACTTTTTCATTTGCTTCATAAGAAATCGTGATCTGATCCATCACTTCAAATCCCGCCTCTTTTCTCATAGACTGAACCTTGCTGATGATTTCCCGGATAAAGCCTTCTTCGAGAAGCTCTTCTGTCAGATTCGTATCCAGCACAACCGTAAAGTCACTGTCCGCCTCTGTCACAAAGCCTTCCTGCTTCACCATTTCGATCAGGAGATCCTCTTCGGAAAGTTCCACCGGCATGCCATCCACAGTGAACTCAAGCATTCCCTTAGAATCCAGCTCTGCTTTGGCCTTGTTTCCGTCCAGCTCTGTCAAATGTTTGCGGATGCCGTTTAATAGTTTTCCGTATTTCGGTCCCACTGTCTTTAACTGCGGTTTGAAATTGTATGTGGTGAAATTTGAAACATCGTCTGTAAACTCAATGGCTTTCACATTTAATTCTTCACGGATAATATCCTGATAGAATTCCGGCAGCTCTGATGGCGCTTTTACATACATCTGTCCGATCGGCTGGCGGTTCTTGATGCTGGCACTGTTTCTGCACGCACGTCCGAGAACGACAATCTTTAATACGGCGTCCATATTTTCTTCCAGCTCTTTGTCGCAGAGACTCTCATCCACAGCCGGGAAGTCACACAGATGGATGCTCTCAGGAGCCTCCTGATCCACACTTTTTACAAGATTCTGATAAATCTCTTCCGTCATAAACGGAATCATCGGAGCCGCTGCCTTACAGACAGTTGTCAACGCAGTGTAAAGAGTCATATATGCATTGATTTTATCCTGCTCCATTCCCTTTGCCCAGAACCTCTCACGGCATCGTCTTACATACCAGTTGCTCATCTCATCGACAAATTCCTGTAGAGCCCTTGCGGCTTCCGGAATCCTGTAAGCGCCCAGATTCTCATCCACAGTTCTCACGAGAGAATTCAGCTTGGATAAAAGCCAGCGGTCCATGACCGGCAGCTTGTCATGATCCAGACTGTATTTCGTTGGATCAAACTGATCGATCTCTGCATATAACACATAGAATGCATAAGTATTCCACAGTGTTCCCATGAACTTTCTCTGGCCTTCAGTCACGGCTTTTCCATGGAACCGGTTCGGAAGCCATGGGGCACTGTTTGTATAGAAGTACCAGCGGATGGCATCTGCCCCGTGCTCTGCCAGTGCCTCCATAGGATCGACTGCATTTCCTTTGGACTTGGACATCTTTTGTCCGTTTTCATCCTGGACATGACCTAATACAATGACATTTTTATATGGAGCCTTGTCAAACAGCAGCGTAGAGATTGCCAGGAGAGAATAGAACCATCCTCTTGTCTGGTCCACTGCTTCGGATATAAAGTCAGCAGGGAAATTCTCCTCGAAGATTTCTTTATTTTCAAACGGATAATGCCACTGGGCAAACGGCATGGAACCTGAGTCAAACCAACAATCGATGACCTCTTCCACCCGGCGCATCTCTTTTCCGCACTCCGGACACTTTACAGTCACATCGTCAATATATGGGCGGTGCAGTTCGATGTCCTCCGGGCAGTTGTCAGACATGCTCTTTAACTCTTCAATAGAACCGATGGCGTGCTGATGTCCGCATTCACATTCCCAGACATTCAGCGGAGTTCCCCAGTAACGGTTTCTGGAAATGCCCCAATCCTGGACATTTTCCAGCCAGTCCCCGAAACGTCCTTTTCCGATGTTTTCCGGAACCCAGTTGACGGTATTGTTGTTCTTGATCAGCTGGTCTTTTACATCCGTCATCTTAATAAACCAGGATTCTCTCGCATAGTAGATCAGCGGAGTATCACATCTCCAGCAGTGAGGATAACTGTGCTCAAAGTCAAGTGCCGCAAATAAGAGACCTCTTTCTACCAGATCTTTCAGGATCAGTTTATCCGCATCTTTACAGAACGTTCCTGCCCAAGGTGTCTCTTTTGTCATCTCACCTTTTTCATCCACAAGCTGTACGAACGGCAGTCCGTATTTTCTGCCGACCTGAGCATCGTCCTCACCAAATGCAGGGGCGATGTGGACCACTCCTGTACCGTCTGTCAGCGTGACATAGGTATCGCAGGTTACGTAATATGCCTTCTCTTTCGGTGTCACAAACGGGAACAGCGGCTCGTACTCCTTATATTCCAGGTCTGTTCCTTTGTATGTCTCAAGCACCTTGTATTCACCTTCGAGTACACTGTCACAGAGCGCTTCTGCCAGATAATAAGTATATCCGTCATTTTCCACTTTGACATAAGTCTCATTCGGATTCACACAGAGTGCCACATTAGAAGGAAGGGTCCATGGGGTTGTGGTCCAAGCCAGAATATATGCGTCCTCATCCTTCACTTTAAATCTTGCAATGGCTGATTTTTCTTTTACATCTTTATATCCCTGGGCTACCTCATGGGAAGAAAGCGGGGTTCCGCAGCGAGGGCAGTAAGGTACAATCTTATATCCCTTATAAAGGAGACCTTTATCCCAGATCTGTTTTAATGCCCACCAGACGGATTCGATATAGTCGTTGTGATAAGTTACATAGGGATCATCCATATCTGCCCAAAAGCCTACCACACCTGAGAAATCTTCCCACATGCCTTTATACTTCCAGACACTTTCTTTACATTCTTTAATGAAAGGAGCCAGTCCGTATTCTTCGATCTGTTCTTTTCCGTCCAATCCAAGCTTCTTTTCCACTTCCAGTTCTACCGGAAGACCATGGGTGTCCCACCCTGCCTTACGGATGATCTTGTGACCTTTCATCGTCTGATAGCGCGGGATCATATCCTTGATGACACGTGTCAGAACATGGCCGATATGGGGTTTTCCGTTTGCTGTCGGAGGCCCGTCATAAAAAGTATAGGTGTCATCCCCTTTTCTCTCTTCGATACTCTTTTCAAAAATCTTGTGTTCTTTCCAGAACTCAACGGTCTGCTTCTCGCGGTCAACAAAATTCAGGTCGGAAGATACTTTCTTGTACATCGTCTATTTCTCCTTTTTTATTAATTTTGATTTTCTTAGACGGCGTTTTTATTTCATAGGGAAGTTCTGCGACCTTCCCTGTAAAATAAAAAAGTGCTGTCCTAAAATAGGACAACACTTGCTGCTTCTATACCACCTATTTCACATACTGACATATGTTATCCTGATAACGGAGGATGCCGGCACAGCTTACTTTGTTCAGCTTGCAGCTCAAGAGTGATATTCCTTATGTGCTACTTGCATCAGGCTCCCACCGCCCCTGACTCGCTCTCTGCTTTTACAGCATAAGTACTGTCTCTGTCAACGCTCTTTGAAAATGTTTATTTGTGTTTATTTTAGTATAGGCATTTTTAAATGTCAACCATCTTCATGAATTTCTGTTCCCGACATCAGAAACCGCAGGTCCGCATCTGTAAAATCACGCGGAAGACAGCTCCACCGTCCGTAATAAGAACAGCCCTCTGACACAATATCTTTCATTCTCCCTGCACAAGATTTTTCGCTGGATGCGATCATGTGATCTTCCGGATTCTTTGATAAAAAAGGAAACGTATGGTCCAAAAATTCCGGCAGCTCTTCCCGCAGAAATTTTTGAAAATTTCTTTCATTGGGCATTTGCACGAAAAAGCTTCTCGCTGCCTCCGGCATGATAACAGCCATGTTCTCTTCCCCGGCAATCTGCTCTATATTTGTTCTGCGGATCCAGAAAGAAGCATCCTGACTCTGGCCGTGCAGCAGAGTACAGATCTTAATCTTCTTTTTACCGATCTGTCCATATTCCGGAAAAATCATATGAATAACCGTATCTTTTCCCAATGACCTGGAATAAAAATCACAGAGTATGTACGCCAAAGCTACACCTCCCCGTCTGAGATATACTCTCTTTTAAATGAAAACCATCTGACTGAGCGGCGGAGGGCTTCTTCCCAAAATACCCAGTCATGTCCTCCCGGCCATTCTTCGAACGTAAGCCCTGCCCCCATATGGTTCAGTTTATTCTTAAAGAGCAGATTAAACCTGTATAAAAAGTCTTCCGTACCGCAGCATTGATAGATGTCAGGCAGATGCTCTGTTTTCCCCCGGTGCATTTCCAGCAGATGATAAATGTCTGCCGGACTGCCCTTTATTTTGTCTAAATCTCCGAAAATGGATGTATAAAATGTCTCATCCATTTCGTAATCCCCAAGAAATTCTTCCCGTTCCTTCGTATCGGACATGACAACCCCAATCTCTCTCACCATGTCAAGGCTCCCTGAAAATGTTGCCGCTTTGGCAAACCGTTCCGGTTTAAGCAGCGCAAGTTTCATGGCTCCGTATCCTCCCATGGAAAGTCCAGCCGTAAATGTATCTTCCCTTTTTTCAGATACCGGAAAATAACTTCTTATGACCTCCGGCAGTTCCTCGCTCAGATAGGTCCAGTAGTTTTCTCCGCAAACTGTATCGGTGTAATAGCTGAGGCCTCCGTCCGGCATGACGACTAAAACTTTCAGCCCGGAGAAAATCCGTTCCACAGGCACTCTGCGGTGCCACTTTGTCTCGTTGTCCCCTCCCCCGTGCAGAAGGTAAAGCACCTGAAGCTTTCCTCCCACCGTTTCCTTTGGCAGAGCCGCATAGAATCGGGTGCTGCGCCCCAATGACCTGGAGTAAAAATTACAGCTGATCAGACTGATAATACCACCTTCTTTATTTTCATTATATTTATAATACTTTCAGCAAAGATCCCACTACACACACAAGAATAATCAGGATAACAATTTTCGGTGCAGACATCTTCCTTCCCTTCAGTCCGAAATATGCCAGAAAAATCACTAGCAGAGGCAATATTCCGGGTGCGATGGAGTCCAGTGTCTCCTGCAGGTTAAAAGATTTTGTTTTGACTACTGTGGACAGTCTGACCAAACCTGCGGATAACGCACCCATCATAAACATACCGATCATATTTGCACCGTTTATCATATCCTTTAATTTACCGGAGGACATGATATTCTTCACAGAAGAACGTCCCATTTTGTATCCGACTCTGTGGAAGATCAGCCCTTCTACATACATAGCCGCCCCCAACAGGAACATGATGATCGGAGCCGCCAGACTTCCTTTCATCGCAAAGCTGCAGCAGAATGCGCTTACAAGAGTAAAGATCGTCGCCAGATCCACCGTATCGCCGATTCCCGCAACCGGTCCCATGAGACCGGTCTTGTAACTGGTGATCATTTCTCCGGGCATTTTCTTATGTTTTGCCCTCTCTTCTTCCATCGCAATGGCGCTTCCGAAAATCATACTGCCCCATGTCGCCTCTGAATTAAAAAACGCAAGATGCCGCTTTAGCGCTTCGGAAAGATCCTCTTTCTCCGGATATAACTTTTCCAGGATCGGGATCATGCTCGCCCCATATGCAAGGCCCTGCATCCTCTCATAGTTGGCGCTTATTTCCGCCGTCATCCACCAGCGGAAGTAGGCTTTGTCAATATCCTTTTTGGTGAGGACTGAGCCTTCTCTGCTTTCTGATTCAACTGCTTCTTTTACCTTCATATCTTCACTCATCAGCCAGTTCCTCCTTTACTTCCCTCTTCAGTACAATGGCTGTGACTGCGATGCAGACTGCAAACACGCCCGCAACCAGTGTATTGATATTTGATATTTTCACCAGGTAAAATCCAATGAGAAACAGCGGAATATATTTTGCTTTTCCTATCATGTAAATGATCATTGCAAATCCCACGGCAGGCAGCACTCCTCCGGCAACTTCCAGCCCGTGCATCAGCCATTCGGGAATTGCATTCAAAACAGGTTTTACTACGTCGGCTCCAAAAATATTTACCAGAAATACCGGCAGGAAAAAGAGCAGTGCACTGAGAAGGAACGGCCAGATACTTGCACACCGCCATACCCCCTTCATGTTGCCTTCCTCTGCATACTTATCGGCCTTTACAACAAACATGCAGTTTGCAATCTTTTTAAAGTTATAAAGGAATGCTCCCAGAAGCCCAACCGGCACGGCCAGAGAAATCGCTACCTCCGGTGCTATCCCGGTCTTTAGGGCAATGGGGATGACACATGCTGCGGCTATTCCTTCATCCGCCGGCAGCTGTCCTCCCGGTGCGAAGACTCCCAGGTAGATCAATTTAATACTGCCGGCCAAAATAATACCTGTTGCAATATCTCCGTAGATCAGCCCTGCGACCAATCCCATGGTAAACGGCGTTCCCACTGATATCCACAATGTATATCCCAGATATCCGTTGGCTATCCAATAGAGCACACCCATGGCGATGGCCATGATTAACGTCTGTACATCCATAACAAATCCTCCTTATAGTTTTTCTTTAATTTTTGAAAGTTCTGCATAAGAGTCGTCCGGTGTGGACTGAAGAATTACCTGTATCCCTGTATCGCTGATCTTTTCCAGCTTCTCATACTCAGACGCACTCATATAAATGCTGCTGTAAACAAGGGCTTTCCCCGCATCCGTAGGTATTCCTCCCACGACCAGCTTTGGAAATATCACACCGTCAGAAAATGCTTCATAACAGGATTCCACATTCTTAAACAGTAAAAACACACTCCCTTTCGTTCCTTCCAAAAAACTTTTTGCCTGGTCTGTCTCCACCACATCCACTTTCGTTCCTGCCGGCGCGGCCATCGCATAGATATCAGCCATAAAATCATCCTGCGCCAGCTCTGTATCCACAATGACAATGCGCTTTGCGGGATAAGCCTTCATCCATTTTGTCACTACCTGTCCGTGAATCAGCCTGTAGTCGATCCTTGCAATTTGAATCTCAGCCATTTTCCTTCCTCCTTTCATTAAAAAGATCACTGATGATAACCGACCCTTTTCTCGCAGCTTCAACACAGCGCTCTGCAGTTTCTGAAAGACCCAGCTCCTCTCTCACATTTATAAACTCAAGTATCATCGGCAGGCTCGCTCCGGAAATTACTTTAATGTTTTTATTTCTGGAGTATTTAAGTGACAGATTGGCCGGAGTCCCTCCCCAGATATCCGTAAAGACAATCCCTCCTTCCTCATCGTCCATCTCATCCAGCAGTTCTTTCAGCTGAAGTCCTGTTCTCTCAATATTATCCCCGGGATTCAGGGACCATGCGGCACATTTGTCCACCGGTCCCACGACCAGTGATACACTATTCAGCAGCTCTTTTCCAAACCCTCCGTGCGCTGCTATCACCATTTCAATCATCTCGGCCCTCCTTTTGCATGCAGCTGTAAATTGTTTATATAAAGCTATACAGCAATTTTTGTGCCAACTTTTAATGCAAAAACTTCAGAGAAAAAAGAAAACCCTGCATTTTCATGCAGGACCTCCGCTTTTCCCGGTGATTAATTCATAAATTAATTTCAGCTCTTTTTGATTTACTGACACATTATATTTAGATTCTATGACAGAAAAGCTGTTTTTTGAGTTTAAAATAAACTCAGAATGACACTTGGCAAATTGTGATCCATCTTCTAAAGGCAGCCGCCCTTTTTCCAGAATCAGGCGTTCCACCATAATACTGATATGGATATACAGCATTTTTTTCAAATCCACCGAAAATGCCGATCGGCTGAAATCCTCTATCTTCTCTACGGCTTCTTCCACATCCACGATGATCTTATCGGGATTCAGTATCGTCAGCTGTCCTATAATATTTCTCATACTGAAACCCTTAATGATATTTGTCATCACCTGTCGGATCACCCTCTCTGTATACTTGCCTCTTAAGCCGTCTTCTATCAGAGCCTTCCCCTTCTCCGTTACAAGGTCGTTTAAGAGCAGCACCGGCTTTTCCGAAAGATTCAGTTCAATCGTAGAAATAATAAACAGTACATTATATTTGTGAAACACTTCACACTGCAGTTTTTCAGACGCCAGTTCCTGATATTCGCATGCTTCGATCTCAACCTCTGTCTCGCGGAAACCTTCCCTTAACATATCCCGTATTTTCAGTGCCGTTCCGATGCCGGTAATACAGCAGACCACAACGGCATCTGCCTTCCTGCGCTGTTTGATATAAGTAAAATTCGTGACATTATGTTTCACCACCTGCTCCACAACAAACTGAATTCCCTCTCTTTTGAGAATGCGTTCTCCTGCCTCCACTGCCATCTGTGTCGTAATATTATTGATGATTCCCAAATCTCCCTCCACGTCGTTTTGGATATCTTCCGCGATGTCCAGGAGTGATCCTGTATCTACAAACAGCAGAAGTCCTCTGGACGTATCGACTCTTTTCAAATAATTTCTGATCTTCTTTACGACCTCTTTTTTAGAAATATCAAACGGCATATCGAATGCCTCAAAAATGTACTGTCCAAACATCCGGTTCGCCATACTCGCTATGCTGGAAGCCGTAGCGTGACCGTGAGCAACAATCACCGCATTGCTCAAATCATTCTGTACATCCATCCTGCAGTAAAAATAAAGCGCCGTAAATACCCGGATCATCTGCGGACAGGCCTCATAGTCAATGGTCTGTCTGGCCATTTCATAAAAAATTGCACTCATCTTATAGCATCTGTACAGCTGGCTTCTGATCAGCTCCTCGATCTTTCTCAGTTCCTCGACATCTTCTTCCGAAAATCCGTCGTCTCTGCTGAACAGCAGCAGTATCCTGCTTAATACTGTCAGCATTGTGCCGTTATACTGGAGTCCATAATTTTCCTGAAGGTAACCAAGGATCTTTTTGATCGCACCCTGATAGATTGCCTCCGACATTTCATCACTGGTTAATTCCATGACACTTCCCGTAAACTTTTCCAGCATCCTGTAAATCTTGGACCGGAAACGTTCCTGAGTCATCCCGTGATTTTGATAACGCCCGAGAAGACGGCAAAGTTCCGTCCAGTCCAGATTGTTCCGGATCTTTCCCCCCTTCGGTCCGGAACCCTTTTTCGGACTCCATTCTTTATCTATCAAAACCGCTTCCGTAATATACTGTATCTGGGTTTTTCCGCGCTCAAACCGGTAGTGGTCACTTAAATCTCGGATTTTGACCCTGACCGGTTCTGCCTTTTCCCGGCAGAATGCACTGGCACAGCTTAACTTGACCGCATTTTTAATGCTTCCGATGTTTCCTTTTAAATCCAGCATTAAAAGCTGATTCACCACATTGCTGCTGACCAGAAAGCCGCAGCCCATCGTCTGTGCTTCCTGGAAAAACAGCCTGCAGATAATCTGAAACCGCTCCTCGATCGTTCTCTCCGCAAACGGGGGAATCTCAATCATGACCGGAACTCTCCGGATAAAAGTATCCAGCATCGAACTGATATCCTCTGTCGTCGCAAAGATAAGGCGGACATCGACCCTGGATTCACTGCTGCTGTCACCGATTTTTGCCACCACTCCCTTGTCGATATACCGGAACAGCTTTTCCTGTCCTTCCGGCGGGAGCCTGTGAAACTCATCCAAAAATAAATATCCTTTGTCTGCTTTTTGGAAAAGACCTTCTGTCGTCTCGGCTGCTCCGGTAAAGGCCCCTTTTTTGTATCCAAAAAGTATGGAAGATAAAAGTTCCTGGTTATTAGCATAATCTGCACAGTTTAAAACAACAAACAGTGCATCTTCCGGGATCAGTTTCTTAAATTTTGCATAGCGGAATATGTATTCTGCCATCAGACTCTTTCCGACACCGCTGGGTCCGAGGATCATGACCGGCATCCCCCTGTTGGGGTAATTGGCGGCCAGGCGGCACTTCTCCATCTGTTCCCTCAGACTCTTATCAAATCCTATAAACTCACGGAATGGATCTTCCTCCTCCTGATCTTCCTCCCTGCAGTCACAATAAAACAACACCGGCCTCGTCTTTTTCTTCCGGATCTTTCCCTCTGCGGCCAGTTCATTGAGCAGACTGCTTGCAAGATTTCTCGGTATTCCAAGACTTTGGGCGAGATGAGAAGCATCAACTCCCTGCGCCTCGCCTCTTGCCCTCTTTTCAACCTGCTCAAAGAGCCTGTCTTTGTTTGTCTTCTTCCCTCTCTCCATGGCCCTCCCTCCGTCTTCCTCCGGATGATGAAATCTTAAGAAATGACATAAAAAACTTTTTCTCCAAACAAATTTATGGATTTTCTCTTTCACAATATGTTACCATAGATAGTAATAAGATTATATCAAAATACCAAAATAAATCAGGTAACATTTGGAGGTTTTATCTCATGAAAACACTTTCTTATAAAATTGAGGCGCCGAACGGACTCCATGCCCGTCCCTGCGTGTCTATCATTGCTTTAGCCAGAAACTCCGGCTGCTCCATCGTCCTTTCCTGCAGAGGTATTGAGGCTGCTGCCGAAAATCCCATTGATCTCATGGCCCTTGGGGCCGGATGCGGGGATAAGATATCCGTCACGGTTGAGGGACCGAATGAAGAATCCGTCGGAGAGCAGCTCCTGAATATACTGGAAACGGAACTCTAAAATTCATCCCGCGACGGAAACTGCAGTAAAAACTCATGATTTTTACTTTACATTTTATGATATAATATATAAAAATGACGATAAGTCAAAATCTAACTACACAAAGGAGATATCGGGGAATGATGACTCGAAATTTTACATTGCTGACGGACCTTTATGAACTGACCATGATGCAGGGATATTACAAGTCCGGCAATGATGAGACCGTGATTTTTGACGTCTTTTACCGGGACAATCCTTCCGGCAGCGGCTATGCCATTGCCTGCGGACTTGAGCTGGTCATTGATTATATCAAAAACCTGTCTTTCTCATATGAAGATATTGACTACTTGCGAAGCCTTGACATATTTGATGAAGATTTCCTGGAATACCTTGCAGGATACCATTTTACCGGTGATATTTATGCCATTCCGGAAGGCACTGTTGTCTTTCCGATGGAGCCGCTCCTGAAGGTGATCGCTCCCATGATGGAAGCCCAGCTGATTGAGACTGCTATATTAAATATTATTAATCATCAGAGCCTGATCGCCACGAAAGCCTCCCGCGTCGTCTATGCGGCTGGCGGAAGCGGTGTTATGGAGTTCGGACTGAGACGTGCCCAGGGTGCTGATGCAGGGACTTACGGTGCCAGAGCTGCTGTGATCGGCGGATGTGACGGCACCTCCAATGTACTTGCCGGGAAAATGTTTGACCTTCCGGTGCTGGGCACCCATGCCCACAGCTGGATCATGAGTTTTCCGGACGAATATACAGCATTTAAGACCTATGCCTCTCTGTATCCGGATGCATGTATGCTTCTGGTAGACACTTATGACACATTAAAATCCGGTGTCCCCAACGCCATCCGGGTCTTTAAGGAATTAAGAGATGAGGGACTGCATCCCAGAAAAATCGGAATCCGCTTAGACAGCGGAGATCTTGCCTACCTTTCTAAAAAAGCGAGGGCTATGCTGGACGATGCAGGATTTCCCGAAGCCATTATCTCCGCCTCCAGCGATCTGGATGAGAACCTCATTCAGAGTTTAAAGCTCCAGGGCGCTCCGATTACCTCCTGGGGAGTCGGCACCAAGCTTATTACCTCCTCAGACTGCCCTGCCTTCGGTGGTGTATATAAGCTTGCAGCTGCAAAGCATCAGGGTGAAAAAGACTTTACGGCAAAGATCAAGATCTCAGAAAATCCCGCCAAAGTTACAAATCCGGGAAATAAAACTGTTTATCGGATTTATGACAAGACTACAGGCAAGATCCGTGCGGATTTGATCTGCCTGACAGACGAAGTTTATTCCAGCAAAGAAGACCTGGTCATATTTGACCCGATCGCCACCTGGAAAAAATCCACGATTATAGGCGGAACCTATACACTCAGAGAACTTCTGGTTCCCGTGTTTCTGAAAGGGCAGTGTGTCTACGAAAATCCTTCAGCTATGGAGATCAGAGATTACTGTACCGGAGAGCTCAACACTCTGTGGGATGAGACACGGCGTTTAGTCAATCCTCAGAATGTCTATGTGGATCTCTCTAAACCTTTGTATGATTTAAAAAATCAGCTGCTGTCCCAAAAGGCGTAAAACCAAAGAATATTGAAAGGAGAATCTCTATGATTCGTTTTTTTGCTGATATCATATATCTTTTTTTCTTCCTGACTCTCACTTTTCCGATGTACCCGCTGTTTAACCATTGGAATAAAACCGGACAGGAACACCGCAGGGCAAAGAAAGCCCAGTCCATGGTCATGAATGCATTTAAGATCTGTCTTCGGTTTGCAGGCACGAAAGTTATCGTAGACGGGCGTGAAAATATCCCTGAGGATACCGCCGTTCTCTACGTTGGGAATCACAGCAGTTATTATGATATCCTGTGCAGCTACGTGGCAACTCCCAGCGGCGCCGGATTTTTCGCAAAAAAAGAGATGGGTAAGATTCCCTGTCTCAGCCACTGGATGACGTTCATCAACTGTCTGTTTCTGGACAGAAAAAATATTAAAGAAGGTATGAAGACGATCAACAAAGGTACCCAGTATTTGAAGGACGGATTTTCCATGGTCATTTTCCCGGAAGGAACAAGAAGCCAGGATGAAGATCCACACACATTTAAAGAAGGCAGCTTAAGACCCGCTTTGAAATCAAAGGTACCGGTAATACCCATGGCCATCTCTGGGACGGCAGATATTCTGGAGAACAACAAAAAATACACTGTGAAGCCTACAGAGGTCCATATCACATTCGGCCGGCCGATCTATCCGGACCAGCTGGACCGCCAGGCCCAGAAACACCTGGGGGCGGCAGTTCGTGAAGAAATTATCGAAATGAGAAAAAAACATAAGACAATGGCCTGAAAAGATGATATAATGTTTTTTAGGCGTGCCGTATGAAGGCATGAAGTTTAAGAAGTGAAAAGCCAGGAGGAAGAAAGAAATGCAAGTATGGATGGTTTTATTGATTATTGCTGTCGTCATTATTGCTGTTCTTGCCATTCTGTATTTTGTAGGAAACAAACTTCAGAAGAAGCAGGAAGCCCAGCGGGCACAGTTGGAAAGTGCAGCTCAGATGTATTCAATGCTGGTCATTGATAAAAAGAAGATGAAGATGACAGAGGCAGGTTTTCCGAAGATGGTCATCGACCAGATTCCGAAGCGCGGCAAGATTGCCAAAGTACCTGTGGTAAAAGTAAAAATCGGGCCGAAGATCACTCCATTGTTATGTGATGAGCTGATCTACGATCAAGTGCCTGTCAAAGCCGAGATCAAAGCCAAAGTCAGCGGCATATATATTACCGAAATCCACAATCTGCGCAACGTTGCGCCGCCGCAGGAACCCAAAGGATTCTTCAAGAAGTTTAAGAAGAAAACGATAGAAGCATCCCGTAATGTTTCAGGCAGGAAATAGGCAGAATCGAAACATAAGAATTAAAAATATGACATATACCCGCAAAAGCGGCCGATCAAATATGACCGGCCGTTTTTGTTATTTTATAGAAATCTTTTCCCATCCTCTGTCTATTTTTTGTTCCATTTCCTCCATGCTCAGCAGTCCGCTCAACGAGTCATACTCTGTGACACAGGAGGCTCCCGCCGCTGCACCCAGCTGAAGACATCGGCCGGGATCTTTTCCCTCCAGAAGGCCTGTAAGGAAAGCGGCAATCGTCACATCCCCGGCCCCCGTTGCGGAACGGACTCTGTCTGCCTGAAAGCTTGGCTCAAACAGTTCTTTGTCCTGCCATTCTTCCGGCATTTCTAAATTTTCCCCGGTCTTTAGGTACAATCCTTTGACACCGCATTTTATCAGCACGGACCCTGCTCCCCATTGAAGAAGCCTGTCTGCCAGCGGCGTAATATCTTTCTCTATGTCGAGCACCTCTGTCAAATCTCTTCCGGATGCCCTTTCTATCCATTCATGATATCTCTCTTTGTCAATCAGAAAACAAATTTCCTCGGCACTCGGCACAAAAAAGTCTACGCTTGGAAGCAGCTTTTGAAACAGCTTCTTCCAGTCAGTATGTGCCGCATCGCAGTCTTCCTCGATCAGTGTCAGATCCAGAGAAGTCTTCACCCCAAGCTCTTTTACACGGCGATAGATTTCCAGAAGTTCCTCCGGATGTTCAAACATACGCCTCATGATCGTGGGATAACCGAGATGAAAGAGATCGGCTCCCGCAATTTCATCAAAATTTATGTCTCTCAATCCAAAGGTATCATTCGCTCCCGGATTGTGAAAAAAGATTCGGTCGACTCCGGGAGGCGCAAGAACAATGGTATAAGCTGTCGAACACTCTTCCGATACCGCAGCTCCGCGGCTTCCCCCATGACGATTTAAAATATCCAGCACGAGTTTCCCAAAAGCGTCATTTCCCACCTTTCCCATCAGCGACACATCCGCGCCAAAATGTCTGAACGCAAGTCCGGTATTTGCAACGGCTCCCCCGGTATGGATCGACGCTTCGCCCACCTGCAGAAGTTTGCCCGGCAGAAACCACTCTGAAGCAGTTTTTCTCTTTTCCTGGCTGTCGTGGAATTCAGGCGTGATATCCAGACAAAGGCATCCTGCGACTACTACTTTTTTCATAAGCACCTCCTGATCATGAAATAACCCATATAATTACACAAAAGCTGTGTCACCCTTTTACAGATGCCACAGCTTCTTAACTCTCTTATTTTTTTGCTCTGCGCTCTTCGATCTTTACAATAACATATCCCTGGTCTTCGGTGTCAATGTAGCCGAGCCTTAAATACTGACCATCTTTCTTAATGTATCCTCCCTGAGTAGAAGGCAGATGATACCCAAACTTCTTAATAAAGCGGTCTCCGTAGGAAAAATGTACCCCTTTGATGTCGAAGCTCTCCTGTTCCGTATCTTCATTTGTCTCCCCGCCCTTGGACGCCGGAACAAAATTCTCTACATAACCTTCGACTGTTTTGTAATTCCCCTGTTTATATGTGTGGATGATCCTCACATACCCATAGCAGAATCTGAGAGCCGTCACGGCACAGATCACAAGGCAGACTCCTCCGAGCAGCTTAAAAAAAGATTTCTTAGAAGCAAAAATAAGGATCAGCCCAATCACTCCCAGAATTGCAAACGGAATGACCCAGTGGGGCTGTATCGTAAAATTGCTGGCTTCATACCATAGTTTCATATATATTCCTCCAATATCAATCACAATAGCCAAGGACTCTTTCAAATTCCATAGGTCCGCCGAATAAATCCAGAGCGCTGCCGACGGTCACATCCACTCTGTTTCTTCCTTCTCTTTTAATTAGTTCAAGGTCGGCAAAATCTTTTATACCTCCCGCGTATGTTACAGGGTTTCCCATGTAGCTTCCAAGAATCCGGACCAGTTCCTCATCGATGCCCTGTCCCTTTCCTTCCACGTCGACCCCATGAACGAGAAATTCGGAGCAGTATTCTTCCATCTCCTCTAATCGCTCTTTTGTAAAAATGGTGTCTGTAAATTTCTGCCAACGGTCTGTAACGATATAATACTCTCCGTCCCTCTTCCTGCAGCTGAAATCCAGTACCAGATGCTCCCGCCCCACAAGATCCGAAAGCTTTTTCAGTCTCTCAAGCCGGATCATACCTGCGAAAAATACAAAGGAAGTGACGATCACATGGGATGCCCCCTGTTCGATAAAAAAGGATGCGTTCTCATCAGTGATGCCGCCTCCAACCTGAAGACCTCCCGGAAATTCACGCAGTGCCGCCAATGCCTCCCGGACATCCGCATCATAATACTCTGAGCTTTTGGGATTCAGTATGATGATATGGCCTCCGGATAAACGGTGCTTTCTGTATAGTTTACCATAAAAGCCTCCGTCATGTACCGAAACAAAATTTTCATCTGCTTGGTCTCCTTTATCCAGCAGGCTGCCTCCCACAATCTGCTTAATCTTTCCGTTATGAATATCAATGCACGGTCTGAATTTCATTTCGCCTTCCCTCTTTTCGTGTTTCTACCAGGCGTCCAGTTCTTCCAGCATAAAAAACGCCTTCCCTTTCGGCTCCGCCTTAAAGGTACATGCCTCCCCGGTCACCGGATGCCGAAAACTGATTCTGGTAGCATAGAGTCCTATCTCTTCATATTGTTTCTTCGTCTTTTGGAACTTCTTATTGTATTTCGTGTCACCGTAAAGTCCAAAGCCTCTGGCGGCAAACTGGACCCGGATCTGATGGTGTCTCCCGGTCATGAGATGAATCAGGCAGTAGGTAAGTTTCCCTTCCCCTGTCTCCACCATATCCAAAACCTCGTAAGACAGCTCCGCTTTCTTTGCCCCCTTCGTTTCTTCCGGCACGGTGCAGGATGTGTTTTTCTTATTGTCTTTCAGGAGATAATCCGTAAAAACCCCATCCTCTTCAGGGAGCCAGCCGTTTACAATGGCCTGATAATCTTTCTCAAATATATGTTCCCTGATCTGGCGGCTCAGCTCTGCCGCAGCCTCCTTCGTTCTGGCAAACACCATGACGCCTCCCACGGGGCGGTCAAGCCGGTGAATCACATAGAGCTCCGGCTCCCTGTCAAGGTTCTCCTCAAAAAAAAGCTGATTTATAAGACTGTGAAATACATCCATATCTCCGCTCTTGTCATCGGCTGTGGGCATCCCCGCCGGCTTTTCACAGACGGCAATATCCTGATCTTTGTAAAGTATCTTTACTTCTCTTTTTCTTCTCATGACCGCTCCTACATCTTAAATCGGTATCCGACACCCCATATGGTCTCAATATACTGCGGCTTTGCAGTGTTAAGTTCAATCTTCTCCCGAATCTTTTTAATATGGACAGTGACCGTGGCAATGTCTCCGAGAGATTCCATATCCCAAATTTTATTAAATAATTCCTCTTTTGTAAATACCCTGTTTGGATGGCTGGCAAGAAAAGTTAAAAGGTCAAACTCTTTCGTCGTAAATGCCTTTTCTTCTCCGTTCAGGTAGACTCTTCTTGCGGTTTTATCAATCTTGAGTCCCCGGATCTCCACTACATCATTTTCCTGGGTGTTGCTGGATACCAGACGGCGGTATCTCTCAAGATGAGCCTTTACTCTGGCAACCAGTTCGCTCGGACTGAACGGTTTTGTAATATAGTCATCTGCTCCCAGACCCAGCCCCCGGATCTTATCGATATCCTCCTTCTTGGCAGATACCATCAGGATCGGAATATCTTTTTTCTCCCGGATCTGCTTACAGATCTCAAAGCCGTCCACACCTGGAAGCATAATGTCCAGAATGATCATATCAAAATCCTCGGTAAGGCCCAGTTTCAGACCTTTCTCTCCATCCGTCTCAATCTCTACTTCAAAAGAACTCAGCTCCAGATAATCCTTCTCAAGCTCTGCGATGGCCAGTTCATCTTCTACAATTAAAACTCTACTCATTACTCTCTTCCTCCTGGGTGTCTGCGATTTTATTTAATGTAAAAAATATTGTGGTGCCGGAGCGCAGCCTGCTCTCCGCCCATATCTCTCCCCCATGTTCTTCAATGATCTTCTTACAGATAGAAAGGCCCAGTCCGCTGCCCCCGGCAGAATTCCTGGACATATCCGCGCGGTAGGTTCTGCGGAAAATATTCGGCAGATCCTCTTTGGAAATACCGATACCATTGTCTTTGATCGCAACCTGAATCTTGCGGTCCAGCTCTTTTAACGTAATGCTGACCTTGCCCTTCGCTTTATTAGTATACTTGCAGGCATTGTTGATGATGTTGTTCATCACCCGCTTCAGCTGTTCAGGATCAGCCATGACCGCTACATTTGCGGAACAGTAGTTGCTGTATGAGAACATCATTCCCTTCTGCTCCAGATCTGAACCGATCTCATCCACACAGTCTTTGAAGTAGGCGTTGATATCGATCTTCCTGAAATTATAAGGTATAATGTTGGAATCGATCTTGGAATACAGGGACAGCTCATTGATCAGCACATCCATGTCGTTGGCCTTGTTGTAGATCGTCTTAATGTACCGGTCCATCTTCTCCGGCGTGTCCGCCACTCCGTCCATGATCCCCTCAACATATCCTTTGATGGCCGTGATCGGCGTCTTTAAGTCATGGGAAATGTTGCTGATCAGATCGCGGTTCTGCTTTTCATAGATAATTCTTGCCTCAATAGACTCTTTTAATTCCGCCCGCATGGCATTAAAGGAAGCGCAGAGTTCCCCGATCTCATCCTTGCTGTTGATCTCCACATCGTCGTCTAAGTTGCCCTCCTTGATCCGATCTGCACCTTCTTTGAGTTTCTTTAACGGCCTTATGAACTCAGAGTACATAAACCATGAGAGCAGAAAACTGGTGAGGATCAGGATGGCCACAATCGAAAAGAAGACCTGGCTTATGATATTCTTATAATGAGGCAGCACCGTCTCCAAATCTGTCAGAATAAACGCAGAGCCTTTGCTTCCGTCGGTATACTGAAAGTCCTGCTGCTTGACAAGAAAATTTTCCGGTTTCCCGAGAAATACTCCGCTGTCCTGGCTGCTGATTTCACTCCCGAATCTGGGAAGTTTCTTCTCCGTCTCGGTGTGATCTTCTTTTGTTCCCCTATATATGATCGTCTTTCCCTTTCTGATGACCAGATAGGACTCTTTTTCTTTTAACCTCTGATTGATCCTCTTTAAGTAATCTGCATCCTCAAAGGCCGCGGGATTCTCAATGGCACTCCTCTTCAAGTCGTTGAAACAGGACTTGGTCTCATTGTTCATCGTCTTTAACGGATTGGCAAATCCTTCGATTCCATTGGAATATATGTTTTCGTTGGTTGTCCGGATATACCCTACACTTAAAGCAGCGATTGATACTACCATCAAGAAAATCGGCAGTATAATCGCTGGCAAAAATATAATTCTTACTTTGTTCACTACTTTCATGACCCCCGTACCTTCCTGCTGCTTTTGGTACTTCTATTATATCATAGGAAAGTGGGAAAAAGAGTATTTGAAAAAAGTTTTATGAAGTTTTAATAAAATCTAAAATGGCATCTGCCACGTCTTCTTTGGACATCATCGGAAGCTGTTTTTCCTGGTCTTTGGTGATCAAAGTTACAACATTGGTATCCGTACCGAATCCCGCTCCGGACTCTTTCAAATTGTTGGCTGCGATCATATCGATCTGCTTTTTCTTAAGTTTCTTTCTGGAATTCTCCAGCATGTTCTGAGTCTCCATGGAAAAACCGCAGATAAACTGGCCTTCTTCTTTTGTATGACCCAGCTCCTGTAAAATATCTTTTGTCCGCACGAGCGGAATAGACATATCCCCATCGGTCTTTTTCATCTTCTCATCGCTCACCTGCGCCGGAGTGTAATCCGCCACAGCTGCTGATTTAATGATGATGTCCTGTTCCTTTTTTCTGCTCATGACAGCCTCATACATATCGGCCGCACTCACAACCGGCACTGTGGTAACGAACATCGGCGGCTCAATCTCTGTCGGGCCGGTAACCAGGGTCACATCAGCACCCCGGAGCATTGCCGTCTTTGCCAGGGCATAGCCCATCTTCCCTGTGGAGTGATTGGTGATATACCGCACAGGGCAAATTGCTTCTCTCGTGGGTCCGGCAGTAATCAGCACCTTTTTCCCTGCAAGATCTTTTGGCCGGTGCACAGCCCGCTCAATATAAGCCATGAGAACTTCCTCAGAGGGCATTTTCCCTGCGCCTGTATCTCCGCAGGCCAGATGTCCGCTGGCCGGTTCAATGACCGTATAACCGTAGGTTCTGAGTTTCTCAAGATTGTCCTGAAGAATAGGGTTCTCATACATATTTGTATTCATAGCGGGCGCGATCAGAACAGGGCTTTTGCATGCCATCACAGTCGTTGTCAGCATGTCGTCCGCAATTCCGCCTGCGATCTTTCCGATCACATTGGCAGAAGCCGGAGCGATCAGCATGGCGTCTGCTTTCTTTGCCAGTGACACATGCGCCACATGAAATTGAAAATTCCGGTCAAAAGTTTCCACCAGACATTTTGTATTGGTCAGTGATTCAAATGCAATGGGATTGATAAAGTTGGTTGCATTTTCTGTCATGATCACATGGACTTCACATCCCCTTTTTATGAGCATGCTCGCCATGTTCGCCATCTTATAGGCCGCCACGCTTCCCGTGACACCCAGGACGATTGTTTTTCCACTCAGCATAGTCTTCTCCTACATATCCTCCAGCCGGCCATGTTTTTCATAGCTGGTCAGGCGGGTGATCTTGTTATTGTCATCTACAAACACAACTTTTGGCTTGTGTTCTTCTGCCTCTTTTGGTGTCATTTCAGCATAACACATTATGATTATCTTGTCTCCCTGGGATACACAGCGTGCCGCCGCCCCGTTTAAACAGATCATGCCGCTCCCCGGCTCTCCGGCAATGGTATATGTCTCAAACCTGCTGCCGTTGTTGATGTCAACAATGACCACCTTTTCATATTCCAGAATGCCTGCCGCCTCCATAAGTTCGGGGTCCACCGTAATACTTCCCACATAGTCCAGCTCCGCCTGTCTTACGGTTGCCCTGTGAATTTTTCCTTTTAACATTGAAAGCTTCATCGTCCGTCTCCTTACACTAACACATTATCAATCAGCCTTGTTTTACCGATATAAACTGCCATCGCCAGCATACAGCCGCCTTCCAGGGTCTTCACCGGCTGCATGGACAGAGCGTCCACCGCCTCAACATAATCAATCCTTGCCAGCGGTTCTGTCTGTATCTTATCCTTCATGGCCAAAACAACCTTTTTGGCATCCTTTTCGGTCTTGGCAAGCTCCGCGCCGAGCCGCACCGCCTGACTCAGAACCAGCGCGGCCTTTCTCTCCTCCGGTGAGAGATATGTATTTCTGGAACTCTTGGCGAGCCCGTCTTCTTCTCTTACAATCGGACAGCCCACAATACAGATATCCATATTCAGGTCTCTCACCATGCGCCTGATCACCGCCAGCTGCTGGCCGTCCTTCTGCCCGAAATAGGCTCTGTCCGGAGTGACTATATTGAAAAGTTTCGTGACAACCGTGCAGACTCCCCGGAAATGTACCGGCCTTGTTTTCCCACAGAGTCCTTCCGTCAAAACGCTCATATCAACGAAAGAGCAGAAGTCACCGTCATACATTTCCTCCGGTTCCGGATGAAAGATCAGATCTGTCCCTGCACTCTCACAGATCTTTGTATCATGTTCCAGGTCTCTCGGATAATCGGCCAGATCCTCCGCCGGACCGAACTGCATCGGATTTACAAAAATACTCACGACGACTCTGTCGTTTTCTTTCCGTGCACAGTCCATCAGACTTTTATGCCCTTCATGGAGATATCCCATAGTCGGCACGAATCCGATGCTCTGCCCCTGCATCTTCCACTCTTTTATCTGTTTCCTGACTTCCTCTACTGTACTGACAATTTTCATGATCCTCTCCTTAATACAACTTCTCTATAATATCATCATTGATGGCAAATGTGTGCTGTTCTTCCGGAAATGTCCCTTCTCCTACCGCCTTGACATATTCCTGCACCGCCTCTTTCATGACCGGGCCTGCGTTTCCGAACTGCTTTACAAACTTCGGTACAAAATCCCCGTACATATTCAGCATATCCTGGTAAACGAGGACCTGACCGTCACAGTCTGCTCCTGCGCCGATGCCGATGGTCGGAATGCGGAGTTTCTCAGAAATAAGCTTTGCAAGTTTTGCGGGAACACATTCCAATACGACCGCAAATGCTCCGGCTGCTTCTACTGCCAGGGCATCCTCCAAAAGCTTCTTCGCTGCTTCTTCACTTTTGCCCTGCACTTTAAATCCCCCAAAGGCATTGACAGACTGGGGCGTGAGACCGATATGGGCCACAACCGGGATGGAAGCTTTGACGATGGCCTCAATATGCGGACACACATCCTTTCCGCCTTCCAGTTTGACTGCTGTGGCCTCTGTCTCTTTCATGATCCTTCCGGCATTGACCACCGCATCGTATACAGACGTCTGGTAGGACATAAACGGCATATCCACTACAACAAGCGCATTCTTTGCTCCCTTCACAACTGCAGCGCCGTGGTGGATCATATCCTCCACAGTCACCGGAATCGTCGTGTCATAACCTAGCATAACCATCCCCAGGGAATCTCCCACGAGAATTGAATGAATGCCGGCTTCATCAAACAGTTTGGCTGTAGAATAGTCATAAGCCGTGAGCATGGAGATCTTTTCTCCGTTTTCTTTCATCTTCTGAAATGTACTTACTGTGTTCTTCAATGTTCTTCCTCCAATATTCTCTCCATATGTTCATAGTTCCTCATCGGATATTTGCTTTCTGCAATCCTAATCAGCTCCCTGCACAGAGGGAGGTAGATCTCCTTCTCTTCTCCGGAAAGAGCACGTAAATGCTTTTCCACAGTAGCTGCATCATTTCGCTCCACCGGTCCTGTCAGAGCTTCTTTCGGTCCCGAACGAAGAATATTTTCAAGATTCGTCCGAACAAGCGGAGCAAGTGCCGTAAGGCCGTCCTGCCCGCTGAACCCGCAGCTTTCAAGAATTCTTAAAGCCCGGTTCATCAGCGCCGCCATCTGGTTGGACGCCATGACAGCCGCCGCATGGTAGCGGACCTTATCCTCTGCCCCGATCTCCACGACCGGGTTGGGCAGAACACTTAAAAATGAGAGCATCTGATCTCTGTGTTCCCTGTCACCTTCAAGGGTAAACAAGGCTTTGGAAAGATCCTCATATGAAGTTTTTTTACTGTTAAATGGAAACATTGGATGGATAGAATAGCCGTAAGCCCCTGCTTCGGTTATTTCAGAGAAAATAGCGGAACTTAAGGAACCGCTGCAGTGACAGATAAACTTTCCCCGGACCGGGAAAGCTCTGATCTGCTCCCACACGCCTTTGATCTGGCCGTCAGGAGCCGTAATGAAAAGAACATCACACATTGATAATAATTTGTCAAATGAATCAAAACTTTGTGTGTGTGCTGCGTCTGCCGCCGCCTGGGCTGAAGCCATGCTGCGGCTGGCATACCCTGCCAGAGGGATGCCGTAATGTACGAAATACCTGCCAAGGGAACAGCCTGCTTTGCCTGCCCCGATAAACCCTGCTTTCATACGGAATAATCACCTGCTTTCCTGAGGTGATGTCCTTTATAAGATTCGTTCACTGGTATGATTTCTCTAAGGAATACCATCCAAGGGTACTATATCACCTCAATTTGGATTTAGCAAGAAAAATTGGCATGTTTGAATTGTTCTTTTTTATTTGCTATAATCTCCCCCGGAGGATACTTATGAATGATTTTATTTTCAGCTTAAATTCGACAGTCCCTATTTTTTTTATGATCTTTCTCGGATGGTTTCTGAAGGAAAAGGGATGGTTCAATGAAAACTTTGTAAACACAGCCAATAAATTTGTCTTTAACGCAGCTCTCCCGGCCCTTTTGTTCCGGGATATTTCCGGCGCCCCGTTGAAACAGGCCTTTGATCTTAAATACTTTCTGTTCTGCATGATCGTCACCACTCTGATGTTTTCCGGCATCTGGATCCTTGCAGAAATTTTCTTAAAAGATAAATCCATGACCGGAGCGTTTGTCCAGGCCTCTTTCCGGGGCAGTGCCGCCATCCTGGGAATCGCCTTCATTGAGAATATTTACGGACACTCCACTATGGGACCGCTGATGATCGTTGCCAGCGTGCCTTTGTATAATATTTTTTCTGTTATCGTCCTGACCGTCAGGGGACCGGGTTCCGGCACAAGCAGTATCAAATCTGCCCTGATCAATATCGCAAAAAACCCGATCATCCTGGGAATCCTTGCTGGACTTCCGTTTTCCTATCTGGCTGTGGATTTTCCTCCGGTCATCGATAAATGCCTAAATCAGCTTTCCGTTACGGCGACGCCGGTGGCGCTGCTCTGTGTCGGCGCAGGTTTTGAAGGCGCAAAGGCTCTGAAGAAAATCCGGCCTACGATGGCCGCCGCAATCATCAAACTTTTTATACTGCCGCTCATCTTTCTTCCCTTGGCCGTTTTTTTCGGTTTCCGGAACGAAGGACTGATCGCAATCCTGATCATGCTCGGCTCGCCGACTACCGTGAGCTGCTATGTAATGGCGAAGGCCATGGATAACGATCATGTGCTGACTTCCAGCATCGTGGTGGCCGCAACCGTACTTTCATCTGTCAGTCTCACATTTTGGGTTTATCTGTTGCGGATGTTTTCGTTTATCTGATATAATCATTGTAAAGAATAATAGAGTAAAATGAAGAAAGAGAGGACGTACCTATGAAAAATGTAAAAGAACGTTCTGCAAAAATTTACGATAAAAAGGCTGAAAATTATGAAAAGACCATCAGCGGCAGGATGGCGGCTTCTCTGGAGCAGGAGATGATCAAGAAGATCTGTGTCCGAGACAATGATAAAATTCTGGATGTGGGATGCGGGACCGGAGCACTGCTCGCCGGACTCACACGCTGGAGAGATGCTGAAGGGTACGGAGTCGACATCTCCGGAGAAATGATCCGCAGGGCCAGTGAAGATTATCCTGACCTGCATTTTCAGGTAGGCAGCAGTGATGATCTGGATTTTGAGGACAATACATTCCGCATCATAACTGTGTGCAGCGCATTCCATCACTTCCCCAATCAGGCGGAGTTCATCCAGAAAGCGGCCGATCTCCTGACTCCTGGCGGAAGGCTTTACATCGGTGTCGTTGCATTCCCTGAAGTGATCAGGATCACCGGCAACGTGGCGGACAAGCTTCTTCCTTCCTGCAAGGTGAAGCGGCCGTCCACCCATGAGATCCTTGGCATGTTCAAGGCAGCGGGGCTCACAAAGTTTCGTGTACATAAGCTGAAAAAACTGCTGATGATCTCTGCTAAGAAACCTTTGCCTGAGGATTAAAAAGTCCAAACATACTGTAAGACACGCTTTAGCGGCGTGTCTTTATTTTTTTCTACATGAGCATTGCCTGGAAGATCAGGATCATAGTAATGCCAAGTGAAATCAGCAGGACTGAACGGTAAAAGTCCTTCATTTCTTTTAGTTTGTCTTTTCTTATTTTTCTCTTCATTCGTAGGTTCTCCTTACATCTGCATTTAATCATTAGACGTTTTGGACAGCATAAAAGTTGTGTCTGTTCCACCATTTGTTTATAGTTCCCGGATGATGCACAATTTATGTCTTTTGCTTTGTTCAAAGAAAAATGAAAGAGGGAATTTCACAGAATTATCCTGTAAAATTCCCTCTTTATTGATATGTAATCGTCTGCAGTTACCGGAGGAGCAGCAGGAAGACCAAAATCATCAGAATCCCTGCTGTTATGAGCAGCAGAGACCTATAAAAATAATTGATCTCCCAGACCGTATGCCTCTTTGAAATCTTTTTCATCCATACCATCTCCTTCACTTTCTGCCCGTCTCAGCCGTGTTGGAAATAAATTGTACTGTTATAAATTTTTAAAACTTTTGTAACTTTATTATACCTTCTTTTGCAACAAATTTCAACGAATAAATTAGTTAATTTTTATGTCTGATTTTTAGTAAATATTACCTGATTACTCCAGCCATTTCAAAAACCAGGGCAGCTTCTCTTTCTTCTTTTCCAGCTTCTCCACTCCTTTTTTTCCTACCTGCTGCTCCAGTTTTTTTCTGGTCTTTTTGTCTTTTGCCGCTTCGCTTTCTTTCGTAATGCAAAGGTCCGGAAACATGACACACCACCAGTTATGTCCACTGGCATTTCCGAGATCGATTCTCAGCGCATCGTAGGTTCCCTCGGGAAACACATAGCTGCCATAGTCCTTTTCGGGAAACTTCTCTCTGGTCAGATAGACTTTGACCGGTAGATCCTTTCCCCTCTTTTGCAGCGTGGACTTTGCCACTTTGGCAATCTCCTTTTTCCGGCTGTTAAGAATTCTCTTTGCATCTTCTTTTGTGTTGGCCTGTTCCATATACGGTTTCAGATATGCCACTACCTGGTCCCTGACCAGGAGTTTTTCTGCCTGGTCTTTCCTGCTGTCACTGTTTGCCCGTATGTGGAACCGCACGACTCCCTGTTTTATTTTCTGATCCGCTCTGCCGTCTTTCTCTTTTGTCCATACCACAGAAAAGATTACCGCGGCGGCAAGGAAAAACATCCAGATGATTGATTTTTTCTTCATACTATGAACATGCCCGGATTTTCTGAATTTTAAACATGAAAACTTTTATCACATACCCGGTAGACAAGCAGGAAACCTCACGTTACGATGAAACCGGCTAAAAATTTCACAAACAATATTTCAATTACGGGGTTGACATTGCGGTGCCATGTATAGTATTTTAAAGTCATAAGTCATATGACTGACGGACAAGTGGAGTTTACCACAGGAAGTATGACAACGAATTTTTAGCCGACCGTCTGGGCACCCTGCCTGGACGTGCGGCTTTTTTTATTCCATTAGGAAAGTCTACGGCTTTCCACGAGCCGCTGATACTCGTATCCCAGGCAGCCAATCAACATTTTTACAGGAGGTTCCTATGATTGTTGGACACATCCATTCCATGGAATCCATGGGATTAGTCGACGGCCCGGGCATCCGCAGCGTAGTTTTTTTCCAGGGCTGTGCCCTTCGGTGTAAATTCTGCCATAACCCTGACACCTGGGAGTTTCAGGGCGGCGAAGAGATGACTCCGGAGGCGCTGGTGAAAAGGATTTCCCGCTTCAAGCCCTACTTTAAACAGAACGGCGGAGTGACCTTTTCGGGCGGAGAGCCCCTGATGCAGCCAGAGTTTTTGCTTAAGACTCTGAAACTCTGTAAACAGGAAGGCATCCATACGTGCATTGATACCGCAGGCTTTGGTCAGGGAGATTACGATGAAATTCTTTCATACACAGATCTGGTACTTTTAGATCTCAAGGAAATAACCGGGCCGGCTTACGAGTCTATGACAGGAAGGCCAATGGAGCGGTTCATCGAATTTCTAAAGGCATTGGAACGAAACGGCACGAAACTATGGATACGCCATGTCGTAGTTCCGGGACTTACAGACAGCAAAGAGCACATGCAGGAACTAAAAGAATACATAGACCGCATACCGAACGTAGAAAAGGTAGAGCTTCTCCCCTATCATCTGCTCGGCACCAACAAATATGAGGTAATGAATCTTTCTTACCCGCTCAAAGGAGTTCCGGCAATGGACAAGGAACGCACCAAACAACTTCAGAAAACCTATTTTGATCAATATGGAGGAAAACAATGTTAAAAGAATGGAACGGCTTTAAAGAAGGAAAATGGACAAAGGAAACCAACGTAAGAGACTTTATCCAGAAGAATTATACATTATATGAAGGAGATGACTCTTTCCTGGCAGGTGTTTCAGAAAAAACAGAAAAAGTGTGGAACAAATGCGAAGAACTGCTTTCTGAAGAGACAAAAAAAGGCGGTGTTTTGGATGTAGAGACCAATATTATTTCCGGCATCACTAACTTTGCACCCGGATATATCGACAAAGAAAATGAAATCATTGTAGGTCTTCAGACAGATGCTCCTTTAAAGCGCATCGTAAACTTATACGGCGGCAAGAGAATGGCCCATTCTTCTCTGGAACAGTACGGATACAAACTGAATCCGGAAATAGACCGTCACTTCAATGAATACCGCAAGACACACAACGAAGGTGTCTTTGATGCCTATCCGCAGCGCACAAGGCTTGCAAGGACAGCCGGTCTTCTGACAGGGCTTCCGGATGCCTATGGACGAGGACGTGTGATCGGTGACTACCGCCGTGCTGCCCTCTACGGCATCGATTATCTCGTGGAAGAAAAGAAACGCGATCTGGATGCCTTAGACGGACCGATGAGCGAAGAGCGCATCCGTGCAAGAGAGGAAGTCTCCGAGCAGATCCGTGCTTTAGGAGCAATCAAAGAAATGGCTGCTTCCTACGGAGTGGACATCTCTAAACCTGCATCCAATGCCAAAGAGGCGGTCCAGGCGGTCTATATGGCTTATCTTGCCGGTGTAAAAGAAAACAACGGTGCGGCTACATCCCTTGGACGTACTTCCACTTTCCTTGATATTTATATTCAGCGTGACCTGGAAAACGGCGTGCTGACAGAGAAAGATGCCCAGGAACTGATCGACCAGTTTATCATCAAGCTTCGCCTTGTAAGACATTTAAGGACACCGGAGTACGATGAATTATTCGGGGGAGATCCTACCTGGATCACAGAGTCCATCGGCGGTATCGGAATCAACAGCAAACCGCTTGTGACAAAGACCTCCTTCCGTTATCTCCATACACTGTATAATTTGGGAACAGCTCCGGAGCCGAACCTGACCGTCCTTTGGTCTGAAAAGCTTCCGGCCAACTTCAAGAAGTTCTGCTCCAAAGTTTCCATTGACACAGATTCGATCCAGTATGAAAATGACGATGTCATGAGACCGATCTACGGAGATGATTATGCCATTGCCTGCTGTGTGTCTGCCATGAAAGTCGGAAAGCAGACCCAGCTGTTCGGAGCCCGCTGCAACCTTGCCAAGTCCCTGCTGTATGCTATCAACGGCGGCATCGATGAGAAAAAGGGGATTGAAGTCATTCCGGGTATCGAGCCGATCACCGATGAAGTATTGGACTACGAAAAAGTTTGGGCTAACTACAAAAAAGTTCTCGCTTATGTAGCAGAATTATACGTTGATACCGTAAATATCATTCATTATATGCATGACAAATATGCCTACGAGGCGAGCCAGTTTGCACTGCACGATACCAATATGGAGCGTATCGCAGCATACGGCGTGGCAGGTCTTTCCATCGCGGCAGACTCGTTATCAGCAATCAAATATGCCACTGTAAAACCGGTGCGCAACGAAAACGGTGTGGCAGTAGATTTTGAGACTGAAGGAGATTTCCCGAAATACGGCAATGACGATGACCGGGCAGACGACCTGGCTGTCAACACTGTCACTTTATTCTCTGAGGAATTAAAGAAACATCCGATTTATAGAAATGCCATCCATACATTATCTGCACTCACCATCACATCCAATGTTATGTATGGAAAGAAAACTGGCTCCACGCCGGACGGAAGAAAATTAGGGGAGCCTCTTGCTCCTGGTGCAAACCCAATGCACGGACGGGACAACAGCGGCGCTTTAGCCTCTCTGAATTCCGTAGCCAAGATTCCTTACCGCGACGTGTGCCAGGACGGTGTTTCCAACACCTTCTCTATCGTGCCCGAAGCTTTAGGAAAAGATCAGGACCAGAGAGAAGAAAATCTTGCAAACATTCTGGACGGTTACTTTGTGCAGGGCGCTCATCATCTGAATGTCAACGTATTCAACCGTGAGACATTGATTGACGCAATGGAACATCCGGACAAGTATCCGACACTGACGATCCGTGTTTCCGGATATGCGGTAAACTTTAATAAGCTTTCCAGAGAACAGCAGGAAGAAGTTGTAAGAAGAACGTTCCACGAGGGAATGTAGGGCATTTTGCACACGATTTCTGTTCGGCTTTGAATTGCCTCACTACAAGCGTGTGCAAAATGAAATCTCAAAAACCACTCAGAAAATTTTATGAAACAAAAGGAGCAGCCAGCATGGGCTTATATAGATCAGACCAGCCGAGAAGGCGAGTAAACTCTGTACAATTCAGACCGATGAAACATTGTGCAGAGTACGGCGGATTTTATCCGCTTTAAGATTTCATCGGGAGACAGATCCAGAATCATCTGCGGCTGCATGAGCAGTCCTTATTTGGATACCTGTTTTCCCGAAGAATCCCATGCTAAAAGGCTGCGGACAATGTTTTGTCCGCGGCCTTTTGTTGTTCTATAACACACTGACAATACGGCAGAAGGCAGATACAGAAATGTATTTTGTCTTCTGTCTTTTTTATATGAAAGGATCAGATCATCATGAGTTTATTAGATATTAAAGATTTATCACATTCATTCGGTGATAAACAGCTTTTTAAAGAAACAGAATTCCAGCTCAATAAAGGAGAACATATAGGAATTGTCGGTCCAAATGGTGCAGGAAAAAGTACGTTTATCAAAATCTGCACCGGGCAGATTACTCCCGACAGCGGACAGATCTTCAGACATCCTGCAGCTTCTTTCGGATGCCTGGATCAATACGCACAGATGAAAGAAAATATAACGATCTCAGATTTCTTAAAATCTGCTTTTCAGTCTCTCTTTATAAAAGAGGAGCAAATGAATCTGCTGTATTCAAAAGCAGCGGCCGGAGATGAAAAAGCCCTCCCTGCCGCCGCACGGCTCCAGGAACAATTAGAGCTCCATGACTTTTATCAGATTGACACCAGGATTGAACAGGCAGCTGCCGGACTGGGACTCCTCACTATCGGTCTTGAATGCCCGGTAGAAAAAATCAGCGGAGGTCAGAGAGCCAGGGTCATCCTCGCTAAACTTTTGCTGGAACAGCCTTCTGTCCTGCTGCTGGATGAACCTACAAACTTTCTGGATAAGGAGCACGTCTCCTGGCTGGCAGACTACCTTTCAGGGCTTCCGAGCGCTTTTCTGGTTGTCTCCCACGACAATGAATTTTTAGAACAGAGTGTCAACCGCGTATGCGATATTCATAACGGCAGACTTACAAAATATTACGGCACCTACTCTGATTTTTTAAAAAAGAAAACGTTTCTTCAGGAAGAATATATCCGACGGTATTCTTTCCAGCAGAAAAAGATCAAAGAAACAGAAGAATTTATCAGAAAAAACATGGCCGGGCGAAAGTCAAAAATGGCCAGAGGACGCAAGAAACAGCTGAACAGGATGGAACGCATGGAAAATCCAGACGTAACTGAGAACCGACCGTGTTTTAATTTTTCACAGCTTCCGGTGACAAATGCTGACCACCTGTCCGTGAGACTTTTGTCTGTGGGGTATCAATATCCGCTTCTCTCCGGCCTTCAATTTTCAGCAAAAGGAGGACAGAAAATTGTGATCACAGGTTTCAACGGAATCGGCAAATCCACCCTTTTGAAAACTCTGACGAATCAGATTCCTGCCTTAGACGGCAGTTTCTCATTTTCAGAACAGGTCACCATCGGATACTTTGAACAGGATCTAATATGGGATGATACAACCAGGACACCGCTACAGATCGTGTCTGACTGTTATCCCTCTCTCCCAATCAAAAAAGTACGGCAGCATCTTGCGCAGTGCGGAATTTCCAGCTGTCATGCCGGACAGGAGATAGGATCATTGAGCGGAGGTGAACAGTGCAAGGTAAAGTTATGCCTGCTGACACTAAAACCATGTAACTTTTTAATTATGGATGAACCCACAAATCACCTGGATGCAGCGGCTAAAGAAGCATTGAAAAATGCATTGAAAAATTTTACAGGAACCGTACTGGTTGTATCTCATGAAGAGAATTTTTACCGCGGCTGGGTGGACAGAATGATACAAATCCAAAAATAATTTTAACCTTGTATTGCTATCCATACATTTTAAAAATCGAGCAGAGATCATACAGGAACTGTCATGCTATGATCTCTGTTCCATATTCTCTCAGCACTTCTCTTATCTCTTCCTGAGGCTCCTTCTCACAGATTATCCCATCCACCTGTGTAAAATCTGTAAAGACATAATTTGCCTGGAAATCAAACTTTTTTGTCTCCATGACCAGATATCTTCTGCGGCTTTTACTGATGGCTTTTTGTTTCATAGCTCCGTCCTCCGGAACATAAGTCGTGACCACATTTCCTTTTACGTCCGCTCCAACGACTCCCATAAAGCAGAGGTCAAACCTGAAGTTCTCCATCATAGAGAGGGTCAGCGAACCCAGAAACCCAATTTGAGACCGATTGAACTCTCCTCCCAAAAGAATAAATCCGGTGTTTCCATCCGCTGCGAACAAATTTGCGATATCCAGCATACAGCTTACGACCGTCACGTTTCGTTTAGAACGGATGATTTCCCTCGCAACCTCCAGATTCGTTGTAGATGTATCCAAAAAAACCACATCCCCGTCACTGATCAGCTTTACCGCTTTTTTTGCAATTCTCTGCTTTTCTTTCAGGTTTTTTTCTTTCCTGGAAGAAACCGCGTTGCTGTGCCCGGGGTGCATGCCTTCCGTCAGAACGGCGCCTCCATAGGCACGCTTTAAAAGACCGCGTCCTTCCATACTGGCCAGATCTTTCCGGATACAGTCTTCTGTAACCTCAAACATCCGGCTCAGCTCTTTCACTCTTACTTTCTGGTTTTCTTGCAAAAGTTCAAGAATCTTTTGCTGTCTTTCCTCTACAAACATGATCTGTCACCACCTGATTTTTCTTTATATTTTAACAGAAAAGAGAGGGACCGTCTATTATACCTTTTTAGATTATTCACCCTTCTCATAAAGCAAGTTAAGATTACTTATGATTATTTTTAAAAAGTGTATTGAAAAATATGGAATTTATTTACTTATAAACAATATTATGTTAAACCAATTTCAGGGATCAGGTTTCAGATACTCGAGAGGACTGAAACCGGGGGAGGACCTGAGGGCCCTCCTTTTTCTTCAAACATTTCTTTTACAGGAGATATGTAAATTGACAAAACCTTTTCTAACATATAATTCTCAACTTTACAAACTTACCAACGAAAAAAAGTTAATAATTACTGACCGTGTGAAAGCTCTTCAAATACTAAAGGATATTGGTTATTTTTCTCTTATCGGAGGTTATAAAACTCCCTTTATTAACCCTATGACACGCATATATCAAAACAAAATAAATCTACATTAATCACTCTTCGCTTGTTCCATACTCCAATCCCTTTAAAAGTAAAAATTCATTAATCACAAAAAACTGAGCCGTCATATACACATCAGAATTAAACTTTCCCTTCAGTACCGGATGAGCATAAAACTGAAGGCTGATATCACTGAGCCTCGACAATTCATTATTCCCCACTTTTGTCACAGAGATGATTTTGACACCCTTTGCCTTCAGCCTGCCTGCAAGCTCATTGACAAAGGCATTTTCACCGGAAAGAGAAAACAGAAAAAATACGTCTCCCTCTTTTACGATTTCCAGCACCATCTTTATTTCTTCCCGGCCTTCGATCAGATTACAAAGATAGTCCAGAAAAAGCAGGTTCTTTTTTAACTCTCTCGCGGCATTTTTCTGGACCGCTCCTGTTCCGTATACATATATGCTTCCGGCCCTGGAGAGCATCTCTGAGACATCCGAACAGTCCCTGTCCTTCATCATATCCAGAGTCTTTATGTAATCCTGGTAGACCCGCTCGATCTCCCTTACATCGAAGGATTCCTCCTCCCGGCTGTCCCATTTCAGAAAAATCTTCAGTTCCCCGTACCCTTCCATCCCCAGCTTATGAGTAAACCTTGAGACGGTTGTGTGTGACACATGGCACTGTTTTGCCAGCTCCTGGATCGACATAGTCTGACACTCCTTCTTGTTCCGCAGAATAAAGTTCCAGATGCTCAAATCATTTTCATTCAGTTTATCATAATTTTCTTCAATCAGGGTTTCCAGCCTCATCCGCTATCTCCTCTTTTTTTGTCTTATACTCCATGTACTTTAAAAATAAAATCTCAATCAAAATGAAATATGATGTGAGAGAATCATACTCTATGTGACTGAACGGCTGGGAAAACACTGTCTCGGTAACATAGAGAGCATAATCGGTCATATGTGCCAGTGTGTTTTCCCGAAGCTTCGTGATGGACAGCACAGAGACGCCCCGGATCTTTAGATTTTTAGTGAAATTGTTGATAAATTCATTCTCTCCTGAAACAGATATGATGATAAACAAGTCATCCTCCGTGACAATGCTGAGAAGCCTTTCCGCTTCCTCATATCCGCTCAGATCATAGATCAGCCTCCCGCTCATCATGAAGGTCCGCTTTAACTCTTTTTTAATGGAAGACTGGATCATGCCGATCCCATACACGTAGATATTCTTTGCCTGATCAAACTTCCTAAAGATATCTGTACAGTCCTTTTCTTTCATGCTGCCGATCACCCGGCGGTATGACTCACAGACCATGTCCACATACCCGATGTTTTCCTTTGCCTCCTGATTATCAAGCTTTAAAAAGACCTTTAGTTCACCATAACCTTTTAAGGACAGCTTCTGGGCAAACCGCAGAACGGTTGTCCTCGACACACTGCACTTAAATGCCAGCTGGTCTATGGCAAGCTTTTCACACTCTTTCCTGTGCGAAGATATGTAATTCCATATGTATAAATCATTCTCGTTAAGCTGTCCGTAATGCTTGTTCACCAGTTCATCTAATTTCATAAAGACATCTACCTCATAAATGTGTCCGCCGCCTTTTGGTTCCTGAATCTTACCCCAATTTTACTCTATTTCCCACATTTTGTCCATTGATGCAGAAAGGCAGATATCCTCATGATACCTGCCTTTCGATAATGGAGAAATTTCCTACTCGTATTCCACCAGAGGACTTGTTCCCGCTTCCACTGTCTGTCCTGTATAAAATTTAGTCAGCTTATGTCCGTTTGGTTCTATGAAAACCAGCATGGAGACATCCGGAATTTTTTCTTCCCTGAGCATCTGACGGTCCACCTTTACAAGGGGATCACCGGCTTTTACCTTCTGCCCCGGCTCCACATAAGTTTCAAAGCCCTTTCCATCAAGTTTTACCGTGTCCAGTCCGATATGAATGAGCACCTGAACACCGTCACCGTTCTCAAGTCCGATAGCATGCTTTGTATCCGTCACCGTAGTCACTGTACCGGTGCAGGGAGCTGAAAACACATCCTCCTCCGGCCAGACAGCGATTCCGTCACCCAGAACCCTTCCTGCAAACATTTCATCGTCTACCTCAGAAAGGTCAATACTCTTTCCGGTTACCATGGAATAAAATATTTTCTCTTTTTTACTTTTTCCCTTTAAAAATCCGAACATCCCATACCTCCCATTTGACTTATCTCAGTTCCGGCCAGAAGTCTTTGTTTGCTTCAATCAGATCATCCAAGATCAGTTTTGCAACTCTTGCACTCGGAACTGTCTTTGAAAGAGTAAGCGCCTGCCACAATTTCTGATAGCTTCCCTCGATCCACGCTTCCACTGTCAGTTTTTCTACACTCACCTGCTGTTCCATCAATCCTTTCTGGAACTGAGGAATCGCTCCCTGGCAGATCTTTTCATAACCGTTGCAGCCCACGATACACGGAATCTCAACCATGGCTGTGCGGTCAAAGTTTTCCACTGCCCCTTCATTCGGAACGATCAGAAGGAATCTTTCCTGTGTATTCTCAGCGATGGCACAGGCAAGGTCAACGATATAAGTTGCATGCGCATCCGCCTCAAACGCACATCCTTTGCTTGTGCCGTTTTCTACAATCCGCCTGCATTCTCCAAACACAAATTTCTCCCGTCCGTCCATGACTTCATTGGCCCTTGTATAATCCGGATCAGATGTCTCTACTACATAATCAGGGAAAAGATAATATTTTAAGTAGGTATTCGGGATCGTTTCCGGATCGACTGCGTAGACATCTCTTGCCTTTTGGAAAGTATGTACCCAGCTTTCATCCACATGCTGGTTTGTATCGGACAGTGCATCTGCAAAACCGTTTGCTTTCATATGCTCTTTAATCTGCGGCATCAAATCATTTCCGTTATTGTCATAAATTTTATGCCACCATCCGAAATGATTCAGCCCATAATATCCGACCTGCATTTCTTTTCTGGAAGACAGCCCGCACATATCTGCCATTTTCTCTTCCAGGTCAATCGGCATGTCGCAGATGTTCAGGATCTTTGAGTCGGGACGCAGCCTTCTGGTCGCCTCCGCAACGATGGCAGCCGGATTGGAGTAGTTCAGCATCCAGGCATTCGGAGAATACTGTTCCATGTAATCTAAAATTTCGATAACGCCGCCGATGGAACGCATTCCGTAGGCAATTCCTCCCGGTCCGCATGTTTCCTGTCCGAGCACTCCATATTTTAACGGAATCTTCTCATCTAATTCTCTCATCGCATATTTTCCTACACGGATATGTGCCAGGACAAAATCAATATCTGTAAACGCAGTTTCCGGATCTGTCGTATATCCGAATTCGATTTCCGGCGCGTGCTCTTTCAGATAAATCTCACATGCCTTTGCCACTACTTCCTGTCTCTCGGCGTCATTGTCGTAAAACATAATCTTTCTGATCGGGAAGCGGTCCATGTGCTCTAAGAGCATCAGCGCGATTCCCGGTGTAAATGTGCTGCCCCCGCCTGCCACTGTAACTGCATATTTTTTCTTTGCCATAATCAACATCCTCCTAGCTATTTGCTTTGTTGTTTTCTTCGCTGACCAAATAGTACACCCCAAAAGCATCCGGTGACAATAGATTTTCAGGGTTTAGGGAGTGGTCATTGGTTCCGTGACACAGAACAAAAGCTGTGAATTTTCACAGCCTCTGAAAACGGGATATTTCCTTGTTTTTCAGAGATTTGCGTTCTTTAGAAAGCTGTATTAATATAGGAATAGAGAAAGGCGGTGAACCTATGAATCATGTGCATGGAATCCAGTATAAAAACAATTCCAAAGAAGAACTGTTCCCCGATTTTGGTCCGGATTTTCCATATACCTGTTCCTATGTAGAGTTTGGCCTTTGCATCGGCGGACAGATACCGTGGCATTGGCATAAAGAGATCGAATTATTTTACATTGAAAAAGGAACTCTGGAGTATGACACTCCAGGCGGAAAAATAGTCTTCCCGGAAGGTTCCGGCGGCATGGTCAACTCCAATATTCTGCATTCCACAAAGTCTTTGGATCCAAAAAAAGATACGATCCAGCTGGATCATATCTTTGATTCCTCACTGATCAGCGGACAACACGGCAGCCTGCTGGATCAAAAGTATATTCTTCCGTTCACCGGTTCCCCGCAGGCGGAAATACTCAGCTTTTATCCCCGGACTCCAAAAGAAAAGAGGCTTCTTAAGCTGCTCCGGGATTCCTTTTTCTTATCTCCCCACGAATTTGGATATGAAATACTGCTCCGGTCGGCTCTCTCTAAACTCTGGTGTCTTATGCTCTCTTTATCCCGGCCTCTTTTAGGCCAAAAGAAACCGCAAAGCGGTTCGGACCAAAAGATAAAGTCAATGATGGAATATATCCAGGATCATTATTCTGAGAAGCTTACTGTGCCCCGGATCGCACTTGCCGCCTATATCAGTGAGCGGGAATGTTTCCGTATATTTCGGCAGAGCCTTGGCATAACTCCTTCAGAATACGTAAAAAACTTCCGAATCCGGCAAGCCTGTATCATGCTCTCTGATCCCAGTCTGTCTGTTTCTTATATCGGCCAGTCCTGCGGCCTCGGAAGCAGCAGCTACTTTGGAAAAACTTTTCGGGAAGTCATGGGGTGCACGCCCAGGGAATACCGCTGCAAATGGCAGAATCCTGATATAAAACAGCAGTAATCTTATATTTTTATCTATATTTTTTCGTTATTATTATATTAACAGATAAGCAGAACAGAAACAGGGCCCTGATTCTGTCTCTCCTAAAAACTTTGATCTTATGGAAGGAGGACAGATACAATGATAAAACTTTATATTTTCAATCTGGAAGAATTTTTATACCTTGCAGACCGGTGCAGCGGCCCTGTGAATCTTTTGTCTGAAGGCGGGAAGTCTGTGGATATCAGAAACAGCTGCAGTGTTCAAAAGAATTTGTATCAAGAGCACCGAGAGAATGGGGGACGTTTATACCTTGGCCTGAAGATTCAGAATGTAAAAGACTACTTTCGTCTGGTGAATTTCTCTATTGGAGATATGTAAACAGATATTTCATCATAATAAAGGCAAGCCGCAGATTAGAGAAGTTCTGCGGCTTTTCCTGTTCAGTGCAGGGCAATTCTTATGGTGGCGAAGAGACAAACAGAGCAAAGTCCTATAACTACAAGGCTCCCCGAGATGATACTCAGAAAGTTTTCTCTCCATTCCTTCCTAAAACTTTCCCTGATGGTCAGTCCATACTCCCGTAAAGTCTTATACAATATAAATCCAAGGAGCAGGATATACCATACATTCTGAAGCATGATTTCAGCTGCAATGAGCAGGGTGAGATTGACAGCTGCATAGGCAGCATCCATGTGTAATTTCTTCTGCATAAACGTCATGAGGTATGCGATAAACGGATTGATCATAGACACCAGGAACATCACCGCAAGCTTCGGGTCTTCCCCGATCGCGGCTGAGACTGAGCCTCCCACTCTGGCCGCCCCCATGGAAAGGTATGCAAGACACACAAACGGCGTCAGGCAAAGGAGGACCTTGGCGATATTGTAATACCTGTCTAATCTGCTGCTTTTTACATTCATCATCTTCATCCCTGCTTTCTTAACTCAATATATTACAGTAAACTTTCAAAATCATCCCGGACGCCTGCTACTTTCAGGCCGATAATAACCTGAAATGATTTTCCATTCACAGAGCAGCCATGGGCTCCTATGGATTTAAAATACGGGTCATCTTTACAAAGAGTCTCATCCTTTACGTTGACCCTGAGCCTGGTGGCACAGTTGGTCACATCTTCAATGTTGTCCTTTCCTCCCAGTCCTTCGAGAATCAGCTGCGCAAACTCGATTTTCTGGTCCTGCTTAGAACCTTTCTTCTCTCTGAATTCTTCCTTGGAACCAAATTTAATCTCATCATCATCTTCCCGTCCCGGTGTCTTAAAGTCAAATTTCTGGATCAGGAATTTAAATACCACAAAATAAATTCCGGTAAATGCAAGACCGATGACCAGCAGGAGCAGATACTGTTTCCAGTGATTTCCCATCAGCGGTATCCAATTTAAAGAAGCCATTTCGATCGCTCCTCCGGAGTGAATTCCTACGATTCCTGCCAAATACATCGTAGTCGATAAGGTTGCCGCCAGCAGTGCGTGTACTACAAAGAGTACAGGCGCCACAAACAGGAAGGTGAACTCGATCGGCTCTGTCACACCGCAGAATATCGCGGTCAGAGTAATCGGAATCAGCAGACCTAAGATCTTCTTTTTCTTCTCTTTCTTCGCAGTTGAGTAGAAAGCAAGTGCGATTCCCGGACATCCGAAGATCTTGGAAAACCCTGTAGATGTGAATCCTGCCATAGGAACCAGCGATTTTAAAGACGCACTGGATGCTGCGATCTCAGGAAGCTTGGTTGCCCAGTAGGCATAAAGTCCGCCTGGTACCACCACATTGTCGTAATAAAAAGGTGAATATAAGATATGGTGCAGGCCAAAAGGAATCAGGGCTCTCTCTAAAAAGACGAAAACCCATATTCCGAGAGCTCCCGCTCCTTTGACAAATCCCTGGAATGCAAACATACCAAGCTGGATTTTCGGCCATAATAATGCTGCGAGGACTGCCACAGGAATCATCACAAAAAATCCGACCATGAATACGAAAGTAGAGCCGCTGAACGTGCCCAGCCATTCCGGAAGTTCCGTGTCAAAGAAACGGTTATGTAAGTAAATGACGATTCCCGCAATAGCGAGTGCTCCCATCATGCCCATATCCAGGGTTTTTATATTTGCGATCATCGTGAGACCGCTTGTACCGCCGACTTCCTGTGCAAAGTCAACTCCGAAGACTCCTCCCCACTGGGAAAGGATCGTGCTGAGGAAATAATGGAATGTGAGATATAGAACCAAAGCTTCCATACAGCACCGGGCATTCTGTTTTTTCGCCATGCCAATCGGAAGTCCGACAACAAACAGGAGAGGGAGCTGGTTAAATACGGTCCAGCCGCCCTGTAAGAGCACATTCCAGCATTTGTACCACATGCTGGACGGAGCGGCAAGACTGCCCATAATAGTCTCTGTGGTAAACAGGGTTCCGATCCCTATGACAATTCCCGCGAAAGCGAACAAGAGAACCGGTGTAAACATCGCCCCGCCGAATTTTTGAATTTTCTGCATCATAATTTTTCATCCTTTCTTTGTCAACTGGACTCAAAGCCCGGCGCCTGGGTATTGAGCACAACACATCAGACGGAATTTTATGGTCTTTACTGTGTTGTTATTTTCAACAAATTCATCCTAACAGACCTTGAAAATGTAATCAATATATACAAAGGCTTTAGGGAGAGGGGCTATCAAACAATGAAGCTGCACAATTCCTGTGAAATTTCCCAGGAGGAATAGATTTCCGTGTCTTTTTGGATCAGTTTTATTCTTGATATACGTTGTCAAGATCAATATATTGTGCTAATATAATTTTTAGCATCCTACATATAGTTGAAAGGTGAACATTTTTATGAAAAACATAACAACAGCACAGGGTTCCGAATACGCTGTCGTCGTACGGCAGGCAATACTTGAGTCATTCCGGACAGAGAAATTTCCGATCGGAGACCTGCTCAAATCCATACAGAATGAATTTCTACAGGAGGAATATAGCTTAAACATCCTGAATGAGAAGTTTCAGAGTTTTCTAAAGGAAGGTATGGAGGATCATGAAAAACTCCTTCTGCTTGTTAAAGCAGCCGCCGAACTCACTTCCCAGGAGGCTCCCAAATGGGAGAATATTGCCGCAAGACTCAAAATCCTGGAGTTCGAATCTGTGGTTAAAAACAACTTAGAAGAATATCAGATCCGGAATTTCTATGAAAAAATTGTCTTTTTGAGTCAGCAGAATTTATATGGAGATTATATCCTGAAAAATTACGCTGAAGATGAGATTCATTTATTCTCATCCTGGATCCGGCCGGAACGAAACAGCCTGTTTCATTATTCCGGTCTGGAGCTTCTGCTCAGCCGGTATGTAATCCGGGACCGGCAGGGGAATCCTCTGGAGACTCCCCAGGAGATGTTCATGGGCATCGCCATGCATCTGGCAATGAAGGAAACAGAAGACAGAAATCAATGGGTCAAACGATTTTATGATATGTTAAGCCTCCTCCAGGTCACTATGGCCACTCCGACTCTTTCTAATGCCAGGAAACCTTATCATCAGCTCTCTTCCTGTTTCATCGACACGGTTCCGGACAGCCTGGACGGAATCTACCGGAGTATCGACAGCTTTGCCAAGGTCAGCAAATTCGGAGGAGGCATGGGCCTTTACTTTGGAAAAGTCAGGGCCAGCGGAAGTTCAATCCGTGGATTTGAGGGAGCCGCAGGAGGTGTAATCCGCTGGATACGGCTCGCAAATGATACGGCTGTGGCCGTAGACCAGCTTGGAATGCGGCAGGGTGCCGTGGCCGTTTACCTGGACGTCTGGCACAGAGACCTTCCCGAATTTCTTAGTCTCCGGACAAACAACGGAGATGAGCGGATGAAAGCCCACGATGTGTTCCCTGCCGTCTGCTATCCCGACTATTTCTGGGAACAGGCAAGAGACAATATTGAAGGCAACTGGTACCTGATGTGCCCCCATGAGATACTCACAGTCAAAGGCTATGCACTGGAGGACTGCTATGGAACAGAGTGGACCGAAAAATATCTGGACTGTGTCCTTGATGAAAGAATCAGTAAGCGTGTGATCCCTATCAAAGATATTGTACGGATGATCATCAAAAGTGCAGCAGAGACTGGAACGCCTTTTACGTTCAACCGGGATCATGTCAACCGCGCAAATCCCAACCGGCATAAAGGAATCATCTACTGCAGCAACCTCTGTACCGAGATCGCCCAGAACATGAGTGCCTCAGGGCAGACAGAACAGAAAATTGAAATGATCAGCGGTGAAGAAGTCGTTGTCACTGTCACAAAACCGGGAGACTTTGTCGTCTGCAATCTTGCAAGCCTCTCCCTCGGGAATCTGTGTGTCACTGATTATGAACAGCTGTCCTACGTCACAGAGAGTGCGGTAAGAGCCCTGGACAATGTGATCGACCTGAACTTTTTTCCCGTACCTTATGCCGAGATCAACAGCAAAAGATACCGCCCCGTGGGACTCGGGGTCAGCGGATATCACCACATGCTGGCAAAGCATAAAATACAATGGGAGAGCGAAGAACATTTAAAATTTGCTGAAAAAGTATTTTCCGATATCCATTATGCCGCACTGGCAGCCAGCTCAAAAATTTCCGAAGAAAAAGGATCTTATCCGTATTTCCCAGGCAGTGACTGGCAGACCGGGGATTATTTCAGAAAGCGGGATCTCACGAAAGGACGCTGGAAAGCACTTGAAGACCGGGTCAAAAAACACGGCCTGCGCAACGGCTATCTGCTTGCCGCGGCACCTACCAGCAGTACAAGCATCATCGCCGGCACCACGGCAGGTCTGGACCCTGTCATGAACCGCTACTTTCTTGAAGAAAAAAAATACGGCCTGATCCCAAGAGTTGCCCCTGAACTGTCCATGGAGACATTCTGGTACTATAAAAATGCCCACTATATTGACCAGACCTGGTCTGTGAAAGCATGCGGTGTCCGTCAGAGACACATCGACCAGGCACAGAGCATGAATCTGTATATCACCAATGAATACACGTTCCGAAAAGTCCTGGACCTCTATATTCTGGCATGGGAACAGGGAGTCAAAACAATTTATTACACGCGGTCCAAAAGTCTTGAAGTTGAAGACTGCGAAGTTTGTTCTTCATAATACAGAAAGAGAGAGAAACGATGACAGAACTTACAAAAAAACCTTTATTTAATCCTTACGGTGACACGGATGTCCGAAAGCGCAGGATGATCAACGGAAATACAACGAACCTGAATGATTTTAACAATATGAAATACCCCTGGGTCAGCGGCTGGTACCGCCAGGCTATGAATAATTTCTGGATACCTGAAGAGATCAATCTGGGGACGGACATCAAAGATTATAAGCAGCTTTCCGAGCCTGAACGCCGGGCATATGATAAGATCCTTTCTTTTCTTATCTTCCTGGACAGCATTCAGACGGCAAACCTTCCAAATATCAGTGAATATATCACAGCCAATGAAGTCAATCTGTGCCTGTCGATCCAGGCATTCCAGGAGGCAGTCCACAGTCAGAGTTACAGCTATATGCTGGATACGATCTGTGAGCCCCAGGAAAGAAACGATATCCTGTATCAGTGGAAGAATGACCCTCATCTGCTGGAGAGAAATCAATTCATCGGAGACCTTTATAATGATTTTCAGACTAATAAAAATACAGAAACATTCGTAAAAACACTCGTTGCCAACTACATCTTAGAAGGCATTTACTTTTACAGCGGTTTTATGTTTTTTTATAATCTTGGAAGAAATCACCGTATGCCTGGTTCTGTACAGGAAATCCGGTATATCAACAGGGATGAAAATACACATTTGTGGCTGTTCAAAAATATTCTGCTGGAATTAAAGAAGGAAGAACCCTCCCTGTTCCATCCTGACTGTATCAATGACTACCGCCGGATGATTAAAAAGGGCTGTGAGCAGGAAATCCGCTGGGGTCATTATGTGATCGGCGATGAGATCCAGGGTCTCAAAAAAGAAATGGTGGAGGAATATATCCGTTATCTTGGAAATCTGAGGTGCCAAAATCTCGGTTTTGAACCCATCTATCCAGGCAGTGAAACTGAACCGGAATCCATGTCCTGGGTCAGCCAGTTCTCTAATGCCAACATGATTAAAACAGATTTTTTCGAGGCAAAAAGCACTGCGTATGCAAAAAGCAGTGCCTTAGTGGATGATCTGTAAAAATGCAGATCCGGCAGTTATTACAGCTGCCGGATCTTTGATTTACCGTTTATTCACTTTTCTTCTTTACCGGAACCCAAACTTCATATTTTGCATTTTCAGGGTCCGCATTCAAGTATACCTCAATGTCCGGCGCTTCCCCAAACTCATATCCTGAGTTCGGCAGCCATTCCGTCCCGATCCTCTTTTCCAGCTGCTGAATCGATTCCGGCATGGTACCTTCTCCTTCAAAGATTGCCCAGGTGGCAGCCGGAACCATATATTCATCCCAGCCTTCTTCTGCGGGATCATCGCTTGAAACTGCGATGAGATATTTCCACTGCTCTGACTTATCGTCACATGCACTGACTCCCAAAATGCCCTGAGGTTCTTTTCCAATCTTAGAAACCAGTTTCTGGACAGATCCGTCTGCGGCAGCTTTTGTCCACAGTCCGGGTACCATCTGAAAGTTTTTTTCCACATCTTTGTGCATCGGCGCAGACGGCCCTATAATACGGAAGCTCTCTTTTGTCTCAATTCTGTAATTCATCTCTGCATCTCCTTTTATTGTGATCTGAAAACTGATGGGAGGATAGGATTTCAATATGATACCGTTTTTTCTCGCCGCCGAAGGCGCTGTGTGATGAACACTTTGAAATGCCCGGTTAAATGCGGTCGGTGAATCATAGCCATATTTAAGTGCTATATCCACGATCTTTTCCTTTCCGGTGCTCAGCTCAGCCGCTGCCATAGACATTCGTCTGCGGCGGATATATTCCGACAGCGTCACATCTGCAATATAAGAAAACATTCTCTGAAAATGATAAGTGGAACAGCATGCAATCTTTGCAAGTTCCTCATAATCGATTTCCTCTGTCAGATGTTCCTCAATATACGATACGGCCTGATTCAGCCGCTTCATCCATTCCATCTCTAAACTCCCTCCTACAACAAAAGAATACAGCCATATGAAAAAATATTCCTCTCAATCTGTGCACGAAAAAGAGAACTGCCTCACAGACTATTTTCCTGCAATTCCGTCTGCTATCAATTTTGCTACCTTTTTCATATCTTTTCCCAATTCACAGTCACCCTTATTATCGCAGAAAAAACTTTCCACAAGAATAGCCGCCGGTTTTGTTCCATTTAGAAAATACAGATGATCCTCTTTTTTCGCTCCCCTGTCCCTGAATACACCGGCCAGCTTTTTCTGAACTCTCTGTGCATACGCTTTTCCTGTCTCCGTCTTGTAGTACACTTCCGCGCCATGTCCTGTTCCGTCGCTGGCATTTAAATGCAGTTCCAAAGCCAGATCATAGACGCCCTGATTGATGAGAGGTAGTTTATATGATTTTTCCTCTTCCTTAGATGCAAATTTCTTTTCGGGACATACAACAACATCTGCTTTCCACCCGTTCTTCTCCAGGTACACCTTTAAAAGAGGGGCAAGCGCCTTGTTATACTGGTATTCATTCACAACACCGCTGGCTGAAGTGCACATACCGTTTTTCAAAATACTGTGGCCCACTGAAATTACTGCTTTTTTCATACATTTGCCTCCTTTTTTTATTTCGGATCAATGAAAAAGGCAAAACCATAAAGACGGTCCTGCCTTATTCTTACAACCTACACCTGTCTTTTGTGATAGGTCTATTATAAAAATTTTCTGCTGCTCAAGCAATAGTTCTGCAGTCAATCACTCACCCGGGTGAGTGAATCACTGATCCTATGTAACCTATTTTTTATACCTGTTGATCTGGTTTGCACTTATGACCACATCGCCCTTGCCTACCTTTATACCCTTGGCTTCCAGCAGTTCAGATACCGTGCACACTTCAAATCCTTTTGCTTTCAGCTGAGGAAGAACCTTTTCCACTGCCGCCACCGAAGGTTTATGGATATCATGCATCAATACGATATCTCCGTCCTTAGCCTGCTTTAAAATCGTATTGACCGTGGCATTTGTATTCAGTGTCTTCCAATCCAGTGTATCGATGCTCCATAAAATCAGAGGCGCATCAACATTGGCTTTTACTGTGTCATTGATGGCACCGTAAGGAGGTCTAAGCTGTCCCACATCTGCTCCTGTCACCTTGGAGATGGCAGCGTTCATCTTCTGCATCTGCAGCTGGACTCCGGAAGCCCCGATTTTTGTGAGCTGAGGATGATTCCATGAATGTCCTGCCACTTCATTTCCTGAATCCATGACTTCCTTTACCAATTCCGGATACAGGTTGGCATTCTGTCCCAGCATAAAAAATGTTGCTCTCGCGTCATTTTTATCTAAAGCCTTGACGATTCTGTCCGTATTCTCTCTGGCCGGACCGTCATCAAAAGAAAATGCGATCAGCTTCTTCGTCTTATCAATTTTTCTCGGCACATAAAGTGAATCCTTTAATTCATCCCCTGTTCCTTTGTCCATGACGCCTTCGTTGGCCTTTGCAGTCATCTCTCCGATCCCGTCATTTACACTTGTGTATTTTGTCTTTCCGGAACGGACAAACCAGATACCCCCGGCTATGACTACAGCCAGTAAAAGAATCCATCCGGCAATACCGGCTTTGTTCCATTTCCTTCTTGTTTTCCTTCTTCTGCTCATTCTACTCACCTTTTTCCTTTATCATCTGAAAGTTTTTTACATCCACCAATCCTTTATCTGTCAGGCGCAGTTCCGGTATCACCGGGAGCGCCATAAATGACAATGTTGTGAAAGGATCACAGTCCTCTGATACTCCCATTTCCCTGGCTCTCTGTACCATGGCATCCAAACGCCTCTGTATCTCCTTTGCAGGCTGCGTACTCATGAGTCCGGCAATCGGAAGGGGAAGTCTCCCCACATCTTTTCCATCCTGCACCAGAGCATAGCCTCCCTGCATCTCTTGTATCATCTCCACAGCTTTCATAATGTCTCTGTCATTATCTCCTGCTGCAATAATATTGTGTGAGTCATGGGCAACCGATGTGGCAACTGCTCCATTAGTGATCCCATATCCCTTCAGCGGAGCTGCCTTAATATTCCCTGTACCTCTGTGCCGCTCAAACACACACAGCTTTGAATATGTGGAATCGGGACAAAAAAGACCGTTCTCAGCAGCCACCTCTTCTTTTAGGTACCTTGTCGTAATCTGTCCGGGCACCAGTCCGATTACCGGCACTTTTCCTTTTGTGTGCAGTTTCAGCTGTTCCTCAGTGAACGGTTTCAGATTCACTGTGTGCATCATTCCCCTGTAATCCGATTCATGTTCCGCCCTGTCTTTCAGCAGATGCCCGGACGGGATACCCTTTTTGTACACTTCGAGCACTTTCATATTCTCCAAAGAATCTAAGACTGCGATATCTGCATCAAATCCCTTTTCCAGGCATCCGACGCCGGCAAGACCATATGTCTGCGCCGTATTCCAAGTGCCCATGGCCACTGCTTCCTCCGGCTTAAGTCCCAGCCGGATGCTTTTCTTTATATTATAGCTGATATGACCTTCGTGCTCGATCGTATCCAGATGTTTATCATCTGTACAGAAAAGAAATCCTTCCGTGTCCAGGCCTTTCTTCACGATTCCTGAAACGATTGCCTCCACATTTCTTGCCGCACTTCCTTCCCGGATGAGAATTTTCATTCCGGCTCTCCGCTTTTCTTCTGCCTCTTCAAAGGAGGTACACTCATGGTCCGTCATAACCCCTGCCTGTATATATCGATGCAAATCGGTTCCCGAGAGTCCGGGAGCATGACCGTCGATCACTTTTCCCCTGCAGAGAGCGATCTTATCCATAATATCCTTTCTTCCTGCAAGAACATCCGGATAACACATAACCTCACCTAGGCCGAGCACTCTCGGATGTTCGATCCACGCCTCCATATCTTTAGACGTGAAATCCGCCCCATTAGTTTCAAATGGTGTGGAAGGAATGGAAGACGGCAGCATCACATAGACGGAAACCGGCAGATCCTCTGATACATCCAGAAGATATTTCATAGCTTCATTTCCCCTGACATTGACCATCTCATGGGGATCAGCGATTACTGTCGTAGTCCCGTGGGGCAGCACTGCCTCTGCAAACGCGGCCGGTGATGCCATGCTGGACTCAATATGGACATGGGCATCGATGAATCCCGGACAGAGCACCTTTCCGCTGCAGTCCACTTCTCTTTCTCCGTCAAGTCTGCCAATCTCCGCGATCACTCCCCCTGACACAGCCAGATCTGCCCTGTAACTTGTCTTTGCCTTTACATCTACGATGGTTCCGTTTTTAAACACAAGGTCGTATGACATTATTGTATCCTCTTATCTGGCCTGTTCTCTCAGCATATCGGCTTTGTCCAGGCGTTCCCACGGCAGATCCAGATCATTTCTTCCGAAATGACCATAATTTGATGTCTGACGGTAGATCGGTCTTCTCAGATCCAGCATCCTGATGATTCCTGCCGGTCTTAAATCAAAGTTTTTCCTGATCAGTTCCACAAGGTCTTCGCTGGATATTTTCCCGGTGCCGAACGTATCCACATTGATGGATGTCGGATGTGCAACACCAATCGCGTAGGACAGCTGAATCTCACATTTATCAGCCAGTCCGGAAGCTACGATATTCTTTGCCACATAACGCGCAGCGTATGCAGCCGAACGGTCTACCTTGGTACAGTCCTTGCCCGAAAAAGCTCCGCCGCCGTGCCGTGCATATCCGCCGTAGGTATCCACAATAATTTTTCTTCCCGTGAGTCCCGCATCACCCTGCGGTCCCCCGATGACAAAACGTCCTGTGGGATTGATGAAAAATTTCGTTTGATCATCCACCATTTCTTTCGGCAGAACCTTATCAAAGATCTCTCTCTTCACATCTTCGTGAATCTGCTCCTGATCCACTTCCGGATCGTGCTGTGCAGACAGGACTACAGCTTCCAGACGGAAAGGCTTTCCGTTTTCATCATATTCCACGCTGACCTGCGTCTTGCCGTCCGGTCTCAGATAAGGAAGAACCCCATCCTTACGCACCTGCGTAAGTCTCTTGGACAGCTTATGAGCAAGAGAAATCGGATACGGCATATACTCCTCCGTCTCATTTGTGGCATAGCCAAACATCATGCCCTGGTCACCTGCGCCAATCGCATCCAGTTCCTCATCAGACATATCAGATTCCTTTGCCTCCAGGGCCTTGTCCACACCAAGGGCAATATCTTTGGACTGCTCATCAATGGCCGTAATGACACCGCAGGTGCTCGCGTCAAATCCATATTTGGCTCTCGTATATCCGATATCCGTCAAAGTCTGCCTTACGATTTTCTGGATATCCACATAGGCATTGGTTGTGATCTCGCCCATGACCATAACGAGTCCTGTTGTGGTACAAGTTTCACATGCTACCCTGCTCATCGGGTCTTGTTTTAACAGTTCATCTAAAATAGCATCTGAAATCTGGTCACAGACTTTGTCCGGATGTCCTTCAGTCACGGATTCTGATGTAAATAATATTTTTTCCATTATGTGCTCCTTTCGCTCTGCTGTACAGCAACTATATATATCGAAAAAGGCCCGAACTGATCGGACCTGCTTCAATCTAAAATCATAAATTCGGCATGATATTTACATTCCTGCTGCGGATGACTTCCACTTCCTTCACCTGCCCTGCGGCAACTTTAGATACGCGGACTGCCCCGCCCGGAAAATAATAACAATGCCCGCACTTTACTTCTTCATTTTCCAAATCAATGCCCTTAAGTACTGCTTCTCCTATGGACTCTCCTTTGTATTCCTCCGGAATGTTCACATGGACCAGCTCATTTACTTTGGCAATCTTCTGGTTCGGCAGAAATACTGTCTTGTCAATGTCCTCAAAACGGTCCAGAAAATACTTTCTTATAATGAAGAGGACCGCGATTGAAAAAATACAGAGCAGATTTTCTACCGGACTGGTATGCTGCGCGATCATCTGTCTTGCAATCGCAAACATCAGTACTTCTACCAGTGTCGACGCAGTATGCCTGCAAAGCATCTTAATGAACTCCACGCAGATCACAAGATTAAATGCATTGAGTACAAACTGATAGACAGCATCGGAATCCGGATTAGATGATAAAATAGCGATCAGATCTTTGATCATCCAGATCCCGCCGCCGATAACCGCTATGGCAATCAGCGCAGATAAATAAAACTCTATCCACTTGGATATTTTAAAAACTTCATTCTTCAGGTATTGTCGCACCGGCAATTCCCCCTTAATATCTATACAATACGCAGCTTAAATCTCGCGATTTCTTTCTCACTGTTCACCAGCTGAATATCTCCGCCAAGATTCTGAATTTTCTTTTCAAAGCCTTCATAGCCCCGGTAGATATATCCGATATCGCTGACTGTAGTATAACCGTCGGCCGCAAGGCCTGCAATGACCAGCGCCGCCCCTGCACGAAGGTCAGGTGCTGAGACATCTGCCCCGGTAAACAATTTGACTCCGGTAATGATGGCTGTTCTGCCGTCTACCTGAATACGGGCACCCATCTTTGTCAGTTCATCCACATACCGGAAACGGTTTTCAAAAATGCTCTCTGAAACGATGCTTGTTCCGTTGGACAGAGCCAGTGACACTGCCATCTGAGGCTGCATATCCGTCGGAAATCCCGGATACGGGAGAGTTTTGATCTGGGTGGAATCGAGCCTTTTTGTTGCTACAACTCTGACCGCGTCGTCAAACTCGTCTACCTGCGCACCGATCTCCTCCAGCTTCGCGCTGATGGCTTCCAGATGCTTTGGAATAACATTTTTAACCGTAATATCACCTTTCGTAGCTACAGCCGCAGTCATGAATGTCCCCGCCTCAATCTGGTCCGGAATAATGGAGTATTCACAATTTCCAAGCTTTTCTACGCCTTTGATCTTAATCACATCAGTGCCGGCTCCGCGTATGCTGGCTCCCATGCTGTTCAGAAAATTGGCTACGTCAACTACATGCGGCTCTTTTGCCACATTTTCAATGGTTGTATTTCCCTTTGCCAAAGCCGCTGCCATCATGACGTTAATCGTCGCACCCACAGATACCACATCCATATAAATGTGGCAGCCAATCAGCTCATCGGCAGTCGCTGTGATCATGCCGTTTTCTATCTCAATCCTGGCTCCCAGCGCCTTAAATCCTTTGATATGCTGGTCGATCGGACGGCTTCCGATCTCACATCCGCCCGGCAGGGCTACTCTGGCCCTTTTATACTTCCCAAGAAGAGCCCCGATCAGATAATAAGAAGCCCTGATCTTCCGGATATACTCGTTATCCACATCGCAGTCCGCATTCATCCCGCTTCCGCTGATAACTACTTCATGTTTTCCTAATCTATTCACTGTGGCTCCAATGCCTTCCATGGCCTGGAGCAAAACATTTGTATCCCTGACATCGGGCATATTCTCAATAGTACACGTTCCGTCTGTCATAACTGCTGCTGCTAAAATGGGCAGTGCAGCATTCTTTGCGCCTCCGATGACAACTTCCCCTACCAGTGGGTTTCCGCCTTTAATGATATATTGTTCCATCATACACCTCTATATAAAACTCTATTCAATCAATCGAATCATTCATTCTCTATCAATAATCTATCCATTCTTCTGAAAAATAAGCGTGTCTTTTTTTAAACACAACCCCTGGACAGGCAGTCATAGCCTGCATAAGCCCAAAAGTTCCATGCCGCTTACTCGCATATTTATCAGTATATCACACTACATTAAGTTTTCCAACACTTTTTCTAAGGCTTCCCCGATCTTTAAATCATCGGCATCTACCGTGATGTCTGCATATTTTTCATAGAGAGGTATTCTTTCCCGGTATAAGTCACTGAGTGTCTGCCCGTTATCCAGCACCACACCCCTTGCCGCAAGGTCGCCAAGGCGTTCGGCAACCGTTTCATAATCAAGCTTCAGATAGATGACTGTACCAATATTTCTAAAATGTTCCATCGCTTTCGGGCTGTAAATGGCGCTTCCCCCCGGTGCGATCACAGAGTTTTCGGCTTCGACAGATGCGTTGACCTCCTCCTCAATCTTTTTAAATGCTTCGTTTCCTTCCTGGCTTATGATATCTCTCAGAAGCTTTCCGGTCTTCTGCTGGATCACCAGATCCGTATCAATAAACTCGGCTCCCAATGCCTTGGCGAGCAGAACTCCGATGGTACTCTTGCCGGCCCCGGGCATTCCAATTAAAATATAGTTATTTCCTTTTTGGCTTGTCATTTCTTTTCTTCCTTTTTTTCTTCTTTACGGAGTATCCAAAACTTCCGATCTGTCTGCCCGTCTCAAAATATCCTCCGTGTGAATAGATTAGGGGATTGGTCTTTTCGAGGGCAAACCGTCCGTTTTCTTCCATATAAGTATCATCTGCGAGAATGTTTACAACTCTGGCCGTAAACATATGATGAGAGCCCAGAGGAGTGATCTTTTCTACCCGGCATTCAATATTCACAGGACTCTCCTTGATATACGGCGCATAGGATAGTGTACCGTGTTCCCCCGTGAGTCCCGTCTCTTTAAACTTATCCAGTTCCCTTCCGGAGCGCACGCCGCAGAAGTCTGTCGCTTTGGCAAGTTCTGCCGTGGTCAGGTTGATGACAAACTCACCGCTCTTTTCAATTATATGATAGGAATGTCTCTGGGGTCTCAGTGAAATATAGGTCATCGGCGGATTTGTACAGATCGTACCCGTCCATGCCACAGTAATGATGTTGTCAGATTCTCCCTCCGCACCGCAGCTTACCATCACCGCCGGCAGGGGATATATCATATTGCCCGGTTTCCAGGATATCTTTGACATGCCCTTACATTTCCTTCCGTATGGCTTCCCTGAGCTGTTCCATCTCTCCGTCTTCATAGCTCAGTTCTTTCCATCCGATATTTACGGTATCGCCCTCGTATCTTGGGATGATGTGCATATGAAAATGAAAGACGGTCTGACCAGCTACTGTTCCGTTGTTCTGTAAAATATTCATTCCGTCGCAGTCAAGTACTGACTTTAAAGCCCTCGCAGTCATAACTGCAAGTTCAAACAGTTCTCCGGCTGTGGCCGTATCTATATCGTAAATATTATCATAGTGTTCTTTCGGCAATATGAGTACATGCCCCTTGTTGGCCGGAGCGATATCCATGATTACCTTAAATTTTGAATTTTCATAAATGGTTGTTGACGGAATCTCTCCGCTGATTATCCTGCAAAATATACAATCCTGTTTTTTCATGATCTTCATCTCCTTTGGTAAGTATTGTATCTTATTTATAGGCCTTTTTCAAGAATCCAAAAATGAAGTGTGAAATTATTACTATAATATTCGCTTAACTAAAAAAGGTGAGTCTCTGCGACTCACCTTTTAGACTATTTAATTGTTATTGATCGGAGGCTTCTCTTCGATCCGCCCTATTTCATACATGCCATACACAACTTCTGTATTCCCTTCAATCTCTCAATCAATCCGAACTCTGAGTCTCTGCGACTCAAACATCAAACTTCTTGATCTTTCATTTCTTTTACTTCCGTTCTCTTCTATATACATCTGATTCTTCGTATGACGTTCTACCTGTCCTGTCTCTCCGACCTGTGTATAAAATCTATACCGGACATATTTATTCTATATTCTGAAGGCTCACTGTATGAAATTTATTACTCTCTGTATATAGAATGTCTTCTATGTCTTTCGACATAATATCCAAACAATATCGCCTCCCATCGATTCTTTCTAGGTATCCGTTTCCTTGTTCCTCTTTATGTTATTATTATAAAAAACAGACCCTATATTGTCAAGCAATTTTATTATGTATACAGTGTTTTTTGTTTTATTATTATTTATTTCTAAATATTCTGATAATTTAACCGCCTTTTTTCAATTTATCCACAGTTTCTTCACGATTTGTTCACAATTATTCGTTACAATAAAACATGTAAAGTAGTTAAACATTTTTAAATACTTTCAAATCCTACCCCTCTTGAGGATGAAAATCCTCTCCTTATTGTTTTAAAGTTTTAAAGTTACTTACAGAAAAAGAGCAGCCTGCCCGGCTGCTCTTTTTCATTTCATAATTCAGTTCTTCCTTCCAGTGCCCGAAGAAGGGTAACCTCATCAATATATTCCAAATCTCCGCCCACCGGAACTCCGCTGGCAATTTTGCTGACTTTGATGCCTGTCGGCTTCACAAGTTTGCTTATATACATTGCCGTGGTCTCTCCTTCCAGGCTTGAGTTGGTAGCAATGATCAGCTCGTTCACATCACCCTGAAGTCTGGCCATCAATTCTTTCAGCCGGATGTCAGAAGGTCCGATCCCAAGCATCGGAGATATTGCTCCGTGCAGAACATGGTAAATGCCCTCGTATTTTCCTGTTTTCTCATAGGCCATCAGATCCCTGGTGCTCTCCACCACCATAATGGTACTGTGATCACGCTTGCTGCTGGAACAGATCGGACAGATGTCCTGATCCGTCAGGGTACAGCACTCTTTACAGTAGTGGACATTTTCCTTTGCATCCAGAATGCTCTCAGATAAATGCTTCACCTGGTCCAGCGGCATATTTATAATGTGAAAGGCAAGCCTTCCGGCCGACTTGGGGCCGATTCCCGGAAGCTTTCCCAATTCTTCAATCAACTTCGTGATCTGACTGCTGTAATAATCCATATCCGTTATCCATCCTTAGAAAGGAAATCCGCCTCCCATGCCTCCTCCGAGACCTCCGGTGATTTTCCCCATTTTGCTCTGTGAATCTTCTTCCATCTTGCGGAGCGCTTCATTGGTGGCTGCAACGATCAGGTCCTCCAGCATCTCAATATCATCCGGATCAACTACTTCCTCATCCAGACTTACGGATACCACTTCTTTTTTGCCTGAAACAACAACCTTTACAACTCCGCCTCCGGCTGTGGCTTCATATTCAGTCTCTTCTAATTGTTTTGTTGTTTCTTCCATCTGCTTCTGCATCTTCTGCGCCTGTTTCATCAAGTTGTTCATATTTCCGCCCATACCCGGAAATCCGCCTCTTTTTGCCATCTTAAATACCTCCTGAAATAAAACTCTTTTTATTCTTCTATTGTCACATCCATGTGAATACAATCCAGATTAATGGTGTCATCATTTTTCTCAGATTCCATTTCACCGATCTCTATCTTTACCTGGAATCCTGATCTCTCGGCCAGTTCCTCTTCCAGTGCCTCTATCTTCTCGGGATGCCTCTGAAAGTAATCCTTCCCCATGTTCATACTGCCTTCCGGCTTGAACATAAGTCTCAGAACTTCTGTCGATTCATCCGCAGTCAGAATTCCCTTCGAAAGGAGATTCTTGATCATCGGCGGCTGTGCAAGCTTCACCTGCTTCCAGTGCTTGATGATCTCCTTGAGTTCCCGGGCTCTGGCTTTCGGAAGCCTCTCTTCCAGTATCTGCTCCGTTGTCTTTTCCGGTTCCTTCTGCTTCTGAACAGGTTCTTCTGCGGCAGTCTGGGGTACCGCGGCAATTCCCTGAGTTTTTATCTGTTCAAGCGAAGCCTCCAGCATACGCATCCGCTCCAGTACACTGGACAGATCCGTCTCCATCTGCGGCCGGCACATCTTGATCAATGCCACCTCTGCCAGCACTCTTTTCGATGTGGAAAACCGGATCTGATTCAGCAGATCCGACAGTATGCGGATATACCGGATCACAGTCTCTTCTTCCACCTGTGCTGCCTTTTCCTGCATCAGACTGAGCTGCTCCGCAGAAACTTCCAGAGCTTCCATGGATGCATCACCTTTGCCTGCCAGCAGAAGATTTCTCAAATACCAGATGAAATCCGTGATGAACTGGGATAGTTCTCTTCCCTGCTCCACAACCTTTCCGACGATCCCGATAACCTCCGTCACATCATTTGCAAGGATGCTGTCCAGAAGCCTTGCATAGACACTGATATCTACGGTTCCCAACACTTCAAGCACATTTTCATAGGTCAGTTTTTTCCCGAGATAAAATGCAATGCATTGATCCAAAAGACTCAGAGCATCGCGCATGGAACCGTCCGCCATTCTGGCTACATATCTCAGCGCCTTTTCTTCTGCCTCCACGTGTTCCTCCGACATCAGTTCCATGAGCCGGTCCGCAATAACATCTGCTGTGATCCGGTGAAAATCATATCTCTGGCATCGGGAAAGGATCGTTATGGGTATCTTGTGTACCTCTGTGGTGGCCAGAATAAAGATCACATATTCCGGCGGCTCTTCCAAAGTCTTTAACAGGGCATTAAATGCCCCCATGGAAAGCATATGCACCTCGTCGATAATAAACACTTTATATTTTCCTGAAGCCGGTGAATACTGCACCTGTTCTTTGATATCCCGGATATTGTCGACACCGTTGTTTGACGCTGCGTCAATCTCCATAACGTTCATAGAACTGCCTTCCTGGATCTCCCTGCAGCTTTCGCAGACTCCGCAGGGATTTCCGTCCTCCGGGTGCTCACAGTTCACTGCTTTGGCGAGCAGCTTTGCGACCGACGTCTTTCCGGTTCCCCTGGTTCCGCAGAACAGATAGGCATGGCCGATACGCCCGGCTTCCAGCTGGTTCTTCAGCGTCGTGACGATATGATCCTGCCCCTTGACCTCATCAAAGGCCGACGGCCGGAACTTTCGGTATAAAGCCATATATGACATATTCATTCCTCCTGCATCATTTCCTTATTGTATCATAACCTCTGAAAATGGAAAAGGAAAAAAATCGTCGAACTTTTGCCCCTGTTTTCCGTTGCCTTTTACACGAACTCCCATATAAACTTATAGTTGCCCCTGCATGAAATTTGTACATAGAAAGAAGCGTGAATATGAAGAATCAAAATAAACTGACAACATTTTCTCATGAATTAAAAAACTCTCTGACTTTAATTTACAGTCAGATTCAGTACATAGAGCAGACACACCCGGAGCTCTCACAGGACGTTTACTGGTCCGGCATGAAAGCTGATTTCTCCTCTGTCTTTGACATGGTCCGCCAAATGCTTTCCCCGGTATCCGATGCCTCAGCCACACTGGAGCCCGTGGACTTAAACGCACTCCTGGAAGAAATCAGATGTTCATGGAGTTTAAGGCTGAACGAGTGCAAAATCCGCTTTTCTGTCCAGACAGAGGATTCCTCTCCCTATTATGTCAAAGGATCCAAGACTAAATACCTTCAAATTTTCAACAACTTAATTTCCAATGGTGTCAACGCAATCTGCAGAAAAAAAGAGGCCTCAAGAGAGCCTCTGATTTCTGTCCATTTAAGCCGGGAAGGAGATTTTATTGTCTGCAGTCTTTCCGACACCGGAATCGGCATGACAAAAGAACAGCAGTCCCGCGCCTTTTACCGCGGTGTCTCTTTTGTGCCCAAAGGAAACGGTATCGGCCTATCCGTAGTCAGTGAAATTGCCAGGGAACTGGACATCTCTATCCACATGGATTCGGCCTTAAATCAGGGCACTACCTTCACCCTCATTTTCCCCTGTCTTGCCGATACAGCAAGATAGCAAAAAAAAATCCCCCGATGCAGCCCCCGATATGGGCTGCATTGTCAACTCCCATGGTAGAAAAGCCATGATACAGGCTTCCCGCGATCATAAGCGCGACTCCTCCTCCGTAAAATTCTTTTTGATAACCCCTGTTTTTAATTAAGATCCAAAGCATTGCACCAATAAGTCCGAAAATAGCTCCCGATGCACCGACAGATGCCACCATTTCTCCCATATTCATATAGTACACAGCGGAGACGATACTTCCGCACAGCCCGGCTCCCATATATAAGGCTACATATCTGGCCCTGCCGAAGATCGGTTCCAGTCTGCTGCCAATCAAAACAAAGACGATCATATTGTTAAACAGATGATCAAATCCATTGTGCAGGAAGTTGCTCGTAACCAAACGGTAAAGCTCCCCCTGTTTGAATGCATGCATCCATGTGAGCGCTCCCCAATTAAGGATCTCTGTGCTGGCAGCAGACCACAGATACATGAAAATATTGATCGTCAGTATAACAGCCGTAGCCTGGTAATCTTTCAGTTTTCTGAAGCGGAACTCTTCTGGCGGAGCCGATGACCGGTCTTTGCTGTCTGAGGCTGAAAGGATCATACAGACAGGATCATATAATTCCTCAAAAGCCCTGTCAGGATCCGTCCATGTGGATCTGCCCTGTTCTGAAAGAATCAGTACAAGAACCGATGCCTTCGGTCCAATATACTGCTTCAGTTCCTCATTCAGCGATCCGGTCTCCTCTGTAGTATAAAGGCTTCCGTCCGGTTTGTGTTCATAGGCAATAAATACTCCTTTTTTCCTTCCCCAATCTTCTTTTACATAACACGGGCCCAAAGGAGTCATTTCTTTTTGGTATCCTCTGATATTCAGTAAATTTAATATTCTCTGGTACATGATATTTCCTCCAATAGAAGCCTTTTCAACTCTATTGGAATTATACCATAAATTCAAATTCTTCTGTACCTGCTTTTATTATATCTCCGCTCTTTAATTCTGTTTCCTTCCACACTTTTTCACCATTTAAAAATGTTCCGTTTTTCGATCCCAGATCCCTGAGTATGTATCCCCCGCCCTCTGTCACTATTTGAAAGTGCCTCCGGCTCACGCCAGGCTGGGGCAGGCAGAGATCAACCCCTTCTTCCTGCCTCCCTGCAGTAAACTCAGCGCTATTTAGTTCTACTTCCGTATGTTCCGCTCCCAAAAGTCGCAAAACAGGCCCTTTCTCCCGGACTAAGAGCGCGGTTTCATCACACATTAGTACAGTCTCATCCGCAGGCTGCTCCTCAGCCTTTTCCGGTTTCTCTATGGTTTTTCTGCTGTTTTTTACTCCCGCCCACAGACATCCCGTATTTAGCGCAATCAGGAATCCTCCGATCACAATCCCTCTGAGATTTGGATAGGTCATTCCCTCATTCCATGCTCTGGCCGCAAAATAGGCGGCAGAAAACAGAAGCGGAATATACAGCATAGCCGAACAGACCTGCATCCTGCTGTTTTTCTTTCTCTTGCGATTAAAGGATTCTTCCTGCATAAATTCTTTTGTCCCCGGAAGCTCCTGTTCCATCTCATTCATTACCGGTTCAGGGGTTATAAATTGTTTCAGCCCGTCCAGTGACACAGGGGATTTTCTCAGCCTGTTGTGCAGTTCATAAAAAAATGTGACCTGGCTCCGGTTTCTATAATCCAGCCGGTCAATACAGGACTGTACAAACTCTCTGAGCTGCTCTGTAATGTCTGATCCGTTTCCCGGCACATAACAGAGAGCCGGCTTTCCGTCGAAAACATACACATGCCTCGGTGTCAAAATAAAATGATCCGGATTCAGCAGGTGCTCCTCCGCTTTTTCTATCACCGTGATCAGATCCATGAAAAAATTCCTGGCATCCAATTTTCCAATCTGGTCAATATATAAATCAGCCGAAACAAGATGAAAATAATAGGCCTCTTCATCTTCTGTTCTCCGCAGTTCACAGGGAAGGAGCCCTGTGATCATATGTGACAGAAGGACTTGTTCTTCATATACTTCTCCGTCTGTTTTAGGCACAACATAATAATGTTCAAATCCTTCCCGGACCCACTGTTCATTCAATCAAGCTCCACCTCCTGATCTTTTCTGTCTCTTTTGGAAGCATAAATTCCTGCTGTTCCGTGATCTTAAACAGCCGCAGTCCAAAAATTTCCACACTTCCCGCCGCCGGCACTCCAATTTCAGCCTGTACTTTGATTTTTCTCTTTTCCTTTGTCTCAGATACGCTGACAGAGCTCACCTTACCCAGCACGATCCTTCTTTCCAAATCCCGCCGCAGATCTGTTTCCTGATTCTTATCTTCCGTATGCAGCCCTGCCTCTTTTACAAGTCCCGATACAATACCCAGATCCATAATATAAAAGAAAAACGAAAACAGAAGAACAAGTAAAAAGCAGAGAACAGGTATGATCAGGCTTGCCTCCAATGTCATATATCCATCTATCTCCCGCATCTTTCGCATGGCTTCATCCCCTCTGCCTCACTTATCTTTTTCTTACTGACTGTTCTCTTTAAACCGCTGCATCCTAAATCCGTGTGATATGCATCTCCCTCTTTCGCGATAAATAAGATGGATATCTTCCCTTTATGGTATTTTGTGCAGCGTTCACATTCCCGGTATCTGGTTTTTCCTTCTATATATTTCTGCACATCTGAATCAGAAACAATGGACAGAGAAAGATGCGTACAATTTATGTCTTTGTGGTATACACTCTCATAGGGTGTTATATATACTTCCCCGCCGTCAGCTCCTTTCTGTCCCTCTGCATACCCGGTCATCGCTTTTTGTCTGATCTTCTGCTCGTAGTTTCCTGTAAACGGCGGAAGAAACGGAAGACGGTATACGATCCGATAGCGTGCCCTGATCTCATAGGCTTCGAGGTTTTCCTGAAACCGTGACCCTGTAAACAAAACGCCCTGCACACCTCCCGCAAGGGAGGAATGATTCAGCTTCTTTTGGTCCACAGCTGAAAGAAACTTCTGTTTCAGCAGCACGGTTCTCAAAGAAGGGATGTTCTTTTTGGCCAGCATATACTCATATACCGCTTCCTCCCTTGCAGCCTCTGTAATTCCGTGATATACCTGTCCGTGAATCCATAAGGTTTCACCGACCGAGGCCAGCGCCAGGAATAAGAATATAAAAACCGGAATCAGAAGGCTGGCCTCCAGCGTCATGCTTCCGCCGGAGGAGGAGAGCAGAGATGTCCTTTTGGATCGTCTGTATTCAGTTGATATTTTTATATTGTTGGCTGTTGGCTTGGAGAAATGTTTTCTTTTACAATCCAAGAACATCTCTGCTCCCCTCCTCCCGTTTCGACATTAATATTGTGATACTTCTATCATTGACCATTGATACCGCCCTGTGACCGGCAGTCTGACTCCCCCGAATCTGAACGGATGCAGACTCATGGTTGTCTCTGCCTCAAAGGAAACATAACAATCCTTCAGAGAAAACCCGGGGACTTTCCTCTTTATATTGTCCTCGATCACATCCATCATCCGCAGATATTTTTCCTGTTTTTCAGTCTGAAGGAATAATAATACCTGAAGATAATCTTTATAAGACAGTCCTTTCTTTACAGACTTTCTTCTGCCGGTGAGTGAGGAAAGACCCGCGAATTCCATCTGCCATGTGTCTTTGGATTTCCACAGAGGCACCTGTTTTCCTTCTGAAAGATTCCTCAGGTCAAGAATTGATTCTCCATAGGCCAGCGCTGCAAGCAGCAGATGCTTTGCCAGCTTGACAGCAGGTACAATTCCCGTAATCCCAAGAATTGAGGCCGCAAGCGCCTCTGCCTGTCCCTGTTTTACAGTATCGCCCTGAACATAAATCAAATTTGGCAGGAATCTCATTAAGAGAATCTTGGAAAACACCGAACCGAGATTTTCTTTTTCCGACTCCTTTCCGGAAATCAGGTATTCTGTCTCGTACTGCAGCCCCTTCTTCTTTTCTTTGGATGTATAGTTCCTGAAATATTTTACCCCGTAGGCTGTTCCCATAAGTTCTGCTTTTATGCCAGATGAAGATGCATCCTGCCCCCGGCCTTTTAAAGACTGACTTACGGATTCCGCCTGATAAAAATCAGGATTCTTTTCTTTCTTTGTATCCCTGTGTCCGTAGATGATCGGTACATTTTGCTCGGATACTTCGGCCTCTTTTCCCAAGACAACAGTCACGATGCCCTCCCTCAAAATCCTGACCAGGCCTTTTCTTGGATCTTTTGCTTTCACTGGCTTTTCTTTCTTTTTTTCTGACACCTCCGCTTCTTCCTCCTCTTTGGCTTTTCTGTCCGACTCATTGATGACCTCCCTTACCCGGGAAGCGTCCTCTTCTCCCGGCATCTTTAACACATTTTCTTTCAGCAGCCTGATACCGTCTTTTCCGAGTTCATATTTCATGAATTCTCCGATCTGTTCTCTCAGGATCTCACCTCTTTTGTCTGCCAGCGAAACTTTATTAGAAGTCTTCACAGAACCGGGATAAAAAGAAAACGGATCTCTGCTCTCTGTCAGATTGTATTTCAACGTCTCCGCAAGTTTCCCGTCCAGCTGTTTTCCATACCGCACATCCAGTCCAAACAGATGATATTGCTGCTCCAGCTCTTTTTGATAATTCCCCTTGGCACCTGCGAGGGCAGCCGTATAAGCTCCCTGGGCCTTCCCTTTGCCCAGATAGAGATAGGCCCCCTCCAGACACATGCTCAGCAGCAGCAAGACTATGAGAAACATAAGACTTGCATATACGGTCACACTGCCCTTCGTATTTGTTTTCATTGAACCTGGCCCGTCTTGGATGTGATCGTCTTAAAAATGTTCTGCACCACTCTCTTAATCTGTGTTTGGAAAATAATTACAAGTCCTATAAGGACGACAATGATCAAAATCACTTCTACCACACCCATGCCGCTCTCATCTTTCATAAACTCCTTCATAATAAATTCTCCTTTCTATGAAAATGATAAAAATGCAGGCACCATAAGCAGGGTAAGAATAACGATGAGCATAAGGATCATTGGCATCAGCAGCTTAGTGCTGGCCTCTTCCCCTTTGCGCCTGGCCGTTTCCTTCCGCTCTGAAAATGCCTCTGTCTCTTCCTCTTCAAGTCTGCTTAAAAGATCCCTTGTTCCTCTGAGCAGACTCTGGGACAGCAGGACTGACAGTTTCTTATAGCATGGCAGCTGAATGCTGCTTCCAAGTTCTCTGAGAGCCTGCGCCTGAGACATTCCGAGAGCGATCTTTTTATCTGCCTGCTGAAACTGCCGGTAAACAAACTTGGGATGATCTCTGTCAAAAGAAGATCCGATAGAATGGACTGCCCCCTGAATCGTCATTCCGGCTCCCAGAAGCAAAACAAAACGGCTGATAATTATAGGATACTCCTCCATCGTCTCTTTCACTGCCTTGGCTTTCTTCTGCTTCTGTCTTTCTTCCTCTGTGTACCACAGAAGCACGAGACAGAGGATGCCTATCGCGGCCAGTGCCGGAAGACGGCCATTCCCCTTATCCGCCTCTGTAATCTCGCTGCCGTTTATACTTGAAGGAATACGAAACGTATCTTTTCCTGCATTTTCTTTCTCAATCTGTTCTAATTTCTTTTTAATTCCGTCGATTTTCGTCCCCTTTTTATCGGCTTGTCCCGGAACCAGACGGACCGGAGTCATGATCATTTCTCTGTGCTCTCCGTATGAGAGAGAGGTATTCACTTTTATGATCACAGGTTCCTTTAAATCTTCGTTAAATACATTGCCTGCCTCATCGATCAGACTCAGATCCCCTGTATCCCAGCTGATTTTGACCTGATTTCCCGGAATCTGCTCCGGGAAATGAAGCCGGCCTTTCACTTCATTTAAAGACGGATTATCACCTTTCATATGTTTTTTCAGGTAACTTTTAGCCTTATCAAAGGCTTTCCTTTCTTCTTTTTCGGTGTATGCCTTAGGATGAATGATCAGATCATAGGATTCTTTTTCTTTGCCTGTATCAATATTCAGTTCCCGGTTTAATTCTTCTCCGTCTCTGTCCCTGTGAATGGAGATATCTTTTGCTCCCAGCCATTCCGACCCTGCCGCCAAAAAGATAACCCCGAGAAATACACATGCTGCGAGAAATACCTTTCTCCACTGTTCGGAAAGTGAACGCCAAACCTCTTTCTCCTGTTCCTCCCTGCTGCCGCAGAAGTAGCTGCGGATGTACTCCCTCCTGTTCCTGACAGCTGTCTCCGGCAGATGACGGACCCACTTTTCTATCAATGTTACACCTCGATTTCCACAATTTTTTTTGCCCACATTCCTGCAGCGACTAAAACAATCAGACAAACCGTCGACAATATCACGCCTCCCGGAGAATCGTATAAAACCTGAAAATATCCCGGGTTCATAAGACGCACATACAAAAGAATAAAAAACGGCATCACGGACATAATCTTCTGTTCCATTCTTTTGGCAGATACCATCGTAAGGATTTCTTCTTTGACCTGTATTTTCTGGTTCATATGCTCCACGGACTTTTTGATAATCTGGATCAGATTCCCTCCGTTTCTCTTGATAATCCACAGCACCTGTGCAAACTGCGATGCTTCATCCACACCAAGCCTTAAAGCCATCTTATCCATCAGCACTTCGATGGGCTGATTTACCTCCAGTCCCGCGCACACCAGCGAGAGTTCCTGTTCCAGCACACTTTTCTTATCTCCATTGACTGCTCTCATATCATCCCGAGCGGCCCTCACAGCGTTTTCCAGAGAGTATCCCGCGCTCAGACTGTTATAGACGGAGAGCAGCATCTCTTTAAATTCCAGCCTGGACTGTCTGATCCGCATCTTTCTCTCCTCCCTGGCCTGATACAGCATATATGGGAAACAAAACACTGCATATAAGATCCCGAGCCAGATCCGGTCATAAAAGAGATAGCATATGATAAAAAACAGAATCATTCCCTGCGCCGCTTTCAGCACAGCCTTTCGTATATTAAACACTTCAAGGATGTTTACCTCCTTGATTCTGCTGAGATAATAATTCTTTATAAGCTTCATACTGACCATACTCCCTAAGTTTTTTCGTATTGTGAAGTGATTCGGCAAAACAGAGCCCTTTTTTCTGATCAAAAATAAACAGTTTTGCAAGCTTCACCTGACCGTCGCAGATTCCAAGGACCTCATCAATCTCCATCAGCTTTCTGCTGCCGTCTCTGACTCTGCCGAGATGAATGATAATATCAATGGCAGATGCGATCTGTCCCCGTATAGCTGAAACCGGCATCTCCACCCCCATTAGAACCATCGTTTCCAGACGTCTCAACATGTCCTCAGGTCCGTTAGAGTGCCCGGTGGAAATGGACCCATCGTGTCCAGTATTCATGGCATTCAGCATCGACAAAGCTTCCTCTCCGCGCACTTCCCCCACGATGATACGGTCAGGCCTTGACCTGAGCGCTGCCTTGATCAGCTGTGCAATCGTGATCTGGTTCTCCCCGGCAATATTGGCATTTCTCATCTCCAGGCGGACCAGGTTCTCAATGCCATTGAGTTTCAGTTCCGCCGAGTCCTCTATCGTGATGATCCGTTCATCTTTCGGAATACAGTTTGACATTCCGTTCAGCAATGTTGTCTTTCCGCTTCCGGTGCCTCCTGAAATAAAGATGTTATATCTGGCCTTGACGAGAATCTCAAGAAACTGCTCCGTAAAATGTGTAAAGGCCCCTTTTTTCCGCAGCCATTCCATCGTCATAGGTTCCCCCGCAAACTTTCTGATCGTCATAGCGGCACCATTCAAAGAGACTGGCGGCAGCATTACATTGACCCTTGAGCCGTCGGGTAGCCTGGCATCTACTATGGGATTCGTCTCATTAACGATACGATTGGCCCCTGCCACGATCTGTTGGATCACCTGATACAGCTTCTCTTCGGAAGAAAACTTCTTATGACATCTCCTGAGTTTTCCGGCGATCTCAACAAATACATTTTGATATCCGTTGATCATGATCTCCGTGATTGAAGTATCGTCCAGCAGATCCTGGAGAATATCCAGTCTGCGCAGCGAGTTATAAACCTCTTTCAGCAGTTCGTACTTATACTTCAGCGGCAGATATCCTTCTTCTGACATCTGCTGCAGCTCTTCCTCTATCAATTCCAGAAGCTGCCTGTCGCTTATATCACAGATAAGGTCAGCTCTGTGAAGCACTCTTTCTTTTAATTTCTCTCTGCAGAACATTTCGTCCTGTCTGCTTGGTTCTGTGTCTCTGATAAATATACCTCCTTCCAGTGCAGTTTCGAAAGTACAGGGTGCTGTTTAGAAAGTTCTTTAAATCCCAAAAGCCTGGGATCTTCCATATCTTCTTCCCAAATCGGAAGATACAGACGGTCACAAAGCGAGAACAGTTCAAAATCATAAATACAGGCTGTGCTCATATCTAATACGGAAGATATTCCCGCTTCTTCCAGCCGCTGAAAAAACCACCGGTAATCTTCCCCGGACATGTCCTTATAGTCCATAAAACATCGGGCAGAGCCGATCCTTTTGACTCCGTCAGTGCCCGAGATCAGACTTTGCGCATAATCGATGATATTCTCCCTCCTGGCCTTCACCGCAAACAGAAGGTCCTCCATGCTCCTGTTTTGAACGCCATATCCGTAAGCTTCCATACCTAAATACAGTGCACTGCGTTTTACTGCGGTCTCAAGCGCAAATCCGGTACGTCTCAAATTATCAGAAGGAGAGTAGACACCTGTCACACCGCTTGATTCCAGGCCTTTTGGACTGAAAACTGCATATGCCTCCTTCACGATCTCCTTTGCACTTCCATATCGGCATGCCCCCTTTAAGGGCTCTTTCTTCAGATAGTAAACCGGTACTTTACTGTTGATCTGTGTTCCCTCCTCAAGAATCACACCTTTCACATCCTGACTGGCGATAAATTCCGTGAGCGCTTCTAAGGAAGCAAACGCCGCCGCTGTGAGAGGATACTCTTTCTGCCGGTTGATATACTCCATCAGCCGTTTTCCGTAAACAGCGTCTTCATCATAGATTCCGATAAAAATATGGCTCATAGGCACTCCTTCCAGGCACACAGCATCAGATACCCGATCATCACTGCCGCGGTAAAATGAATTTGATTTTTCTTTTTCTGAGGGGAATAAGACGGATACGTCATGAACTTTCTTTCATGGATACAGCCGGCCAGATAGGAATAGAAACAGACAAGACGCGGAATCAGACTTTTGTCAGATAACATCTGAAACAGAGAAAGAACACCTCCCGCGGCAAAAGATACCGCTGCAAGATAGATATTTAATCCTCCGAGGAACAATCCTGTGACCGCAAAGAGCTTGATATCTCCCGCGCCAAAGGCACCCATACAAAACAGCGGGTATAAGAAAACAACGGGGCACAGACACCCCAGCAGAATTTCCTGTATGCCGTAACCGCGAAACGGCAGGAGCGAAGCTCCAAGGATCAGTCCAAAAAAAATAAAATAATTCGGTATCCGGAACGTTGTAAAATCCCAGATCACGGCGGCTGTGAGATAAAATAATAATACCATAGGCCTCCCTCCTATGGTATTATTTTACAATTATTCTTTATGGTTGTAAAGCTGTTTTTTGTAAATAATTGTTTATTATGTTTATATATTTTTTACATTCCAAATATCCCTTCTCACTCATGATCCTCATAAAATGAGATCCGATGATCACTCCGTCTGCCCCATGGCTGCACACGGCATTCACGTCTTTCAGCGTCTTTATGCCAAATCCCACATAGACAGGCAGGTTTGTATTTTTCTTTAAAAAGTGAACGGTCCTTTTATATCCGTCCGGCAGACATGAAAAAGATCCCGTCTTCCCATTTCCGCTCATGACATATGCAAAGTTTTTATTCTCGGCCAATAGACTGAGCATTTGCACTTCCGTCATAGTTTCATTATATATCTGAACCGGTCTCATCCCGGTATCTGCCCTTATCACTTCGTCCACACATAAAATGCCGTCGTATAAATTTTTGTCCAGTTCAGATAAACAGAACCTTTCCATCCCCTCCTTATACGTCATCAGTATGATGCAGAATTTATAATCCCTCCGTATTCTCTGAAGCCACCTTATGATCTTTTTTTGTCCAATTCCCGAATCGAGCACCTTCTTATGGCTTTGCCTGATCAGATCACCGTCCACAAATGGGTTCCCAACAGGAATCCCCAATTCCAAAACAGGAACTTTTTCCTCATCCAGCATATCCAGCATTCGAAAAAAAGTATTTTCATCAGGGTAGCCGATGGTCATATACAATACAAGATCTTTCATTTAAATGCCTCCCAGAAGTTTTAAAACTCCTCCTAAAAGCGGCCCGTATAAACAATAGTCAGTCTCACTTAATATCCTCATGATCGGAGCATAGGTTCCGATCATCGGAAGCAGAAGTGCCTGACCTATGATCAGGATGAGTCCGTTCAAAAACGAACCTGCAAACGCACCCCGGATTCCGCCTGTGGAATTCCCGAAAATAGCCGTGACTGCCCCTGTAAAAAATGTAGGGATCAGAGCCGGAAATACGACGACCGGATAATTGACTGCTCCTAAGATTCCCATGCCGATAAATCCTGCGGCCAGGCTCACCAGAAATCCAAAAATAACGGAAGTCGGATAATTGGGAAACAGCAGCGGCACATCCAGTCCGGGAACTGCGTTTGGAATTACTTTGTCTGCAATTCCATGGAATGCAGGGATAATTTCTGATAAAAGCATTCTGACACCCGTGATGATCACCGTAATCCAGAGTCCAAACTGTAATCCGTTCAGCAGGGAAAAGCTGATAATATCCCTGCCTTCGCTGACCTGCTGCACAACCCATCCCGGCCCGCTGATCAGAGAAATCACGAAAAACATCAAAGTCATTACGACGGTAAGTGCGATCGTCATTTCCCGCAGGAAATTTAATTTCTTCGGTATTTTAATATCTTCTAAATCCTTTTCTTTATTGCCCACGAGTCCGCCGATCTTTGCAGCCAGCCAGATACCGCAGGAACTGGAATGCGCAAGGGTAAATCCTTCTCCTCCCTTAATATTTTTCATCAGAGGTGCCACATAGGCACATGTAAAGGTCATATAGCTCCCTAACAGAACGGCGCCTAACAGAACTAACGGTATAAAACTTAAATTTGTCCCAAATTTTAATGCCGCCGCAATCAGTCCGGAAAAGAAAAATGAGACATGGGCAGAAAGATGTACATACTTAAATTTCGTAATACTCGCCAGCAAAATGTTCATTAAAAATCCAAGGGCAAAGATCAAGGCCATCTCACTGCCTATGTCTCCAAGGCTTTCTGCCTGTGCAGCCCCCAGATCCTGTACTTTTACCTGAAGACGGAATACTTTTATGAGCATGGGCTGAAGAGGAAGCAGTGCAGCCCCAAGCGTCTGTCCTCCTGTATTGATCAGCAAGAATCCAATCATTGTCTTAACCGTGCTCGCAATGATTTTAGACATCTCCGTTTTTTGCACGAGCATTCCCAGAAAAACGACCATTCCTATGACAAACACCGCCTGATTAAAGACGTTGTTGATCAGGTACATTAATATATCCATATTTTATCCTTTCTCTAATCACTGCCTAGATTTCTTTTATTGTTCTTAAAAGCTGTTCTTTCAAATATGCTTTGTCCATCATATTATCGATCCTCACAATCTTTGCTCTTGACGCATGAAGAAGGTCTGCAAAATCAGACGTGGTGATCACAATGTCAAAGGCATCGGGATTGACAGAACCAATGTCTGCCGCCTCCACATTTGCTTCGATTCCTTCTTCCGATAAACTCTGCTGCGCATACAAACGCATCATCATGCTGCTTCCCACTCCTGCTCCGCACACTGTCACAATATTCAACATAAGGCTGCTCCTTTCTTTACAACATCCATGATCTCTTTGGGCGATCCGGCCTTTAAGATTAATTCTATTTTCTCCTTGTCGTTTAGTATTTCCACCAGCTCCGAGAGCGCTGTCAGATGTGTCTGGTGGTCGACTGCACAAAGGCCTATAACAATTTTCACGGGATCATTGACCTTGTGGCCGAATACGACCGGCTCCTTTAATGTCATAAGGCTGATCCCGATCTTGTTCGCACCGCATTCAGGCCTTGCATGAGGCATGGCGATTCCGGGCGCAATCACGATATAAGTGCCGTTTTCCTTCACATTTTGAATCATCGCGTCTATGTACCTCTCCTCCGCAAACCCCTGGCTGCATAATAGCCGTCCGCTCTCTCTCACCGCTTCATCTCTGGTTTTCATTTCTGCATTTGTCTCAATCAAGTCTTCATTTAACACTTCTATCAACATTGGATCTCTGTCCTTTCCTGTCGTAATTAACTCTGTAGTTTCGGATTTAAAATACTGTTCAAGTTCTCTCTTCAATCCTCCTTCATCCCGGATCATTCCATGACGTTTCATAATCTCCAAAATCTTGTCTACACTGATTTTTGTGTCGATGGAACCGAGCAGTTCACTCAGCCGGGCCATATCATTTTCACTGAGAACCGGGCTGACTTTTATGATCTTTACATTGTCGCGGATCAGTTCCACCGTGGAAATGATCAGATCGACTTCCTGACTCTCTAAAATATCATCCACCTTTCTGGCCGGAAACGCCCCAAGCAGGGAAATTTGAAATCTGCTTTTCAGCTGGGACAAGAGCATCTGTGATGTGCTTGTTCCCGTGCTGCATACCACCATGACCCGGGGAATCCTTTTCTTTTTCTTCTTCTGCCTCTCCAGTGCTGCCGCAAAACAGATCGTCAGAAATGAGACCTCTTCTTCGGGAAATAAGATTCCCAGGTCCCGTTCTGCCAGACAAATCTGTTCCATTACCTTTTCATGAATGAATCTAAAATTTTCTATGACATATTCATACATCGGATTGTCAGCAGGCATGCCGCAGAGAATTCTGTAATACGCCGGCCTCAAATGTGCCAGCAGTCCATAAAACAGCTGGCGGTCCTGCATCAGTTCTGCACCGAGTTCTTCTTCCATGGCCTTGATAAATTTTCTGACTACGATCTGGAGAGGCAGCCATTGGTTCACAATTTTGCCGAAATTTTTTTCATCCTGCAGACTGCTCGCAATAAAAAGTGACGAAAGATACGCTTTTTCCTTTTCCGAAAAGAAAACACCGAATTTTTTCTCAAGTTCCCTTCCCCTTCTTGAAATGATCTGATATTCGTTTGATTCTTCCAAACCGGGATATAGAAAGTCTTCCTCTATCTCTCTGCCATTTCTGATCCTATATAAAGAAAATCCGAGAGAAAAGACAATCCGGCTGTAAGCTTCATCAGAAAGCCTTGTTTGAAGCTCTTCTTCCAGCTCAGAGACAGTTTGAATCAGCTTTAGCGCTTCGTCTTTTCCTATGACTGTGCCCCATAATTTCGGCTCGTTGATCAAATTCTTCCCCTGTCTTTCTTCCGTAAGACACGCAGTCCATGCAGCTCTTACGGAGTGTTCTTCTCCTTCAATGCAGATCCCTCTGTATGGATAAGTCACCAATTTAAGCTCATGTCCGCTCATCCATCCCTTTACTTTTTTCAGATCATTGACAATCGTATTCCTTGAATATTGAAAATGATTGGAAATCTCATCAATAGTAATATAATCAAGGCATTCCAAAAGATAACGAGTGATCTTAATGCTTCGTTCCCTGGGAGAAATATTTTGGTCTTCCCCGCTCCATATCATTTTCTGAAGTCTCCTTTTTTCTTGATTATCCAGGCGAAGCATAATGCCCTTGTTTTTTTCTCTGTTCAAATTGATAAAACCGTTTTCACAAAGAAAATCACCGATCCGATTCAAGTCATTATAAGCAGTCCTCATACTGATGGAAAATCTCCGCGAAAGATCTCTCACCGTGATGTATTGATCGTCATTTTGAATTAAGAATAAGAAAATAGTTTTTAATCGATTATTCACCCTTTCTCCCTCCTTAAACCCATTATAAGATTGTATGAAAATCTGCGCAAAACCAAATATTTTCAAGATGAACTGCAGAGATCTGAACACCAAAAAACTGCACCTTCCAGTGCAGTTTTTTACAGCAAAAATCATTTAAATTAGTTTTCTACATGATTAGCGTGAGGCATTCTAAGAGCCGAACGGAAATCGTGTGGAAAATGTCATACAATGCATCCCAGCACATAAAGCACGACGACACCGGGCAGTCCCAGGAGTGCTCCCGTTCCTATAGAAGCTATGTTTAAATCTACAGGTGCATGAATTCCGTTTTTCTGGCAATAGATGTGTATAAAAAATATAAGAGCCGAGCAGAACCCTCCCCTGGCCAGCAGGACCAGGAGATAGGACGGCCTCTTTAAGATTCCATAAAGCACACAGAGGCCGCAGCCACCCACCATTATGTATAAAAGCATCTGATTCTGATCCATAAAAAATCCCTCCTTATGTCCAATATATGTAGACATAAAGAGGGTTAATCCAAATTTTTGTGATTAGCTGAAAATTCCTTTAATGGTATCTACGAATCCCGAAAACCAGCTTTTCACCTTCTCAAAAAATCCGCTGTCGTTAAGTTTATTATATATATCTTTTGCCTGTTCCTTCAGCTGATCCACATTTAAATTAAGGTCTGAGATCTTATCCATCAGCTCCTGAATCTTCTGCCGGTCTGCATCGGAAAGATTGATCTCCAAATCCTTCGCAGACTCATCGATGGCTTCCCCGATTTCTGCCGGAGTCTTTAGATTATCCTCGGCAACCTTTTGTTTTACATCAGCGATCAGCTTTTCTGCATCTTCTTTTCCGATGCTCTCAGACACCTCACCGGTTGTGATCAATTCGTCGGTTGCAGCATCCTTGCTCTTTTCCGGAATCTTTTTTCCTGTCATCTGCTCGTAAGACTTCATGACTCCCACCAGCGCCGCAGTACCGGATATTTTAAACGGTCCGGCCACCTTTACCTCTGCGTCTTTGATCCCCGCAGTGACAAGGGCATTTTTATACATTCCTTCCGTACAGTATGTAATGTTTTCTGTGGTAACATTGACACCGCTTCCGCCGTCGGTCTTTTTAACTGTGACAGAAGATAAGGCCCTGCTGCCTATGACCTTGCTTGAAAGATAATCGCCCAGATAATCATGTTCCTCTTTATTTGTAACTGTAATCAACGTATAATCGCTTGTGTTGCTCACCCCGAGCAGTTCCAGTACTGTCTGTTTTTCTTTTGAACTGAGATCTGCCCCTAATGCCAGATACTGATCGCTGTCTACACTGTCCGCTTTCACAAACTTAGACGGCCCCCATGAAAATGTCATAACCGCAGCCAAAGCCAGGGCTGCCGCCCTGAATAAAACTTTTCTTTTTCCCATCTTGATTTTCCTCCGTAAATTATTCTTACCTGCTTAGTGTAACATATCAGTCTCTTATAAATAGCAATAAAAAGCTTATTTTTTTCTTACACTTTTGTTCACAGTTTGTTCATAATCCTATCAAATTCCCCTCACATTTTCTGCTTATACTAAAACCATAGTAATTAAATACATTTGATTGCTAGGCTTTTAAAATTTTTTCATAACCGGCCGGGAGCTTTACCGTTCCCGGCCTCCTCTCCGTCTATGCGGATTTTTTCCGTTTTCTGATGCAGATCACTGTGAACAAAATCCATCCCAGGGCTGTTAAGATGATGCCTTCTTTAAATCCTTCCGGGCAGTATTTAAGCTCAATCTCATGTTTTCCTCCAGATACATCCACACATAGAAATGCATTTCCAATGGACTTTGCATCTGTTTCTTTTCCGTCCACAAGAACCTTCCAGCCTTTATCATACGGAATTGAGAAAAAGACCGGTCCTGCCTCTGACATATTTACAGAGCCTTTCAGCATGCCGCTTGAAGATTCTCTCAGATGAAATGCCTGTTCCTGCATTTTCCCATACAGGTCTTTCATGGCATTCTCATCTAAAGATGCCAGCGTGACTCTCACCACACCCGACATAAGGTCATCTTCTTTCAGTTTCATGTTTACAGTGATATGATCGCCTTTCTTTAAATCTCCAAGATAAATGCACTGTGCATTCAGACGGCCGCTTATATATATCTCATTGTTTCGGTAAATGGCCGTATCCTCCACCTGACTTCCGTCAAAATGAAAATAAAGCTTTCCATCTTCTGTGACCGGGATTTCAAATACCATGTTGTCGGAAAGACTTGCGGTATTTTCAAAGACATATTCCCCATCATTGCTCTGCGTGATCTTGCAGGCGTTAGTTTTCGGCTGTTTCGTCTTAATCATATGAAAAATATCATTCCCCCCGAACGCATCGCCGGACAGCCTGTTCTGTACGAGAAACGGATTAACGTCATCATAATTCCATTTATACGCCGACTTCTTCATACCGTATCCAACTGCCGTTGAATATGGATTTCCATAAACATTTACATTGCCGATGCGGTCCAAATATTGAAATTCTGTGGTATTCGTATCCGATGTCCTTAACAAATTATACTTCACTCCGAGAAGATTATTTGTAAAAGGGGTTGCCCCCTCATACAGGTACTCATTGATTCCCGTATAAAATCCCAGGTCGTCCATGATATCCACTACACTGCCGAGCGCCGTAGACCCAAACATGGTGACTCCGTTTAACGTATGCCAAATGCTCTCATCAAGCATTTTGCCCTTGATCAGTTCCATTCGCCGGTCCGGACCTGTTTTGTATTTGTCCTTTACCTTCTGGATATCTTTTGTATCCCCGAAATATTCAGTGACCAGCACCTGACCGTTCTCAGAAAAGCCGTAGACTGCCATCCCGGCTGTTTCTATGGCCAGCAGAACCGAGCATATGGCAATCATCCCTTTTCTGGACAGCGTTTTTCTGTCGTACAGAGCAAACACCAGGAGATACACGAAAACCGCTGCCGTTGTCAGTGCCAAAACTTTGCGGTCAAAAGCTTTTGTATTCAGGAGGCTTGAGATACCAACTGACATACAGAAGATGCCGCAGGCAATACAGAGTTTCCATGCCTGTTCTCTTCCTTCCCTTTTGATGACCAGCAGCCCGTCATAGGCCATAATGAGTAGAAGAAAAATATATAAATATGCAAACCGGTTTGGTATTCCGTACTGATTATGAAATCCGTGCCACATATAGCCGAGAAACGGCATATTAAAGCTGAAAAACAAAAGAATCAGAAGCAGTGCGCGTTTTATTTTTGTCTTCCAGGAAATCCGGGAGGCCATAAAATAGAACAGCACGAAGATCAGTGTCAATATCCCGCAGTAGAGGTTGATCTCCCCGTCATTTACAGAGTTTGTGATCGGCGCAGTACCCAGGAGATGGCGGCAGTAGATATCCGCAAAATTTCCATACCAAAGTTCTTTTGGAAAATCCCATTTCGCAGATGAAGTTTTCATGATTCCCAAATATGCCGGAAGCAGGACCGCCCCCGCCATCATCGCCGACAGCACAGAATATCCTGCAAATTTCAGACCGTTTACAAAAAAGTCCTTTACTTTTTTGTGGTCATACAGTAAATACCACAGTACAAGAAACAGACATGTCATGAAAGACATGTAAAAATTACAGAGAAGGGAGAAAAACAAGGCAGCACAGTAAAGCCTTCCGTCCCGCTTTTTTATCAGCCGGTCTATTCCTGCAAGGATCAGAGGAAGCATTATCATGACTTCCAGCCACATAATATTCCAGCTGTATCCCACAATATAACTGCTCAGTGCATAACAAATTCCAAATGCAGTGATGCTCATATCCTGCCTTTTTTTATCTCTGGATCTGAAATAATACGCCGCACTCAGCCCGCACAGGGCAATCTTTATAATATAGAGATGACTGAGAACCATGTTCAGCATCTCTTTCGGAAAAAGTACAATAATAAGGTTCAGCGGACTGGAAAGATAATACGCCCACAGCCCCAAAAAGTTGAAGCCGAGGCCGCCATGAAAAGAATAAAACAGGCTGTCCAAAGACCTGAGCTTCTCATGATAATCCGCAAAAAATGGAAGATATTGATGCAGTGCATCCACGATCAGAAAGGAGTTGTTCCCAAAGGGTTCTACCTTCATTATGACTGCAATTCCTTCGAGGATGAAAAACGGCGCAAGGAATGCCCATATTAAATATTTATTCCGTCTATAAAAATTTCTTCTTTTTGGCATCTTCTCTCTTCCACCTCCTGATCCGACGGTTAATTCCCATAATCATATCATATCGCTTTTTTAACATGGATATAACACTGCCGTGTGTAAGTTCGGTAACATTTGCGCCGTGTCTGCGGTACAGTAAAAGAACATCTTCTAAAAATACCGGGTTCCCAAGCTGTTCAGCGAGGAGCCCGATCCACTGGTCATGAATCCAGATTGAATCCGGAACAGGAAGAATGCGGTTTAAGATATCCCGCCGAAACGTCATACAGCATCCTATATAGGAATTCTTTTTTATGTTCTTCCAAAACCCCGCACCGCTGTCCCTCCATTGAAATGTCGTCTCATCCAGAGCTTTTAATCCTTCATCGGAAATCTGCGCATTGTGGACTGTCACTGTAACATCAGGGTCTTGAAAGCAGGCAGTGACTTTCTCAACCTTTTGGGGCAGCCAGACATCATCCTGGTCGGCTAAAAAAATAAGATCTCCCGTGCAGTGAAGCAGACCGTTCTGAAAATTTTTTACCACTCCCTGGCCCGGGCCCTTGATCAATTTTAAACGGCCGTCATTCTCAGCCATTTCTCTGAGCAGCTCCCCGGAACCATCCTGATCGGAATCCACGGAAATGATCAGCTCATCTTCCGCTCCAAGCTGTCCTAAGATTGAATCCACTTGTTCTTTTATATATTGTTTCCCATTATAATAAGCAATGACAACTGAATTTTTCATTGTATTTCCTTTCTTCATGCCGCCGCATCCCCGGCGGCGTTCTGCGCTCATTATATCACACCCCGAAAAAAACTTGAAATCTTTTCCTCATGCATTTTTCGATTTACTTTAACACATTAAAGCAGTAATTTACTATTGTCTTATGAAATTTTATCCTGTATAATGTTATCGATAAAAGTCCAAGCAAAACAAAATACTGAAGTATTGTTTCAAGGAGGATACACAATGTCATATGTAGATGAAGTAATTGAGAAAGTGGTTGCCCAGAATCCGGCTGAACCGGAGTTTCATCAGGCAGTCAAGGAAGTACTGGAATCTCTTCGCGCAGTCGTTGAAGCAAACGAAGAGAAGTTTAGAAAAGAAGCCCTGTTAGAGCGTCTTGTCAATCCGGAACGCCAGTTCAAATTCCGCGTGCCTTGGGTGGACGACAAAGGGCAGGTACAGGTAAACACCGGTTACCGCGTTCAGTTTAACAGCGCCATCGGACCATACAAAGGCGGTCTGAGACTTCACCCGTCTGTAAATCTTGGAATCATTAAGTTCTTAGGTTTTGAACAGATCTTTAAGAACTCCCTTACCGGTCTTCCGATCGGCGGAGGAAAGGGCGGAGCTGATTTTGATCCGAAAGGAAAATCAGACAGAGAAGTCATGGCATTCTGCCAGAGCTTCATGACAGAACTCTGCAAATATATCGGTGCTGACACAGACGTCCCTGCCGGAGATATCGGTACAGGTGCCCGCGAGATCGGATACATGTTCGGACAGTATAAAAGAATCCGCGGAGTATACGAAGGTGTGCTCACAGGAAAAGGATTATCTTACGGCGGATCTCTGGCACGTACAGAAGCTACCGGATACGGACTACTCTATCTGACAGATGAAATGCTCAAATGCAACGGCAAATCTCTCAAAGATGCCACCGTATGTATTTCCGGTTCCGGAAATGTTGCGATCTACGCTACCCAGAAAGCACAGCATTTAGGTGCCAAAGTCGTAACTGTCTCTGATTCCACAGGCTGGATTTATGACAAAGACGGAATCGATGTAGATTTATTAAAGGATGTAAAAGAAGTGAAGCGTGCCCGCCTTACCGAATATGCTAAGGCCCGTCCAAGCGCAGAGTACCACGAAGGCAGAGGCGTATGGACTGTTCCTTGTGATGTTGCCCTTCCATGTGCAACTCAGAACGAATTAGACATCGAGGATGCAAAAACATTAGTCGCAAACGGATGCTACGCAGTTGCAGAGGGTGCAAACATGCCTACGACTCTGGAAGCAACAGAATATCTTCAGGCAAACAATATCTTATTTGCCCCTGGAAAGGCTGCCAATGCCGGAGGTGTTGCCACATCCGCACTGGAAATGTCCCAGAACAGCGAGCGTTTAAGCTGGTCATTCGAGGAAGTAGACGGTAAATTACAGAATATCATGGTAAATATCTTCCACAACTTAGACGACGCGGCAAAACGCTACGGCATGGAAGGAAACTACGTAGCCGGTGCAAATATCGCAGGCTTCGAAAAGGTTGTTGATGCGATGACAGCACAGGGAATCGTGTAGAATACATACAATTTAATGCAGCTAAAAAATACCGGGAACTGTGACAGGTTTCCGGTATTTTATTTCATTTATTCTCTGGATTTTCTTTTTGCTTTTTTTTCAATCGATTTTATAGAATCAAGATATGCCTGTTCCACGGGAGAAACGGTCTGAACCTGGTATTTTTGATACTCTTTCTTCGCTTTCTCCATTGCCTGAATGTGGCTTACACTTCCTGAATTTTCGAGTAACTTTTCCCCAGTAGATGCCAGTATGCTGTCCAAATGCTTGATATAATCCTTCATATACATTGGATTATGGCGCAAAGCCTGTATCTCAGCAAAATCAAAATATCCAGAAACAAGATTATTAAGTACTTTCAGTTCGTCTTGTCTCAGGTAATTCTTAGCAATACCAATATCTTTTTTAATTGGTATCTCTCCGGAAAATGAGGTTAAACCCATAAACGGCTTGTTTGCATCGGCACGTTCATAAATCACTTCTGCAGCAGTATGCCCATGTGCAGCAAAATGAAGTTTATTTTGTACAATCTTAAAAAAACGAATGGATTGAGCACTTTTAGGATCATAGTCTACACTTGTGGCATATAAGTCAAGCACTTGTCTGTAAAGCACCTTTTCTGAAGAGCGAATATCTCTGATTCTATCAAGAAGTTCTCCCCAGTAATTTCCTCCTCCTAATTGCTTCAATCTTTCATCGTCCATTGTGAAACCTTTTATCATGTACTCTTTCAAACGTTCTGTTGCCCAAATACGAAACTTCGTAGCGATGATTGATTTTACACGGTAGCCAAGTGAAATAATCATATCAAGATTATAATGTATTACATTATAGCTTTTTCCGTCAGCCGCAGTTGTTCGGAATTTCCGAACAACTGCTTTTTCCTCCAGTTCACCTTCCTGAAATATATGTTTAATATGTTCGCTTATGTTAGACTTGCTGGTTTGATATAAGCTGCATAGCTGTGCCTGTGTGAGCCAAACGGTTTCATCTTCTATCTTAACATTAATATGTGTAAGTCCATCCTCCGTCTGGTATATAATTATGTGCCCTTTATCATTCGATGAAGAAATATCTACTTCTGTCATTATACCCTCCACACCTCATACTTTTCTGATTGTGTTATTCTCATATTGTGATTATACAATATTTGTAATATTTTGTAAACACAAAATAAATTACTTACTAAATAGCTCCAGCAGCCAGAAATAATTTTCTAAAGAAAAAACATGTTGCTCCGAAATTTGCAACATGTTTTTTATAAATAACGTCTTAATCTTTCTGCCTTAAAACACTTTTGCCGTATAAAGATCAGCTTAGTATCAGAAAAACTATCGCAGGTGGCACCTTTGATTTCTAAGCTGCCTGCTCCAGCAGATAATATGTCCATTTTCTACACGATTGGAGTGAGGCATTCTAAGAGCCAAACGGAAATCGTGTGGAAAATGTCATAATACCTTACTCAAAAATTCTTTCGTCCTGTCTTCTTTCGGATAGTCAAATATCTGTTCCGGTGTCCCGGCCTCCAATATAACTCCGCCGTCCATAAACAAGACTCTGTCAGCCACTTCTCTTGCAAATCCCATCTCATGGGTGACAACCGCCATGGTCATTCCTTCCTTTGCAAGCTGTTTCATAACCTCAAGAACTTCTCCGACCATCTCCGGATCCAAAGCCGATGTAGGCTCATCAAACAGCATAATATCCGGTGACAGAGCCAGCGATCTGGCGATAGCCACACGCTGCTTCTGCCCTCCGGAGAGCTGTACCGGATAGTTGTCCGCCTTGTCGCCGACACCTACACGGTTCAACAGTTCCATAGCCTTCTTCTTAGCCTCGTCCGGTGTCATCATCTTGTGACGGATCGGGGCTAATGTCACATTATCGAGAATAGACAGGTGAGGAAAAAGGTTAAAATGCTGAAACACCATGCCTACCTTCCGGCGGAGTTCATCCACATCAAACCCCTTCTCCATGATATTCATGCCGTCAATGGTAATATCACCTTTTGTAGGTGTCTCCAAAAGGTTAAGACACCGTAAGAATGTGCTCTTTCCGGAACCGGACGCACCAATGATACAGACACATTCTCCCTTCTCAATGTGGCAGTTGATGCCTTTCAGGACTTCCAGGGAGCCGAAATATTTGTGTAAATCTTTAACGTTTATCACTCTGTCTCAGCCTCCTTTCCACAGCCCCTAATACAAGAGTGAGCACTTTCACAACCAAATAATAAATAATGGCGGTTCCGATCAGAGGAGCAAACGCTTCATATGTCCGTGAAGTAACAAAATCTGCAACTTTCGTCAGGTCAACAATGGATACATACCCCAATATAGCTGTTTCCTTGATCAGAACAATAAACTCATTTCCCAATGCGGGAAGAATATTTTTTACCGCCTGCGGAAGGATGATATCTTTCATTGTTTGTCCATAAGACAGGCCCAGAGAACGTCCGCCTTCCATCTGTCCATGATCTACTGCAAGGATTCCTGCCCTGATGATTTCTGCGACATACGCCGCACTGTTCAGCCCGAACGTCACCGTACCGACGATCAGTCCGTCCACCCCTTTCAGAACTACAAAATACATGATCAGCAGCTGCGTAACCGTAGGGGTTCCTCTGATAATATCAATATATACATATGCTATTTTAGATAATAATGTACTTTTCCCTCTCCGCTCTGCTGTCATGCGCATCAGTGCAAGAATGGTTCCCAGCGCTACACCCAGAATAATCGCCAGCAGAGATACCAGCAGAGTCATTTTTAGTCCGTCCAGGTACATCAGGTACCGCTGCTCTGCTATAAAAGCCCGATAATATGAATCTAACATGTCAATATCTTACCTTTCCTGTAAACTACTTATCGGAATTATCGATGTATTTCGCTTTGAGCTTATCGTAAGTTCCATCTTCCTTGATTGCCTTTAACTGTTTGTTGATCTCTTTCTTAAACTCTTCGTTTCCTTTCGGAAGTGCCAGGCAGTAGTATTCTGCTCCAGCAGAGTCAATGACTAATTTCAGCTTTTTGCTGTTGTTCTTTACAAATTCCTGAGCAGGCTTTTCATCGATGACAACCGCATCTACTGATCCGTTTTTCAGATCCATGACTGCATCTACACCTTTTTTAAACCTTTTTACCTTTGCCTTTTTTACAACAACTTTTTCTTTTCCCGGCTCACCGAATTTATCTCCGGATGAAATAAGGTCTCCCGTAGTACCTTCCTGAACACCGATTTTCTTTCCGTCCAGCTGAGACAGTTTTGTAATCTTGCTGTCTTTGTTAACAATGATCGCCTGATTGGATGTATAGTAACTGTCTGAGAAATCTACTGCATTCTGGCGTTCCTCTGTTTTCGTCATTCCCGCTGCAACCACGTTGATGGTCTTGGACTCCATAGAACCGATCAAAGATTTGAATTCCATGTTCTGGATCTCGATCTTCTTATCCATGCGTTTCGCAATTTCTTTCATAAGCGCAATGTCGAAGCCGTCAACCTTTTTATTGTCGTCAACGTACTCGAACGGAGGGAATTCCGCATTGGTTCCCACAATGATCTTTTCCGGAATTTTGCTCTCTTCTTTTTTGCTGCATCCTGCAAACAGCATTGTTGCTGCCAATACACCAGCCAGTGCTACGGTTAAAATTTTTCTCATGATTTTCTCCTTCTTAAACTTAATTTTATCGCAATGGTTCTAGAATAATGGTACGACCGCGCCTTTATATTCTTTCTCCATATACTTCTTTACTGCGTCGCTCTTTAATGCTTTGATCAGAGCCTTAATAGAGTCCTTGTCTTCATTGCCTTTCTTGACTGCAACGACATTTCCGTAGGTCTTTGCTCCGCCCACAGACTCCTCATCTTCCACTGCGAGGGCGTCCTTATTTACTGTCATGCCGGCCTGCAAAGCATAATTTCCGTTGATGACCGCGAAATCCACATCCTTTAAGGAACGCGGCAGCTGTGCTGCTTCCAGCTCTTTAATCTCGATGTTCTTAGGGTTTTTCACAATATCTTTTTTGGTTGCTGTAAGGGTTGCTCCGTCTTTGAGCTTGATCAGGCCCTGTGCTTCCAAAAGCAATAATGCTCTTGCCTCGTTTGTAGTGTCATTGGGAACTGCGATCACTGCACCTTTTTTCACATCTTTCAGTGATTTTGCTTTCCCCGGGAAAATGCCGAACGGTTCATAGTGGATCATTCCGGCGGAAACTAAATCCAGCTTATGTTCCTTTGCAAAATTCTTCAGATAGGTGATGTGCTGGAAGTAGTTGGCGTCGAGATCTTCTGATCCCAATGCGTTATTCGGCTGTACATAGTCTGAATACTCTTTGATCTCCAGCTTGTAGCCGTCCTTTTCCAGTTCCTTTGCCGCAACCTTCAAGATGTCTGCGTGTGGTGATGGACTCGCACCGACTACGATTGTCTTGTCCTCTTTTTTGGAGCTGCCGCATCCGGCCAGCACACCAAAACAGACAACTGCAGACAGCGCAACTGCTATTAATTTTTTCATTGATGCTCTCCTTACCTTATAATAATATATAGCTTCTGTAATTGTACCCTTTAATGGGCAGATTGTAAAGACTCCCTAAACATTTCAAATGCCGACGGAATGGCGTATTCCTCTTCTAAATCCTTCTTGCTGACCCAAGTAAGTTCTTCTGACTCCACCGGTTCTTTCAGAGAAACCAACACTCCTGACATCTGCCATTCAATGTGGCTGAAAATATGTTTCCCCTCGTGGGTAAATTCATAAACACAGTCTGACATTCCCCAGCCGTCCAATGTTTCTTCCACCAGATCCTGGCTGCATTTCCCGAGTATGTTTGGAAATTCCCACAGTCCTGCCAAAAGACCTTTCTCTTCTCTTTTATGAAGGGCAACCATACTGTCCGTCTCGATGACGAACACGGTTCTCTTTTCTATCTTCCGTTTCTTTTTCGGCTTCTTCACCGGCAGCCTGCCGATCAGATCCTCTCTGTATGCAGTACAAACTGTGTCCCATGGACATTCACAGCATTTCGGTTCTCCGTTAGGCACACAGACAATGGCCCCCAGTTCGATCAGTGCCTGATTAAAATCTCCTGCCCTTTGATCCGGCATGATCTCCATAACTCTTTCCGCCATCTCTTTTTTGGTTTTTTCTTTCAGAATGTCAGAATCGTCACCCAGGAGCCTGGCCATGACACGCAGAACATTTCCGTCAACGGCAGGAACCCGGATATCATAGGCAATAGAGGCGATGGCCCCCGCCGTGTACATACCGATCCCCTTCAGCGAAAGCAGTTGATCGTAGTCATTCGGAAGCTTCCCGTCATACTCTTTTACGATGGTCTGAGCCGCAGCTTTTAAATTTCTGGCCCGGTTATAATAACCCAGCCCCTCCCACAGTTTCATAAGCTTTTCTTCATCTACTTCCGCCAGATCCTTTACCTCCGGCAGTTCTTCCATAAAGCGGTCAAAATAAGGCTTTACCGCCTCCACTCTGGTCTGCTGGAGCATGATCTCAGAAACCCATATGCGGTATGGATTCTTATCCGCTCTCCAGGGCAGAATTCTTGCATTATGGTCATACCAGAAAAGCAGCGCTTCTCCGATTTCTTTTTTCAATTTCATTATAAATTCCCTTCTATACCGAACAAAGTGGGCAAGCCCACTTCAGCTCATAGTCTTTTAAACTTTGCGTGCCAGATGAGATTTGACATAGTCAAATAATTTCCTTACACATCTGTGTACAGCCCGCAAAGCTTTATTATATCAGGGAAACCGATAGATTTCTACTGTGAGAATAATGGAAAGGATATCAAATCAGGATTTCTATCCTCTGCTTTAGTCCCTCCTATTCTCCATATCCGATTGCCACACAAAACACCCATACGTCTTCTGCACCTGCCGCTTTCAAGGCCCTCGTGCAGCTTTCTGCCGTGGCCCCTGTTGTGTAAATGTCATCCACTAAGAGCACCCTTTTCCCCTTCACTTCGTCAGAAGCCCAAAAACTGTGTTCCATGGATGCCAGACGCTCCCTTGGATTCAGTGACTTTAACGGCTTTGTATATTTGATTCTGAACAGCACACAGTCACTGGCCGGTACATGGAGGATCTCTCCGATACCTTCTGCAAACAGCATTGCCTGGTTAAATCCCCTCTGTCTTTTTTTCCTTTTGTGGAGCGGAACAGACAGTATCAGATCAATTCTCAAATTTTTCAGCTGTTTTAATTTCCTCTTTTTTATTTCCATAATATAAAAGTCCGCATATTCCTTCTGGTTTTGATATTTGATCGCCGCCAGGGAATCCCTTACTTCGTTGTTATACACACACAAAGGGATCCCCTTTTTAAATGTCTTCGGATGCTTTCTGCAGTCACTGCACAGCTCTGTTTCTTCGTTTTCCAGAGGTTTTCCGCAGCAAAAACAGGCCGGCTCCCGAACAAAGACGACCTTTTGATAACATTTGGGGCAAATAAGGCTTTGCTGATTTTTTAAGAGATGATGACAGATCGGGCAGCGCCTCGGAAATAAGAAAGACAGGAATAAAGATAACATAAAAATCCTTTCCGAGAGCAGAACGATTCCTTTTTATTACTGTAAATTATATACTATTACTTGACAAAAATCAATTTGATGAAACCCGTCAAAAAAGTTCTGTATCTTCTCAGGATACAGAACTTTTCCAGCAATCTATTCAGTAGACATTACGTCCATTTTCTGCATGACTAAAGTGAGGCATTTTAAGAGCCAAACGGAAATCATGTGGAAAATGTTATATTTCTTTTTTCGCCTTTACAAGCGCCTGAAGCATTTCTTCAATCTTGCCTTTTCTGCTCGGCGCATTCAGGATTCCGCTTGTTCCTCCGCTTCCGTGAGCTCCGCCCACTACGACTCTGTAGACGTCGTCCCCGGTGCTGACTCCGGCAGCCTGGATGATCTTAATGTCAGGATTTACGGACTTCACTGCTTCATTTGTAGCTTCTATGTATGCGTCATCACTTGTGCTTCCTGTTCCGATCAGGCTGGTAGGTTCACAGATCATAACATCAGGCCCAAGCTCTGCAACCGCTCTTGTCTGTTCCACTGAATCTGAGCACACAATCGTGATCATATCCAGTTCATTTGCACGTTTGATGGTCTTATCCAAGTCACACATAGAAAGCGGATGCTCTGCGTGGTTTAAGATCACACCGTCCACTCCGGCTGCTTTCAGCGCATCCGGAAGGATGAATCCCATTCCTCTTCCCGGAACTAATCCGTCCATATGCTGTGTTGTCACGATCAAATTTTTTGTCTCCTGTGCGATCTGTTTTAAGTCCACATGCTGTCCTGTAAAAATAATGTCAATGTCATATTCCTCGGCAAGCTGGTCACAAACTTTTGCAAATTCTAAGGATTCTTCTCCGTAAATATATGCTTTTGGATTGACGATTAAAAATGGTACTCTCAGTTCTCTCTTCATGCTTATGCCATCCCTTCCTATTCGCCCATTACAATGATCTTGCATTTTCTTGTGCGGGCACGTGTGCGGTCAAAGTCTACAAAATAAACATATCCTGTGGATCCGACACCTAATTTTCCGTCTTCTACGTCAAACACCTGGCTGGAGCCAAGAAGTGTTGCTTTCAGATGTGCGTCGCAGTTCCAGAGGGCTTTTCTGTCCCCGTCCGGAAGATATTCTGCAGCGTTCGGCCATGCCTCCACAGCCTCATAATGTTTTTCTCCCGGATAAATGTAGAGATCTTTAGAATCCTGATTTGGAATGATCTTTTCAAGCACATTGTTTAAATCTTCCTGGAGAAATTCATCCCCTGCCTCATTATAATCATGTACAAATTCTTCAAAGAAAACAGAGCAGGTTGTGTGAGGTGAGATGACGGTACAGGTTCCGCTCTTGATTCCGCTGTTTTTGATTGCTTCCTTTACCTGAGGGGTGATATCCAGGTAAGTCGGTGTCGTGCCATGAGAGTTCAGGCTGATTTGTTCTTTATATACGGTCATTATTGATTATCCTCCTTACAGCTTGAAAATTAAGCTTCCCTTGTTTCAAATACTGCATAATAGTGTTCCAGACATTTCTGCATTCCCTGTTTTGACAATGCCTTTACATCCAGATACGTTTCCGGTTTATTATTGTCAATCTCCTCTTTTGCGGCCACTAACAGGTCAGAGAAGATATTAATTTTCGTAATTCCATTTGTTGCACAGCGGTTTAAGTTTTCATCTCCTGATGAAGATCCTCCGTGAAGGACAAGCGGAGTGTCAACAGCCGCAGCAATTTCTTTCAGTCTGTCAAAATTGATTTCCGGAATGCCTTTATACATTCCATGTGCTGTACCGATAGAGATCGCAAGTGAATCCACACCTGTCTCTTCGGCAAACTTCTTTGCCTCTTCTACAGTTGTATACTGAGAATCGGATGTCTCATGGTTCTCATAGTTTTCACCGGCTCCCACATGGCCGATTTCTGCTTCCACTACCACTCCCTTTGGATGTGCATAGTCGATGATATCCTTAGTTTTTCTTACATTTTCTTCAAAAGTATCCTGTGAAGCGTCAATCATGACAGAAGAAAATCCAAGATCGATTGCTTTTTTGATCACTTCCGGTGTAGTTCCGTGATCCAGATGAAGTACAACCGGTACTTTTGCTTCCTCGGCATATTTCTTTCCTACCAAAGCAGCATCTTCCAATGTAATATTTTCTCCGATATGTGCCTCAGCCAGTGCAAGGATCAGCGGGAGATTATGTCTTTCGGCTGTTTCCACATGCCAGCGGAGAGACTCAAGATCAATAAAGTTTGGTGCAGGGATCGCGAATTTCCCTTCCTGTGCTTTTTTAAACAGTTCCTTTGAAGTTACAAGCATCTTCTCTTTCCTCCTTAATTGAGAATGTCTCAGAGGTCAGGTCCGTCAGACAGACACAGACCTCCGGGACATCTTCTTCCTGTTCTGTTCCTGCTATGAAACTATAAAACGTTTCTTCCGTACATTGCGTCCTGTTCTTTTCTCAGCTGGTAGATCAGAGTAGACTTATCTAATTCCACATCATCGTATGTCAGGAGTTCACCCTTCTTCACGTCTCTCTTCATCACTGCCTTGTTTGTTACAAGTCCGAACGGTACATATCCCTTCGCATCAGATTCTTTTGCTTCCGCGATAGATCCGTGTGTTGTGAATCCTCCGATTCCGTCGATGGTCTGGCCTGCCTTCAGGTCGATCTTCGCTCTTGTGATACACTCAGATACCAGTCCGTCGATCGGTACACAGGTCACTTCTCCGTCGATGACTGCTTTTGCTACCGTAAGCGGTGTCTCCAAGTTACATAAGTGGTATGGACGGTATAAGGTCCAAAGCGGTCCAGGTCCCATGCTGTGGTATGCCATCTGGTATGCGATCTCTTCGTTCGGTGTGGATACGGTTACGAATACTCCAGGAGCAACTCCGTTTACATACTCTACAACACCATGTTTGTTTAAGATTCCGCCGTCTTTCTTAAGCTTCAGGATATCATTCAGCTCTTTGATACCTTCTGTTCCCGGTGAAGTCTGTGGTCCGTGTCCTCCGATCACATCCGGTACTAATCCTGTGTAGTTGGACATGGCTGTCATCTCTACCATCGTCTTTGTTCCGTCTTTGAATGCGCAGAGCATCTTTGGACTCATGACTCTTCTGGTTGCTTCTTCTAATACAGTATCCGGGTTGCAGTCATAGTCCAGTTTGTTGTTCTTTCCTTTACCCATGACTTCGACGTTCATTCCCATGGCTTTTGCAAAGCTGTAAAGTTCCATGACAGCTCCCGGCTCATCTCCTGCGGATCCTGTATAGATGACACCTTCTTTTGCTGCCAGTTTCTTTAAGTATGGCCCGATTACGACATCAGTCTCAACGTTCAGCATAACCACATGCTTTTTGTTCTTCATGGCGTCAGTAGCGACTTTTGCTCCTACATCCGGCACACCGGTTGCGTCGATGGCACACTCTACCAGGTTTGCCTGAGATACGAAGTTTGCATCTTCACAGGCAACATATTTTCCTGCTTCCATTGCTGCGTTGGCATCTGCGAGAGTTTTTGCAATCGCAATGTCGTCTTCTTTTACACCGGCATATTTGAATGCATTGACTGCATTTTCAACTTTGATATCAGATACGATGGCCGGCATCATACCGTTCATCAATACCATCTGGGTTACCATTCCGCGTCCCATCTGACCGGCACCTACGATACCGGTTTTAATGATCTGTCCGTCTTCCTGTCTCTTGATCAGTTTTTTGTCCATGTTTAACATAACATCAATCTCCTTAAATTCTATGTATGATTGTTAGATTGTTACCTGATTTCAATCGTGCCGCCGGCTTTCAAGTCCTCCGGCAGCAATGCACTGCCTTCCAGCATAATGCATCCCGGGCGTTCCGGCTCGGTTCCGCCCTTAAAGCTTAATGTACAATGTCCAAGTTCCTTTAAGGTATGCGGTGCTTCACTTCCTACGGCGCTGATTGTAAACTCTTTGCCGCAGATCGTCATGGTGTCTCCTGCCGCAGGTTCTTCTGTCAGCTCAGCTTTTGTATGTAAGACTGACAGTTCAGCAAGCTCCGGCGGGGCATCTTCATTGAATATAATGATAAAGTTCATATCGGCATCTGAGAGGAACGCTAATGCGTCCGGTCCTAAGCCTGTGATGGTTGACTGATATTTCATAGGTTCGTCTTTACCCTCCATTTTTGCTTCTATACTTCTTAGTACATTCCAATACTGAATGCGAATGCAATCAAGACTGCCAAAGGTCCGGTTACGATTCTTGAGAATAATACGGCCGGAACACCCATCTCAATGGTCTCTGGCTCTGATTCTCCAAGACTCAGTCCAACTGGTACGAAGTCGGCTCCAACCTGTGCATCGATTGCAAACAGTGCTGGCAGTGCATACTGCGGCGGGATGTTTCCAAGAGCAAACTGTGCTCCCAAAAGAGTTCCGACTACCTGTGCGATAACAGCTCCAGGCCCTAAGATCGGAGATAAGAACGGCAGGGCACACACGAAGGAGATACCAAGCATTCCCGGCAAGGTACTACATAATGGAGAGATCGTCTTTGCAATGACATTTCCTAATCCGCTGGCACTGATGATACCTAAAAGGGTACTCGTAAATGCCATGAACGGCAGCACGTTTTTAATGATCATCTCGATGGTCTCACGGCCGGCCTGGAAAAACTTGCTGACAACGTTTCCAACGCCTTTTCCGATCTTAACGATGATTCCTTCTTTTTTGCCGCTGTTTGCAGCTGCGATTTCTTCTTTCGCCTGGTCTTTGCTTTTCGGTTCATCTGCTGCAGCCGGTTTGGTCGAAGCTGCATCTCCTTTATAATCAGATTCAAAGATATTTTTTTCTGTCACTGCGGATACATAGATCTCCGGAGTGATAAACTGTGCGAGCGGTCCTGCCTGCCCTACCGGCATCAGGTTGACGGTAAAGATCCCTTTCTTCGGGTAAACGCCGCATCTTGCGGTTCCTCCGCAGTCCACTACGGCGACCAGCACTTCCTCGTCCGGCGCTGTTGTCTTAAATCCGTCTAACGCTTCTCCGCCGGTCATATCTGCGATCTTCTGAGCCACCGGATGAATTCCTCCGCCGGTTACACTTAAAATCTTGTGGCATTTTTCCGTTGCGGTGATTGTTAATGGTCCGCCCCATCCGCCGTCTCCGGCCTTGATTGTAATTGTTTTATACATACTGGATCCCCCTTTCCGTTACTTGCTTGCTTTTCCGGTCATTCTGAAGTAGATCTGCTCTGTCAGCAGTCCACGGATCAGAATAACGATTACACCGACGATAAAGTATCTCACGGCAAGTCCTCCGATGGACAGGCCAAGCTTCGTGATACCGGCTGAGATACCGGTGTATACGAACAGTTCGCCGGGGTTCGCATGTGGGAAAAGTCCGGTAACAGGATGTACAAAACTTACACAGGAGTCATAATAAGCAGGTTTGTATTTTTCTTCTACGAAACGTCCGAAGGTATAACACATCGGGTTTCCTAAGAACAGCACCGCGATGATCGGGAGCAGCGTATAGCGGAGTACTGCAAATCTGGTCAGCTTCTGCGCGAAGCGTTCCACCCTCTCTTCTCCGATCAGCTTGATCACTGAGTTAACAGCTGTCATCAGGCAGACAACCAATGGAATGATTCCGGTAACCCATCCCATAAATGTGGTGCCGCCCTCCTGGAATAGCTTAATAAATCCGTTGGCAGCGTTAGATATAATTTCCATATCTTTTCCTCCTTCTTACTAAAAGTTGATTTGATCTATATATAGAAGAAACTAGCAGATGAATTTTGAAGAAAAGGAAAACCGATTATTGTTTCCGGGCCCTTAGAAACTTGCATAAGTTTTACTCTCTTCAGCCGTTCTATATATCTTGTTTCAGATTACAAGGTATTTCCCTGAAATCTCATATCCAAAGCTTCTAAAGCTCTGATATATCCTTTGTAATATTTCCGTCTCTTTTTCTCAAAGTTTCTGACTTCGTCAAGGTACTCATAAATACTCGTTCCGACGAGTTCCTTTCCCAGAAACTCAGAGATTGGTTTGAACTTTGTCAGGAAGCTTAATCCTTCCATGATCTCCCCGCCGGTGATCACTCCGTTCTGGTCACAGGCGATCATCACAATGTTTCCTGAAAGCAGCCTCCCTTTCTTCTGGCCGATTCCGACATTCCCAAGCTTATGTACCCTCCTTACCGCTCTGCGGTAATCCTTCACCTGAAAATATCCCCCGACAGCCTGAACAACAAACAATACGAAAATCACTAATAAAAAAACCGAAATACCATTCATACAGTTTGGCTCCTTTCATTTAACGTTCCGTGGTGTATTCTTCATCTTTTGTTTTGTCTCATCCTCGCTAGTTACATATGTGCTTATTAATTACTTTTGTTAACTTCATTATAATCACTTTACATATGTTCGTCAATACTAAAATATATTTTTTCACAAAAACCTTGAAAACCCTGAATAAATGGCTTATAATCCTCTTATCATATAGTTACATATGTGCCTTAATAATTTCATGATCGAGAGGTTACCCTATGAAAAAGAAAGAAAATGCAGATAATATGCTGGACAAGATCGTTCTGGTTGCAACTCTGTATTATAAGAACAAGCTGTCCCAGCAGGAAATTGCAAAAAAATTAAGTATCTCAAGGCCCTGGGTCTCCAAGCTTTTGTCCAGGGCAGAAGACCTTGGCATCGTAAAGATAGAAATCAATTCCCCTGTAACCGGAAACAGCCAGCTTGAGGAAGCACTAAAAGAAAAATACGGCTTAAGTTATGCAGGCGTCATCAGCACAAAAGATCAAAACAGAGATTATGTAGCACAGGCTGCCGCGGATTACTTCATCTCACAGCTGAAGCCAAAAGACGTTGTCGGTGTGGGCTGGGGAAATGCCGTGTCCCGTTTTATTAAAGAACTGCATCCCATCAGCTTTCCGGATGTACAGACTGTCCCTCTGGCCGGAAGCTTCGGTGAATCCTTCGAGGCGCTTCCCACCTATAACACTCTCCAGCTGGCAAATACCATCGGCGGAACCGCAAAAATGCTTCACATTCCTGCCTTTTGTTCTTCCAAAGAAGAATATGAAACCCTGATCTCCAATGAACACACGAGACAGATTCTGAATCTGGGTGAACATGCGGATATTCTCCTCATGGGTCTTGGAAGTTTTGAATCAACGATTCTCACCTGCTACAACATTTTGAATGATCAGGAAATCGCGGAACTAAAAGCTGCACACGCCATCGGTGATGTAGCCCTTCAGTTCCTCACCAGAGCAGGTGAAACCGTAGAAACCGAGGCAACCAAACACCTGATCAAAGCAGATATCTTTAAGGCTGCCAAAAATGCACGGGTTTCCATCGGTGTAGCCGACGGACTCCACAAGGTACAGATTATTGATGTAGCCTTGAATTTAAAACTCGTCAATTCGTTTTTTACAGACGAAGAGACAGCTTTGGCGCTGGTTTAAGCACAAAAGGAGCCTTACAGCAAGGCTCCTTTTTAATTTTGTACTGATTATAAAACGTTTCTTCCGTACATTGCGTCCTGTTCTTTTCTCAGCTGGTAGATCAGGGTTGACTTATCTAATTCCACATCATCGTATGTCAGGAGTTCACCCTTCTTCACATCTCTCTTCATAACTGCCTTGTTTGTTACAAGTCCGAACGGTACATATCCTTTGGCGTCAGATTCTTTTGCTTCCGCGATAGATCCGTGTGTTGTGAATCCTCCGATTCCGTCGATGGTCTGACCTGCTTTCAGGTCGATCTTCGCTCTTGTGATACACTCAGATACTAATCCGTCGATCGGTACACAAGTAACTTCTCCGTCGATGACTGCTTTTGCTACCGTAAGCGGTGTCTCTAAGTTACATAAGTGGTATGGACGGTATAAAGTCCAAAGCGGTCCAGGTCCCATGCTGTGGTATGCCATCTGGTATGCGATCTCTTCGTTCGGTGTAGATACGGTTACGAATACTCCAGGAGCAACTCCGTTTACATACTCTACAACTCCATGTTTGTTTAAGATTCCGCCGTCTTTCTTAAGCTTCAGGATATCATTTAACTCTTTGATTCCTTCGGTTCCCGGTGAAGTCTGTGGTCCATGTCCTCCGATCACATCCGGTACTAATCCTGTGTAGTTAGACATTGCTGTCATCTCTACCATCGTCTTTGTTCCGTCTTTGAATGCGCAGAGCATCTTTGGACTCATGACTCTTCTGGTTGCTTCTTCTAATACAGTATCTGGATTGCAGTCATAGTCCAGTTTGTTGTTCTTTCCTTTACCCATGACTTCTACGTTCATTCCCATGGCTTTTGCGAAGCTGTAAAGTTCCATAACAGCTCCCGGCTCATCTCCTGCGGAACCTGTGTAGATGACACCTTCTTTTGCTGCCAGTTTCTTTAAGTACGGCCCGATTACGACATCAGTCTCAACGTTCAGCATAACCACATGCTTTTTGTTCTTCATGGCGTCAGTAGCGACTTTTGCTCCTACATCCGGCACACCGGTTGCATCGATGGCACACTCTACCAGGTTTGCCTGGGATACGAAGTTCGCATCTTCACAGGCTACATATTTTCCTGCTTCCATTGCTGCGTTGGCATCTGCAAGAGTTTTTGCAATCGCAATGTCGTCTTCTTTTACACCGGCATATTTGAATGCATTGACTGCATTTTCAACTTTGATATCAGATACGATGGCCGGCATCATACCGTTCATCAATACCATCTGGGTTACCATTCCGCGTCCCATCTGACCGGCACCTACGATACCGGTTTTAATGATCTGTCCGTCTTCCTGTCTCTTGATCAGTTTTTTGTCCATGTTTAACATAACAACTATCTCCTTTTTAATTAACAGATTTCAATTGTTCCGCCGGCCTGAAGGTCAGCCTCTGTGAGTTTATTTCCTTCCAGCATGATGCATCCCGGGCGTTCCGCCTCACTTCCCCCTTTAAAACTCAGAGTACAGTGTCCTAACTCTGCCAAAGTGTGAGGAGCTTCACTGCCCACGGCGCTGATCTTAAACTCTTTGCCGCAGATCGTCATAGTGTCTCCGACTTCCGGCACAGCCCTTAATTCAGCCTTCGTATGAAGGACAGAAAGTTCTGCCAGTTCAGGCGGTGCATCTTCGTTAAAAATGATAATAAAGTTCATATCTTCATCGGCCAGGAACGCCAGAGCATCCGGTCCCAGACCTGTGATGGTTGACTGGTATTTCATATGTTTCTTTTTACCTCCGTTTTTAGTACATTCCGATACTGAAGGCGAATGCGATCAATACGGCTAAAGGTCCGGTTACGATTCTTGAGAATAATACGGCCGGAACACCCATTTCGATGGTCTCTGGCTCTGATTCTCCAAGGCTCAGTCCAACCGGTACGAAGTCGGCACCAACCTGTGCATCGATAGCAAACAGTGCTGGCAGTGCATACTGCGGCGGGATGTTTCCAAGAGCAAACTGTGCTCCCAAAAGAGTTCCGACTACCTGTGCAATAACGGCTCCAGGTCCAAGGATCGGAGACAAGAACGGCAGGGCACACACGAAGGAAATACCAAGCATTCCCGGCAAGGTACTGCATAATGGAGAGATCGTCTTTGCGATGACATTTCCTAATCCGCTGGCACTGATGATACCCAAAAGGGTACTCGTAAATGCCATGAACGGCAGCACGTTTTTGATGATCATCTCGATGGTCTCACGACCAGCCTGGAAGAACTTGCTGACAACGTTTCCAACGCCTTTTCCGATTTTAACGATGATTCCTTCTTTTTTGCCGCTGTTTGCAGCTGCAATCTCTTCTTTCGCCTGGTCTTTGGATTTTGGTCCGTCCTCTGCAGCTGCTGGTTTGGCTGTTTCCGTTACACCTTTATAGTCAGATTCCACGATACATTTTTCTGTCACTGCGGACACGTAAATCTCCGGAGTGATAAACTGTGCGAGCGGTCCTGCCTGCCCTACTGGCATCAGGTTAACGGTAAAGATCCCTTTCTTCGGGTAAACGCCGCATCTTGCGGTTCCTCCGCAGTCCACTACGGCGACCAGCACTTCCTCGTCCGGCGCTGTTGTCTTAAATCCGTCTAACGCTTCTCCGCCAGTCATATCTGCGATCTTCTGAGCTACCGGGTGGATTCCTCCGCCGGTTACACTTAAGATCTTGTGGCATTTTTCTGTTGCAGTGATTGTCAGGGGTCCTCCCCAACCGCCGTCTCCGGCCTTGATTGTAATTGTTTTATACATACTCTTTCCTCCTCCCACAGATTATTTGTTTGTTTTTCCTGTCATTCTTAAGTAGATTTGCTCTGTCAGCAATCCACGGATCAGAATAACGATCACACCGACGATAAAGTATCTCACGGCAAGTCCTCCGATGGACAGGCCGAGCTTCGTGATACCGGCTGAAATACCGGTGTATACAAACAGCTCGCCGGGGTTTGCATGTGGGAAAAGTCCGGTAACAGGATGTACAAAACTTACACAGGAGTCATAATAAGCAGGTTTGTATTTCTCGTCTACGAAACGTCCGAAGGTATAGCACATCGGGTTTCCTAAGAACAGCACCGCGATGATCGGAAGCAGTGTATAGCGAAGTACTGCAAATCTGGTCAGCTTCTGTGCGAAGCGTTCCACCCTCTCTTCTCCGATCAGCTTGATCACTGAGTTAACGGCTGTCATCAGGCAAACAACCAGCGGGATGATTCCGGTAACCCATCCCATCAATGTGGTACCGCCCTCCTGGAATAACTTTATAAATCCATTGGCAGCGTTAGATATGATTTCCATATTTTCTCCTCCTTCTTAATTGAAATATATAAATTTCTCCTATATATATAAAATATTGTCAGACAAAATTTCCAAAAAAGAAAAACCAATCTAAAACATGCTTTTGGGCCCTCAAAACAAGTTCAGTCAGTCTTCTTTTTGCAGTCTTGTCAGTCTATATATATATTCCAAAGCAATGCTAAAGGGTCGCCCCCTGAAGCCGCATATCCAGAGCTTCCAGTGCCCGGATATATCCTTTGTAATATTTTCTTTTTTTCTTATCCATTCCCCGGAATACATCCAGGTATTCATAAATACTCGTTCCCACCATCTCCTTGTCAAGAATCTTGGTGATCGGTTTAAACTTGGTAAGGAAACTCAGTCCCTCCATGATTTCCCCTCCGGTGATGATACCGCTGCTGTCACACGCGATCATCACAATATTTCCCGAAAGAAATCTTCCCTTCTTCTGGCCGATCCCGACGTTTCCAAGCTGATGAACTCTCCTCACCGCTCTGCGGTAATCCTTAACCTGAAAGTATCCCCCTACAGCCTGCACAACAAACAATACAAAGATAACTAATAAAAATACCGAAATTCCCTGCATCTTTAAATGTACCCCTTTCTCATAACAGCTTTTCAGCGCACTCGTTATTTGTGATCAGCATATTGACATACCCTCCGCGGATGGCTCCTTTCACGGCTTCCGCCCGGTTGGCGCCGCCTGCAATGGCAATACGGTTTCTGATCTTTTTAATCATCGGGAATGTCATTCCCGCAACTCTCTCGTTAAACTGCTGAAACGGTTCCGCATTTCCTTCTTTGTCAAAGAACTGAAGGGCAATGTCCCCTGCAACTCCCTGCTCGACATACTGGTCCATCTCCTCCTTGGTCAAGTAACCCGCCTGGATCAGGGTGGAGCCTCCGCTTTGAGGAATTCCCACTCCCATGACGATGGTGTCCAGCTTCTTAAAATCTTCAAAAATATAGTTCACAGACTTTTCTTTTAAAAAGTATTCCATGACCTTCCGTTCAGAAAAAACCGCCGGTGAAAGAAACTGGGTGTAAGTCCCGCCAAATTTCTTTGCAAATTCCTTTGCGATCTGATTGGCCTGCACATCTACTTTTGAAACAGTTCCCTGGCTGACTCCGCCGAGGATCGGGACGAACATATAGTGATTCTCCTTAGAAAATGCACGGTTGGTGCGGGCTACGTTGTGCAGGGTGAATCCCATGGAAACCCCTATGTAATCCCCGTCCTTAAAATACTGTGAAAGAAACAGTGCCGCCTTCTCATACAGCCTGGATATGGAATCTGTCTTTGTGTCCAGCGGGCTGCTCTCTACTACGACAACTTCCTTTAAACCATATTTTCGTTCCAGTGCTTTTTCCAGCTTGCCATACGAAAACTGTACCGGATTGATGACTTCGACTCTTACGATACCGCTTTCCTTGCCTTTCTGAAGCATTCTTGAAACCGTTGCTCTGGAAATCCCAAGGTAATCGCTGATATCCTGCTGCTTCATATCATCTTCATAATATAAGCTGCAGCATTTGTAAATCAATCTCCAATCATCCACTATCTTTTTCATATGTTTTCTCCTGTTTGTATGAATGCCCATCCCATGATGCCATAAATTGTATTAATTATCATGCAATAACTCTATCAAAATCTTAAATCTTTATCAATGCAATTTCGTTGAACAAATGTCGAAGTAGACTTTTTTGAAACATAAACTTTTACATTTGTTCTAAAAATTCGTTAAAAAAATGACAGATATAATTGTACAGTATTTTATACAAATAAATCAAGTGATTGTATACAGCCACTGGTAACTATGTTAATTTTTTAACCTTTTTTCGTGCTTTTTTTGTTTAATTCTTCTGACTTTTTCACTCGCCAAGTCTGGAAACTTCTCTGTTTAGAAAATACTTCCATTTATACAAACAAAAAAACCGGTGAGCAAGTACCGGTTTTTTTCATCATTGATTCGTATGTTCAATCACAGATGTCTTTATATTAATATCTCAGGATATTTTTTTGTAACAATTTTAAATGCTTCATCCGCCACGTCAAAAGTATACTGCAAATCCTCGTCCGTCATAACCGTATTGGTAAACATATTATTGAAACACCCCTTCTTACCATCTCCCCCGTTCTTTGCGAAAAAAGCCCAGTCTGCACAGTTGACCGTCTCCACCAGTTTTCCACACATTCGATCATAATCGGAGATACAAGAAATTTTCAGTCCTATGCAGGCAATATTCGGGCAGTCACCGTAGATCATCTGTACCGCTTCAATCATGCTGCGCCCGATACTGTTATTTGTAATAACTTTCACTGACGAGGAATCCATATCCATTTTAACTGACCTTTAGCTCTGCAAACACTTCTCCAATATGTTCTCTGTCTGCCTGATAATCACAGCAGATGACAATAAAACATCGAGAATCCCCTTTGTCCGCTACCTCCCCTATATCTTTTGCTGTCTTCCTAATATATCCATTTCATTATACATCATATCGACACATTAAAAAATCCTGCCAACAGCTGAAACGCCTGTTGACAGGATTTTTTCATAAATCTCTTAATTAAATTTATTTAATTTTTTTCTTAGTTTTGATACAAGGCAGCTATGTCATGAATTCTGCGTTTCATTTCTTCGCGGATATGTGATGGCTCTAAACACTCGCATTTATCCCCGAAACTTAAAAGAATATCGTAGTAGTATTCGTTCTCTATGAAGGGAAAGCTGACAATGTAATGCTCTTCACCGGCTGGTGAAAAATCTTCATAAGAGCAAAAATCAAGCACTCTATCCATCACAGATTTATGAATTCGGATTTTGATTTCTGTTTGCAAAGTCTCCAACGTATCTGTAAAGTCTAAAATTGGTTTTTGATAATCTCGAAGTGCGAAAGTTTCCTCTTGCATTTGTAGGTTTGACATACGAGATAGTCTGAATAAACGAAAATCTTTTCTTTTATGGCAATATCCTTGTAAATACCAATGACTGCTTTTCATTACAAGCTGATACGGCTCAACTGTTCGCGTGGTGCTTTTTCCGCGGTGGGCTATATATTCAAACGAAAGTAGTTTATTTTCCTGCAAAGCTGATTTGATAATTTCTAAATATTTTTGTATGTTGCTGTTACCCAGCCATGGACTTAAATCTATACATATTTGATTTAATTTTAATTCAATATCTTTCGCTCTGTCGGCAGGGATAAAACTTTTTACTTTCGCAAGAGCATGCACCAGTTCATCACCCCGGACTATATTGGAAAGACTGGAAAGCCCCATCAGAAGAGCGGAAAGGTCAGCAGTAGAAAAGACCTTTTTATCAATCTTGTATTCCGGCATGATTTCAAAGCCGCCGCCTACTCCTGATGCCCCGCGAACAGGAATCCCCGCCATGTTAATAGCGTCTATGTCGCGGTAGATTGTGCGGGGTGAAACTTCAAACATATCTGCTAACGCCTGTGCGCCTATACGTTTTTTATCAAGGAGTATCATAATAATACTGACCAGTCTGTCTACTTTCATTTAATAATCGCCTTTCGATTTAGATTATGGCCATAATGTTGTCAACAATTACATAGTACAATGATGAAGCAAACAAATCAATGAAACAATGAAAATGGAGGAAATTTATGTTTACAATTTATGTTTATGTTCTTGATACTTTAGCCGACTGGGAACTGGGACATGTTATTTCGGAGCTTAATTCCGGAAGATTTTTCAAAAAGGGCGCGCAACATGTATCGCTTAAAGTGGTCAGCTATTCTAGGGAACCAATCCATACAATGGGCGGGCTGACCATCGTGCCGGATTGCTTAATTAATGATATTGTTGTGAGTAAAACAAGTATGTTGCTCTTGCCGGGAGCAGATACATGGAACGACCCAAAGCATGTCGCTGTCATCGAGAAAGCAAGTGAATTTCTTACTTTAGGTGCTGCGGTATGTGCAATTTGCAGGGCTACTGCAGCGCTTGCCAACTTTGGGCTATTAGATCAGCGTCCGCATACCAGTAACGGGCCGGGATTTCTTGAAATGGTTTCTCCTGATTATAACGGACAAAGTTTTTATATAGACAAGCCATCAGTAGCAGAAAACAACCTTATTACTGCAAGCTGCACCGGGGCTTTGTTGTGGACAAAACACATTATTGAGTATTTAGATGTTTTTCAATCAGACACATTGGAATCGTGGTACAAATACTTCAGTACCGGTGAACCTCAATATTTCTTTGCACTTATGCAGACTTTGCCGTCTGAAAAAGGATGATATCAGTATTAAAGATCAAAAAGAACCGATCCCCCTAAGGCATCAGTTCTTCCTGTTCATTGATCCTCTGACAAAGCGTCGAGTATCTCTTCTGTTCATTTACATTCTGAATCATCTGCTGTACCGTTGACTTCCGGCCCACCATCGTAATACACTGCTTCGCCCGGGTCACTCCGGTGTAGAGAAGATTTCTGTTAAACAAAACTCTCGGTCCCGTAAGCAGCGGCATGACCACTGCCGGATACTCACTTCCCTGTGACTTGTGGATCGTCACCGCATAGGCCAGTTCCAGCTCATCCAGCATGGAATAAGAATATTCCGCCACTCTGATGTCGTCAAAGACTACGGTGACTTTCTCCGTGTAGTCATTGATCCTTGTGATCCGTCCGATATCGCCGTTGAAGACGCCTTTGCCCTCTTCCACGGTAAATCCCTTCTCATTCTTTACTTCCCACTCCATCTGGTAATTGTTCTTGATCTGCATGACCTTGTCGCCTTCACGGAACAGACAGGAAACCGCCTGTTTCTCCTGCTTTTCCTCCGCCGGAGGATTCAGGTATTCCTGGAGAACTTCGTTGAGCTTATCGACACCCAGTTCCCCCTTGCGCATAGGGGTCAGCACCTGAATGTCATACGGCTTGGCATTTACATAAGCCGGCAGCTTATCTCTCACCAGGTATACTAAAACACCTAAAATATCTCCGAGCCTCTCTCTCTCAAGAAAGAAAAAGTCCCTGCTCTTATTATCGAGCTCAATAGACTTCCCCTCATTGATCCTGTGGGCGTTGCTTACAATATGGCTGGCTTCATCCTGCCGGAAAATCTGATTCAGTTCCACCACCTTAAAAGATCCGGAAGCAATCATATCCTTCAGCACATTTCCCGGGCCGACGGAAGGAAGCTGGTTGGCATCCCCCACAAACACAAACCTTGTACCCGGAACCGCAGCACTTAAAAGAGAATTCATCAGAAAAATATCCACCATAGACATCTCATCCACGATGATCACATCCGTTTCAATAGGATTCGCGGCATTCCGTTCAAACTTCATGCTGTCCCCGCTGCTGGAATCCCCATTCAATTCCAACAGACGGTGGATCGTGGTCGCCTCATATCCGGTAGCCTCTGTCATCCGTTTTGCCGCCCTCCCCGTGGGGGCCACGAGTCTGATATCCAGAGTTTCAGACTCAAAGTAGCGGATCATTCCGTTGATGGTCGTCGTCTTACCCGTTCCCGGGCCTCCGGTCAGAATCACGACTCCATTTTCGGCGACGGCTTCTATGGCTTCTTTCTGTTTCTCCGCAAAGGTAATCTGAAGACCGTCTTCAATCTTTGCGATCATAGTCCTCACCTCGGAAACAGACACATCGTAAGTCATATTGAGATCGCACAGCATCCTGGCCGTGTTAAGTTCCAGATAATACTGGGCCGCCCCATAAATTCTTGTCTGGTCCTCCTCTTCTTTTATAATAATCTTTTTCTCAATCATCATGTCCAGAAGATGAGGCTCGATCATCTCCTCTTCCACCTCAAGCATCCTTGAAGTATTTCTTAAAAGGATTTCTTTGGGCAGATAAATATGCCCTGATGCAAGACCCTGCATCAGAGTATAAAAAATGCCCGATATGATCCGGTAATCCGAACTGCTGCCGATACCAACCTGCCTGGCGATTTCATCAGCAATCTTAAATCCTACGCCTTCTATATCATCCGCCATCTGATATGGATTGTTCTGGATCACCCCGTACAGCTTATCGCCGTACTCCTTAAAAATCTTCACCGCCAGATTAGTGGTAATCCCATAGCCGGACAGAAACATCATGGCCTGGCGCATTTCCTGCTTCTCGGAAAACTCCACCGCGATGCTGCGTGCTCTCTTTTCGGTGACTCCCTTTACCTCCGCAAGCCTCTCCGGTTCCTCCTCGATAATGCGGAACGTGTCCATCTTAAACTTTTTGACGATTCTCTTGGCGATCGCCGGGCCAACCCCTTTGATTGCCCCGGAGCCCAGATACCGTTCCATGCTCTGAATGTCATCCGGCATCGTAACTTCATAGGAAGTCATCTGAAATTGTGGGCCATGGACCGGATGTTCCACATATTCCCCTTCCAGTTCCATATACTCGCCTTCGTGCAGAAATTGGAATACCCCGACTACAGTCTCCTCATCGCCGTCCATATCAAGACTCAGCACCGTATATCCATTGTCCTCATTTCGAAAACGGACATGGTCAACATATCCGGAAATCCGTCCCATACTTCTCCCCTCCTTTACACAAACGCCCGGCGTAACAAAACAACCAGGATAAAATACCCTGGTTGTCCTCTGCCGGCTTAAAAAAGCGCTGAAAAAACTAAGTGATTATTTCTCGCCCTTTTTGTCTTCTCCGGATAAAAATTCAATGTATTTTCCAGTTCCGATGGCAACTGCTGTCAGAGGGTCCTCTGCTGTCATCGTGTTGATTCCTGTCTTAGATTCGATCAGTTCTTCCAGACCCTGGATCAGAGATCCTCCTCCGGTCAGAACGATCCCGCGGTCTGAGATATCGGCCGCAAGCTCAGGCGGAGTTCTCTCCAGTACGTTGTGAACAGCGTCTACGATCTGGTAAGCAGGCTCTCTTAAAGCTTCTTCTGTCTCTTCGGATGTAACAGTCACGGTCTTTGGGAGTCCTGTCACAAGGTTTCTTCCGCGGACATCCATCGTCGCATTTTCCGGACGTTTGTAGACAGTGCCGATGTTGATCTTAATGTCCTCAGCAGTACGCTCACCGATCAATAAGTTATGTTTTTTGCGCATGTAGCGCACGATTGCCTCATCAAAATCATCTCCGGCAACCTTGATGGAAGTGCTGACAACGACTCCTCCAAGAGAAATAACAGCGATGTCGGCTGTTCCTCCTCCGATGTCCACGATCATATTTCCGCATGGCTTTGCGATATCGATTCCGGCGCCGATGGCTGCCGCAACAGGTTCTTCAATAATGGATACTTCCCTTGCACCTGCCTGGTAGGTCGCATCCTCAACTGCCTTTTTCTCTACTTCCGTGGCACCGCTCGGCACACACACGCTGATGCGCGGCTTCCGTCCGAAAATAGACTTTCCGACGGTGCGGTTGATGAAGTAGCTTAACATCTTTTCTGTCACTGTATAGTCAGAAATTACACCCTGGCGCAGCGGACGCACTGCAACGATATTCCCCGGTGTTCTTCCCAGCATCAGACGGGCTTCTTCCCCGATTGCCTTGATCTTGTTTGTATCTCTGTCAAATGCCACTACAGATGGCTCTTTTAAAACGACTCCTTTGCCCTTTGCGTAAACCAGGACGCTGGCCGTACCTAAATCAATTCCGATATCTGAACCTGCCATGTTTCAAAATTCCCCTTTCGAATTTTCTATTATTATCATTATGTTAAATGTCAATTATTCGTATACACGCTCTTTTTAATTATAAACAAAGTCAGAAAAATTTCAATTGTTTTTTACGTATTCCAACAAAATTCAGCAAAAATTAAGATTTCTGAAATATCTATACTGATTCCCACCTGCCTGAGGCTCCGCATGGCAGAACCAAGCCATTTGAAGAAACCGGAAGCCCGATCTCATCTGCCGTCACTTTCCCGCCGAACTTTGCTTTGACTTCCGTTCCCAGCATATAGGAGAGCACAGCCGGCTGGAGTCCGGTCGTATAAGAATTGATCAGAAAAAATAAGGGGTTTTTCGACAAAATCTTTGTACAGAGCTGAACAAGCGGAAAAATCTTTTCCTCAATCTTCCAGATCTCTCCTTTTGGTCCCCTGCCGTAGGACGGAGGGTCCATGATGATCCCATCGTAGTGGTTCCCCCGGCGGATCTCCCTCTCTACAAATTTCACACAGTCGTCCACCAGCCAGCGGATCGGTTTGTCTTTCAGGCCGGAGGCCTGGGCATTCTCTTTTGCCCAGTTCACCATGCCTTTGGAGGCATCCACGTGAGTAACGGATGCCCCGGCTGCGGCTGCCGCTAATGTGGCGCCGCCTGTGTAGGCAAACAGGTTCAGCACCTTTACAGGCCGCCCGGCCTTTTTGATCTTATCTGAAAACCAATCCCAGTTCACTGCCTGCTCCGGAAAAACTCCTGTGTGTTTAAAGCTGAATGGCTGCAAATGAAATGTAAGTTCCCTGTACCTGATATCCCAGGTCTTAGGGAGATCAAAGAACTCCCACTGTCCGCCGCCTCTGCTGCTCCTGTGATAATGTCCGTTTGGCTTCTTCCACTGCTTTAACTTCTTTGGTGTCTGCCATAAAACCTGAGGGTCCGGCCGTACTAAATAATAGTCTCCCCATCTTTCTAATTTTTCACCACAAGAAGTATCTAAAACTTCATAATCGTTCCACTGATCTGCAATCCACATCTTACATTCTCTTCCTTTACTTAAACTTTATCTTTAGAGACAGATGACATCGCCCTTCCGTCCCATCTGGTTCCCTTCTAATATAATCATACTCCGCTCTTCCATCCGGATCTCTCCTCCGGGCAGCCGGCTATTTTTCGGCTCGCCGGCCGTATCTGAAAAAATCTCCCAGAAGTAATCCAGCGGAAGTTCCGGAAGCCTCACAGTATGCGGCTCCCAATGCATATTCATCATAACATAAACAATATCATCTGTGTCACTATCTTTTTCTCTTCCGGCAAACAGAACGCCCAGAAGATGGTTTTGGTCATCCTCCTTTAACTTCCATGGTTCTTCTCCGTGAAAGCTGACGGAAGGCAGTCCGCACAGCGCATCCTCCCCTCTGGATCTTAACACCGGGTGTTTTTTTCTGAAACGGATCATCTCTTTGACAAATTGTGTGGTCTCATGATTTTCCAAAAGCAGATCCCAATTCAGCCACGAAATTTCATTATCCTGACAGTAGGCATTGTTATTGCCGTACTGGGTATTCAAAAATTCGTCCCCCGCATACATCATCGGGACACCCTGGCTGGTCATCAGCGCCGCAAAAGCATTTCTCACAAGCTTTTTCCTGAGCTTTATGACATCCTGCCGGTCAGTGTACCCTTCTTCACCGCAGTTCCAGCTGTTGTTATTGTTGTCTCCGTCCGTATTGTTCCATCCGTTATCCAGATTGTGCTTTTCATTATAGGAATAAAGGTCCCACATCGTGAATCCGTCATGGCAGGTGATAAAATTCACTGAAGCCGTATCGCCCCGGCTCTCCCTGTCATAGATATCCCTGGAGCCGCTCATCCTCTGGGCAGCGGCTTTCACAAGTCCCGGATCTCCTTTCAGGAATCTTCTCATATCGTCCCGGTATCTGCCGTTCCACTCAGACCACCGGTTCCATGACGGAAACGTGCCCACCTGATAAAGACCCGCAGCGTCCCATGCCTCAGCAATTAATTTCACACGGCCCAGGATCGGGTCAAATGCAAGCCTTTCCAAAAGCGGAGGCTTACTTAATGGTGAACCGTCCTCACTTCTTCCGAGAATCGATGCCAGGTCAAACCGGAATCCGTCGATCCGGTAATCCGTCACCCAGTACCTTAAACAGTCCAGGATCATGTTCTGAACGACCGGGTGATTGCAGTTCAGTGTATTGCCGCAGCCGCTGAAATTATAATATTTTCCGTCCGGCGTAAGCATATAATATATATTATTGTCAAATCCTTTAAAAGATATGAACGGACCGTTCTCATTTCCCTCCGCCGTGTGGTTGAACACCACATCGAGGATTACTTCAATATCATTGTCGTGAAGTTCCCGGATCAGGTATTTAAGCTCTGAACCCTCTCTGTTAAATTCTTTTTCCGAGCTGTAGCTTGTATTCGGCGCAAAAAAGCTGACCGGATTATAACCCCAGTAGTCCAAAAGTTTTTTACCATTGACATACCTGGTATCCCTCGTCTCGTCAAATTCAAAGATCGGCATCAGTTCCACGGCATTGATGCCCAGATCCTTCAGATAAGGAATCTTTTCCCGGATCCCGTCAAAGGTTCCCGGATGTTTTACATCTGATGTATGGTGTTTTGTAAATCCTCTGGTGTGAAGTTCATAGATGATAAGGTCCCGCATATCTGTGGGTTTTCGCCTGGCTCTTCCCCAGTCAAAGTCATTGGAGACGACTCTCGCCCGATAACAGTCCCTGCTGTACTCAGGTTTCTCGCCCCAGTTGCTCTGACCGGTGACGGCTTTTGCATAGGGATCTAAAAGATACCGCTCCTTGTCAAACAAAAGTCCCTTTTTTAAATCCTTCGGCCCGTCAACTCTGTAATTGTATTCAATCTTCCGGATATCCAGGCCGAAAACGATCATCGAGTATACATTTCCGATCCGGTAATTTTCCGGAAACGGTATTTCAGCGAAAGGTTCCTGTGCCTTTCTTTCATATAAAACTAATGTACAGGCAGTTCCGTTTTTCGTATGTACGGTGAAACTCACGCCGCCTTCAATAGCAGTCGCACCGTTTTGAAGGTAAAACCCCGGACGCACATCAAATCCATTCACCGTATCCATAGATCTAAGCTGCCCGGCTTCTACGATTCTTTTAATATCCATAAACTCTATCCTTTATACTCCGTCAAATAAGTGATATTCAAAAATTTATAAAATATGATATGTTTCATTATAACAGATTTTTCTTAATATAATCAGATCTCTCCACATACAATAAATTATAGCTTGTAATTTCACCCTGCCTTTCCATGTTCTTTTGTCAAGGATTGCTGGAAAACGGAAATACTATGTATGGATAGGAGGCACAAATGAAAAAAGGATTAAACAAAGGACAAACTGCAGTGCTGATCTTAATGCTGTCAATCATCGCTTTTCAGGGCATTTACCTGTTTCGGACCAGCAAAGAGACAAGTTCTCTTCAGGAATCCTCGGCTGCCAGCGGAGAGATTCAAAAGAACCAGAAGATCGTCCGCGAAATTACACAGTTTAAACTGGGCGATTTCCCCTTTCTTCCCAAACGAGTCGATCCCGAGAAAAAACTCATCGCGTTTTCATTCGATGACGGACCTTCCAGAAAAAATACGGAGAAAATACTAAAGGCCCTGGATAAAAACAATGCGAGGGCTACCTTTTTTATGCTTGGCCAGAATGCAAAATATTATCCTGACCTTGTAAAAAAAGTTGAGGAATCAGGCAATGAAGTCGCCGGCCACTCCTGGAACCATCCGCTACTCACAAAACTCGGTAAAAAGGGTGTGAAAAAACAGATGTCACAGATGAACGAAGCCATTGCTTCTGTGACCGGATCTGATGTGGGACTTTTAAGGCCGCCTTATGGTTCCATTAACCGAACTGTAAAAAATACGGTGAAAGATCCGCTAATCCTGTGGAGCATTGATACTCTGGACTGGAAAACACTGAATGCAGACAAGACTGCTGATGCCATTTTAAAGCAGGCCAAGGATGGGGATATCATCCTGATGCATGACATCCATGCTCCCACGGCAGAAGCTGTGAAAAAGGTACTCCCGAAACTTGAAAAGAAAGGCTTTCAAGTATGTACGGTATCGGAGCTCCTTGAGGCGAGAAATATTACTCTGCATCCGGGAGATGTCGTGGTAAGTGCGAATGATGTTTATCGGTATAGGAAATAATTTAAGCTGCCAGAAGAGCCGCCCGGTCTGCCGGACGGCTCTTCTGCCACGTCAAAAAAATATTAATCGATTGTCGTTCTATTCAAATGATTTTTGATGTCTCTCCCACCGTACATAATACGAACAATACTCACTGTATTTTGGGACTCATTAGGTTGATAAAACACAAGGTAATTATCCACCGGAAAAAATCGGATTCCTTCACTATGCTATGGCTCTTCCTCATATAAACGATAACGTCTCGGCATTTCATCAAGTGTCTTGATTTCTTTCATAATTCTACGAGTTTGTTCAGATGCTGTTTCCGGCACAAGCAGTTCATACGCTATATATTCATATATCTCTCAAATCCTGTTTTGCCTTTTTTGTATAAAAAATCCTGCAACTCATATCCCGTAATCCCGCTTCATCTCCTCTTCGACATCTTCTGCCGAATATACTCTTCCCTTCCTTATATCATCCATGCCCTTTTCTATTTCCGCATCGAACTGTTCTTTTGTAAGGGAGTCGTATACAAGCGGCATATCTTTTGGCAGCTTCACTTCAAATGGCAGTCCCCGCTGCATCACAACTTGTCTTAAAAACATCCCAACTGCATTTGACATCGGAATGCCCAAACGCTCAAGCACTTGCTCTGCCTGCTCTTTTATTTCAGGATCTACACGGGTAAAAATATTTGATGTCTTAGCCATATCTATCATCTCCTTTATTTTCTATTACTTTTATTATATATTTTTTGCTTGCTTTTTGCAATCTATTCGCAATCTTTTTAAATCTCAAAAGAGCCGCCCGGTCTGCCGGACGGCTCTTTTACAAAAGGAGTTTATTGCATTCTTTGAGGAAAAAAGTTTCCAGCTGTCCTTCCTCAGCTGATGATTAATTACAAATTGATTATAACAGGTTACATCCTATATTTTCTCAAAATCCACAAACTGTACTTTCAACGACGCAAACAACACTCTTTTTCTATCTCTGATTTTTTTATACTTATAAATCTGGTTGGCGCTGATGACAACATCGCCTTTACCCACAGTGATTCCCTTTGCCTTTAATAATTCTGAAACTGTACAGATTTCAAATCCTCTCGCTTTCAGCAGTGGAAGCACTTTTTCTGCCGCTGCCACAGAAGGTTTATGAATATCATGCATCAATACGATGTCTCCGTCCTTCGCTTGTTTAAGGATCGTATTTACTGTGGCATCTGTATTTAAAGTCTTCCAGTCTAATGTATCAATGCTCCACAAGATCAGCGGCGCATTAATATTAGCTTTCACCATACGGTCAATGGCTCCATACGTTGGACGCAGCAGACCTACATTCGAGCCCGTCACTTTTGAAATCGCGTGATTCATTTTCTGCATCTGACGGCATACCCCGGCTGCACCCAGTTTAGTCAGCTGAGGATGATTCCAGGAGTGTCCGGCCACCTCGTTCCCCGAATCTTTTACTTCTTTCACAAGCTGCGGATAATAGGAAACATTCTATCCAAGCATAAAAAAGGTTGCTCTTACATGATTCTTTGCCAAAGCTTTTGCAACTTTGTCTGTGTTTTGCCTGGCAGGTCCATCGTCAAAAGAAAATGCAATCAGTTTTTTTGTCTTATCAATCTTTCTCGGTGCACTTAAGCTATCCCCCGATTGAGAACTCTTTTCAGCCGCCAGCCGTCTAATCCTTTTTTCCCATTTCTGTATTTTTAACATTGCCTCTTCCGAAATACTGCTCTGTTCCACCATACTCCATGTCATTTCCTTCGACCCGTCAGATTCTGCAGAGCAAGTAATTTTTAAATATTCTCCCTTCGGATAAGGCTGATCCCGATCCGCATATACAGTCAGCATCCTGTCATTCCCATTTTCATCAAATCCTTTTATATGGTAAAAATGTTGCCAGCCTTCCTTATTCTCGGATCCTGCTATGATTTTTGCATAGTAACTGATTCCAGTATTCTTTTTTCCATGAACAATTTCCTTCACACTTACCACCGCTGCCGCCATAAAAATCACAGCCACCGCAGCAAAAATAATCTTCTTCATAGGTCTTCCTTTCTGTCTGTTTTTGTTTATTTTATCTTAAATATGTCATTTTCCTTCCATACTTCGTATTCACCGCAATCAGCGCCTTAAACAACAAAAGTTTATGCTCCGCCGCTCTTTCCTCTTTGATTTCAATATATTATAATAAAAAGAAAACAGACAGGAGATGATTTGTTGGACCAGAAACAGGAATACCAATTTTTAAAATCAACCTATCAAAATCTGCCCACCGGAGTTATGCAGTTTCAGAGAGACGGAGACCGCCTGACTCTTCTCCATATCAATGACTTTGGCTGCAGGATCTTAGGCTATAAGACTGCATCAGACTACCCGTTTGATTTTCATTCTTTCATCGACAAACTTCCGGGAAATGCATACGATGAATTTATTGATGCGTTGATCTGTCTGAAAGATGTTGGTGATCACTTTCCTTTTACCCGTCCAATCTATGTGGGAGAAAAGAAATCCTGACTGAGCGGGACAGCATCACTTCTTTCTTCTTCCGATCTCACGCAGACCTATCTTTGTGTATTTTCTGATGACACGGCCAACGTAGAAAAACAGCTGCATTCCGATTATGCCAAAGAAAAAGAAATCCAGATCTTAAATGAAATGTGCACTTTAATCGTCAGCCGGAGCTATGAGACCCTCGGACTGATCAACACAGAAAACGGCAAATATCAGATTTATGCCGCACAGAACAGAGACTGGTTTTCCCAAAAGAAACTTGAAGGAGATTTTGACGAGCTGACGTTTCATGCAGCAAATGAACTGGCCTATGATGAAGAGGCGAAAGAACTTTTGATGAATGCAACACTCTCCGGCATTACCGGTTATTTCAGCCAACGGCCTGATACCTCCTACAGTTTTACATACCGGGGCAGGACCCATGAATCTTACCGCTGGAAAAGAGCGGAATACAGCTACTTAAAAGATGACAAAACAAATATCATTTTCTGCACACAGGACATCCACAGTAAAAAAATGGAAGAGGAGCATCTGGCAAGACTTGCGGAAAAGGAACGGCAGATCCACCAGGAAAAGATGGCATTTTTCGCAAATATGAGCCATGAGATCAGGACTCCGATGAACGCTATCCTTAATTTAAGTGAACTGCTGCTGCGAAAAGATCTCCCCCTGGATGTGGAACAGGACATTTCCACAATCTATGAAATCGGCAATGGACTCTTAGGAATCATCAACAGCCTGCTGTCCTTTTCCAAACTGGACACGGGAAATATACAGCTGACCACAGGAACATATTCTCCTGCAACCATGTGTTCTGATATATGCAGCATAATATCCGCCCGGCTAAGTAAAAAAAGTCTGCATTTTTCACTGATTTGGATCCCTCCCTTCCAAGACAGCTCGTCGGAGATGAGATGCGAATTCGGGAAATCCTGACCAATCTGCTTGCAAATGCCGTAAAATTTACAGTTTCCGGGAAAATCGAATTGAAGCTTCGTGCCAAGCATCTGTCCGAGACAAAAACGGAACTCTCTTTCTTTATTTCCGATACCGGATCGGGAATCAAAGAAGAAGAAGATCAAAAATACCTGTTTCGGCAATTCAGCAGAGTCGATCCCAAGAAAAATCAAACGATTATGGGAACCGGTCTGGGCCTCTCTATCTCAAAAAAACTGACGGAACTGATGGGCAGCAGTATTACCGTGGAAAGTGAATATGAAAAAGGCAGTACATTTATCGTTACCATTCCACAGGAAATCTGTTTAGCCGCTCCTATGATTCCGCCGTCTGACAAAATGGAACAGGCCGAGGTCTATGTCTATCTTCTAGAATCGGATAAAGAACTGACAAAATATGTCATACGTGAACTGCACAAGCTTAGCATCCATCCTTCTTTGATTTCGTCCGTCTCCTCCATCAGTCTGGACAGATCAAACAAGAATTCTTATCTGATCATGCAGCAGGCGGATTTCCCATCCTGCCAGGAAATGATCGATTCCTTATTTTTGCAGGATCATGTGCTGCTTCTTATGAAAAACAGTGATACTACGGAATCCAAATACTATAACTATCAGCAGCTGTATCCGTACAACCTGATGATGCAGACTGCAAATATCTTAAGCGGCCATCCGGTCAAGACCGCGTCCAAAAAGACAAACGTTTACGAGGATACAACGTTTCCTTCTGCCCACATATTGATCGTAGATGACAATGATGTCAATTCTTCCGTTGCAAAACGATTGATGGAACCTTATGAAATGGATATTGATGTGGCGTCCAACGGTTTTGATACACTCACAATGGCTTCCGCAAAAGACTATGATCTGATTTTCCTGGACCATATGATGCCCGGAATGGACGGAATCGAGACGGTACAGAAGCTGAGAAAAATGGACTGCATCAGAAAAGATCTTCCTGTCGTTTCCCTGACAGCCAATGTCTTCTCCGATGCGAAGACCTATTTCACAGAACAGGGATTTTCTGACTTCCTCGCAAAGCCGATCAATGTCAAAGAACTGCACAACACCCTCCTTCAGTATTTACAGGACAAAGCCGTCTTAAAGATTGTGGAAAAAAAGCTGGACGAAGCTTTTATCTCAGAAGAAGTCAAAGCCTGTTTTACATCTTTGAAACATTTCGACGTTGATGCATCCCTGGAATATTTTGATCACTCGGCTGATTTTTATTTGGAGATGCTGAAAACCTTCCGGCAGGGTCTCTTTGAACGCCGAAATGAATTGGATAAAATCTATGAAAACCAGGATATCAAATTGTTTACCATCCACGTCCATGCTATTAAATCTGCCTCAAAATCCGTAGGCGCCCTAGAATTTTCGGACTTGGCGAAAACGATGGAGGATTTTGGCCACCAAAACAACTGGAAATCCATCACACAGAAGTATCAGGAACTGCTGGACTATACAGACCTTATATTAGAAGAACTGGATTGTTGTATCAAAGCCGTACCGGCGGCAGACGAAACGAAAGAATCTCTTTCCGGTTATCCCGAAGATATCATCAAAAGTCTCTGCATTGCCGTCAATGAAATGGATTATCAAGAGGTCTCCGATGCTATTGCAAAATTGGACCGATACACTTATCCGGGGGAACTGCAAAATCTCCTGGACCGGCTCAAAACCGCCTATGATAATTTTGAATACGGGGATTTAAATCGGTGTTCTGTTTTGATGTATAACTGTCTGTAACCGGAAGTTCCCGCCGCAATAATCGCCTTTTGCGCCGTTGTTACGCTTTTCTTTTACGGATAATGTAATATAATATAAATAACGCATTCCGTTATTTTGCTGACGAAAGGACTATAAGATGCATAAAATCTTAATTGTTGATGACAGTAAAACAGTCTTAAACCAGGCTATGATACTACTCAAAGAATCTTATCATGTATTTCCCTCCCTCTCAGGCAGTTTGGCATTAAAAATCATGGAACATCAGACACCCGATTTGATTTTGCTTGATTTAATGATGCCCTAAATGGATGGAAAAGAATTTTTTCTGGAACTTCAGAAAGAGAAAAAATGGTCTGATATCCCTGTCATCTTTCTGACTTCTGATACGGAAGACCAGACAGAAGCCCAGTGCCTTAATCTAGGAGCCTACGACTTCATCGGGAAACCTATCGTCAAAGAAGTGCTTTTAAGCCGTGTTGCAAAAACACTGGAGCTGACCGACTACCGGAAAAACCTTCAGAAAAAGCTGGACGGCTTATCAGACGGTACTTTATACCATCATGAACGTTTTGACGGTTCCGGTTATCCGAACGGTCTAAAAGGCGACGAGATTCCCCTGATCGCCCGAATCATCAGCGTTGCCGATACTTATGACGCCATGACCAGTACCCGGTGTTACCGGAAAGGACTTAGTCCTGAGACAGCTATGGCCGAATTAAAAAAACAAAGCGGCAGACAGTTTGACCCCGAAATCGTAAATAAATTTTTAAAAATCGCTGACAGTTTGGGGGTACATAAAAATGAGGATCGTATTATGTGACGATGACCACACTTGCTGTAAAAAGTACACGTGGCTTCTCCGGAAAATAAAAGAAGAATACTCTTTAGATTTTACCATTGAAATATGCAACAACGGCAAACAGCTTCTATTTCTCTCAGAAGATCTGCTGTCTTCTGATATTATCCTCTTGGATATCATGATGCCGGGTATGGATGGGATTGCAGCAGCAAAACAGCTGAGGGAAAACGGCATAGACTGCAAGATCATTTTTCTTACGAGTCTGGCCGATAAAATGCTGGAAGCTTTTGATGTTCTGGCATATCACTATATCATCAAAGATTCTGTTTCCAAGGAAAAATTTGAAGAGATTATTCTCAAAGCTGTAAAGCAATCTGAAGAAGAATCCGGAGAACAGTTAATTTTTACATACCGTAATAAAAACTGCATCGTTCCATTGAAAGATATTTCCTATCTTGAAGTACAAAACCACAAGGTCTTTATTTATTATAAGCAGGAAAGCTTTGAAATCTATGATACATTGAGTAATCTGGAAGCTCGTTTTTATAAACATGGTTTTATAAGAATACATAAATCATATATGGTTTCTTTAAGCAAGATTGCGAAACTTTCACCTACTTCCTGCCTTTTGCGCAGCGGAGTGCTCCTGCCCGTGGGCAGAATCTACTCTAAATCTGCAAAAGAAGCCTTCAAAATATGGAGTGTGGAAGCATTATAAAAAACGGAGACTGTTTCAAGTTTGTTCGTGTAAAACACATTTCATACAGACAAAAAAAGAGAAACAAGAACCCTCATTTGATGGTATCTTGTTTCTCTTTTTTTACGGAATTATTAAGACATCCAGTTCTTTCACTTACTTTTTGCAATTTACTGTTCCACTAATAATATTCATTTCGGCAACTCATAATCACCTAAGTCTAAAAATTTAAACTGCTGTTTTTCAAGATTTTGGGATACCAGTTTGTGATCTTTCATGTCTAAAAGTAGGTGCGTATACAATAGTTCTTTCGACGCAAACAGTAAACTTGCAATTCAAACAAATAGGCTATCCTAAAAAGTCCCAAAGCCGAAAATATGTCCCTTTTCCTATTTTTCTTCTTTTATTTCACGCTCACACGTACTTTTGCTTTATACTTTCCGCATTTCACTGTCACGTATACTTTTCCTTTTTTCTTTGCCTTAAACTTTCCACTCTTTGCGATCTTTCCGATCTTCTTGCTGGAGACAGACCATGTAAGTTTTCCTTTGATTCCATAAGCTTTCGCCTTAAACTTATAGGTCTTTCCTTTTTTGATCGTCTTTTTCACTTTAATCAGCTTCATATAGCCTTTGATCGTAACACTGGTTTTAAAGTTGTAGGTTTTTCCTCCCTCTCTTACCGTTGTAACTATCGTCGCTCTTCCGGCTTTCAACCCTTTTATACTTCCGTTTTTATCTACAGATGCGATCTTTCTGTTACTTGTCTTATAGCTGACTTTTGCTCCTTTGATCAACCTCCTTACACTCAGGCGGAATTTCTTTCCTGACAGGATCTGTTTCTTTGTCACACTGATGCTTGGGCGTACCGCCGTCTGTTGGCTGTTCGGTTTCTTGGCTGGATCGGTCGGTCTTACCGGATCCGGATTCTTTTGATATTGCGCTGTTATTGTTATATCTGATGTAATCTTTCCAAAAGTCTTATCCCAGCCTGTAAATGTATACCCTATCCTTATCAGTGCTTCTGGCGCTTTCGCCCCTTCTTCATACTTCACTTCCTGAGTATCCAGTACTTTTCCGTCATAGTCTTTGAAGGTAACTGTAAATATTTGTTCTGCCTGATTTGTTACTACAACCTTATTCTTCAACAGATATGTATGTCCCGCCTGCTCTACCGTAACATCAATGGTTGTCTCTCCTGTTTTTTTCGCTTGGATGATTCCCTTCTCATCAATAGCTGCTGTCTCAGGATCCGCGCTTGTATACATCACTTTTGCATCCTGGTCAAGGTTTTGAATCTGTAAGGTCTCCTGATCTCCTACTGCAAGCTCTATTTGTGCCGCTATGCTTGGTTCTCCTGTTACTCTTAGTGACTTTTCCAGCGTGATTCCATTTGCAGTATAAAAGACCTTGTATTCTCCCTGTTCTGTGGCTGTAAACTGTCGGTTCTCATCTAGCATCACATCATTTCCATTTGGATCCTTTACTGCCGTCGTGATCTCAGGTACCGTTCCGGTTGCCGTTGTCACCTCTGTCTTCGGCACTACATAATTATCTCCTTTTGCAACTATAAAACTTGCATCTGCAGGTACAGTGATGTTTGTTTTATCTTCCTGTTGATAAAGACTCTTTATCGCTTCCGGACTTAATGTCTTACTGTAAGCCCGGGCTGAGGCTATTTTACAGGCCGCTGAATTACCCATTCCACCTACCTGATGGGCAATATTCAAGTACTGCTCTGTTGTTACTGCTCCCATTGTAAATTCAGCAGCGGAAAATTCCCCCTGTTTTTCACCATTCACATAAAATTTTAATGCTTTTCCATCATAGGTACCTACAAGATGCAACCACTTTTCTTTCTCACATTTATATGTCAAATCTCTAGTATACTTGCCTGCTTTTAATCCTGTAAACGTAGGTCCGCCTGCTTTAAAGTAAAATAGTCCGCCATCCCTATTTGAACTTCCTCACAGCAAAGAAGTGCCAAACTTGTTCTGTACATCTTCATTACTCTCTTTTACCATGCATTCAAAACTATAGTGACTACCCATGGCTTTCCAGTCTTCTGAAGTGAGCAGATATCCAAAACCGTCATCTTGTCCATCAAAAACTGCAACTTCTTTTCCCAGCTGTTCATCCTGTGTAATTACCGGTGCTCCATAAGTCTTTAACTCATTCTTCCCATTTAATCTATCTTCTACTTTTCCTCCATTAAATATAATATCCAACATATCTGCTTTTGGAATCTCTGTCTCTGCCTTTGTTTTCACGGAAGCTGCTATTTGCCTTGCACTCTCACTCGCAAAAACCTTAGCTGTCATTCCTGTAAAAACTCCTGACACAGATGTCGTCATCATTGCTGCTGTCAACGCTATTACCATACCTCTTTTGAATGTTTTCTTAATCATCGTAATTATCTCCTCTGTGTTTTGTTGTCTTTGTTTATGTATGCATTATATATCCCCCCTTCGTTTATTTGTAATTTTTAGCGTATCCTGCTGCACTAACAACGCAAACAGCATTTTAGAATAATTTTTTTAGTTTTCCATATAAAAAGAGCAAGAAATCACACTGAATTTCCTGCTCTTTTTATTCTTTTAACTTTTTCCATCTGGCTTCTGCTCTCTCAATTCTTTTACTTCCAAGAACTTTTGTATCGAATCCGCACAGCCTGAATATCTCCGTTGGTTTTTTCCCTTGATGATAGCATTGACAGAAAAATTTTTTAAAATCATCTTCGTATGCCAGACTTGAGTCATAAACGCATTTAACATTTCTGTTTCTGCTCAGCACCACTTTTTCTTCTTCGGTAAAATACTTTTTCTTCAGTTCTGCTCACACCCTTTGTATATAGTATTATTTTTAAATATTACTATATGCGATGCGGGCAGTTTCAGGCAGAACCCTACATAAATAACAAATAAAACAACGCAAACAACTGTGTTTAATTCAAACCTTGCATCCCCATCAAATAATTTACAAACTGCTGTGCCGTCCTTCCGGAAATACCTCCATGGGACAGTTCCCATTTGTTGGCCTCTTTTTGCAGTACTTCATCTGATAAGGTAATACCTTCTTTCCTTGCCAGCTGGATCACAATGTTAAAATACTCCTTCTGGGTCGGCTTAGAGTAATTGATCGTTACACCAAACCTATTTACCAGAGATAACTTTTCTTCCATCGTATCGGATTTGTGCATACCATTTTCATTCTTTACGTCGTCCCGGTCACTCCAGGTCTCCTTGATCAAGTGCCTCCTGTTGGATGTGGCATAGATCAGAATATTTTCCGGCTTTGTCTCAACGCCCCCTTCGATGACTGCCTTTAAAAACTTATACTCTACCTCGAACTCTTCAAAAGACAAATCGTCCATATAAATAATAAATCGGTAATTCCGGTTTTTGATCTGTGCGATCACGTTGGACAAATCTTTAAACTGGTGCTTGTAGATCTCAATCATCCGCAGGCCCTGATCATAGTACTGGTTGACAATAGCCTTAATACTGGTAGATTTGCCGGTACCGCTGTCTCCGAACAGCAGGACATTATTGGCTTTCCGCCCATGGACAAAGGCTTCCGTGTTGTCAACCAGCTTCTTCTTCTGGATCTCATATCCTACCAGGTCGGACAGAGCAACCTTATCCATGTTGTTGATCGCACGGAATGTAATGTCCCCTCCGGTTTTTTCCTCGATCCTAAAAGCCTTATTGAGTCCGAACATTCCCACGCCGTAAGCTTTATAGAAGTCTGTGACCACCTGGAAAAACTCATGCTCATCCCGTGTCTGCTCCAGTTTCCGGCTCAATGCCCGAACCTTCTCGCTGACATTTTTATTATACATAAGCTCTGGCTTTCCGATCGCTTTATAGTCTGAAAGACGGCTGAAACAGTCCACTCCCAGGTATTCTTCAATCTTTGAAAAGTCGTAGTCAAACAGCTCCTTAAATGCCCGAAAATCATTTTCCGCAAAATAATTGACGCTTCCTTCTCTGGCCCCTACCTTTTCACAGGTGATGCTGAATGGATTCTCATTGGTAATCAGCAGAAATGTCAGGTAGTTATGCCAGAGATTCTCATCGAATCCATAGTCTGTCGCCACCTGAAGGATGCGTTTGATCTGCCTGAAAACCCTGGTCGTCAGAACTTCCTTCGTCTGGCTTTCCTCATCCATGCAGCGGAATATATCACTGAGCTGCATCAAAATAGAATCCGGTTCCATATCACCATAGATCAATAACTTTGATACGTTTTTATACACTTGTTCCTCCACCTTTCATCATCTTCTACCAGCTTCCGCCGCCTCCGCCGCCGAAACCGCCTCCTGAGAATCCCCCTCCGCCAAAGGAGCCTCCTCCGAAGCCGCCGCTGCCGGACGATGTTTTGGGCGGTTCGGGCACGGAAAGTGTACTCGTCACTTGGGCCATACTTCCCATTAAACACCGGTTAAAGATATAATAATCAAAAAATGTAAACTGGCGGTCTGTTTCATACCAGTCAGGCGCAGACAGACCAAGATCTTTTAATTTCTCCGCAAATACATCGGAGAGGCCGAATACGTAGGCATACGGCATGATGTGATAAAACATCTGAGGCTGATCCTCTGCCAGCACCTTCATCCTGTCCAGCTCCGCAGTCTCAATGAAATCACGGAGTCCGGCCAGATATCCCATCCACTCAATGCACTGATGGGTTCTTTTTTTCATGAATCCTGTCATAAGAATCATTCCGCCGGTCATAACAAGCACTGCGGCCAGAACCCAGATGTAGCTAAAAATCTCTCCATTTATGACTCTAACAATATAACTTCCTGTGTAAGCTGCCGCTGACAGAAAGCTCAAAGCAAGACCCCAGAATACCCACAGCCTTCTGCTGTCCCTGCTTCTGGCATACCAGCTGTCCACCGCGGCTGTAAACAAGATCATCCCGCCGAACAGCAGCATCCATAAAATAACCTGAACGATCATTCTTGCGATGCCCGTATAAGAATAAAAGCTTGTAACGGCCATAAAAAATCCAAGCGGAAGCGCTGCAAATACCATTGAGATCCCTCTTGCTGCTGTTGAACTCGTTGTATAAATACTAAATTTCTTTTCTCTTCCGAAATACCGGATGAGTTTATTTTTTGCCACACTGAGAGTATCCGCATATTTATATTTCAGCTCGTCAATCTTTACCTTATCCTTTCCGTTGAATAAGTCGTCAAACATAATCCTCTGGTATGACGGCGCCGAAGCTTCAAGGTCTGACTTTTTATGGAAGGTAAGCTTCCCTTTCTTTTCTTCGATGGTAAGGTATCCCTTATCTGCCCAGTAAAGAATCAAAGAAAGCAGTTCCTTGTCCTGTACTTTTCCATCGATGATGTACCCCACTCCGGCACTGTCTAGCCCCTCCGGCGGCTGATACTGGATCGACGGAATGATCTTCTCATCTCTGCCGAACATAAGAAACATACCAAGGACAACTGCGAATATGATTACCGATGGAATCAAGATCATCCATGGTACTGCAGTGATCTGCTGGTTTCCACTGAAATACCCGGCGTCCATTTTTGCAAAGCAGGTAAGACCGGAACCAAGAGGAAGACTTTTCTTTAAAGTCCCTGTCACGGTAAGGTTTTTTTCGTCTTTTTCCAGCGAGAGAATATCCCCGGCATCTTTTGTTGAACCATATTCCCCGCAGTAGAACTTCAGCCGGTCCATATCAAACTTTTTCGGAAACTGGATGGTAAACCTGCTCCCTGCCGGAATCTGGTTCTGCCACTGTGTCGGGAAAATGTTATAGTAGATGTTATCATAACTTTTCTGCTGGAATTTCGGTGAGAGAAGATATTCAAACTTATAAATCCCTTCTCTCACCGTCTTGTCTTCGTCTCCAAACCGAAAGACAGTGCTGCCGTTTTCACTGCTCTCATCCACAGTTTCATTGGCACGGACCAGTTTTACAGAAGCATAGAAAGGTGTTTTCTGAATCTCCCCTTTTTTATCATAGGAAGCTATGGTCCCTTTGCTCGGAATATAGCGGTAAATCCCATGACGTTCTTCCAGGAATCTCACATTTATCTTTTCTGTAATATCATAGGAACCGTCGTTTCCCACCACAACTTTTGTCTGAAACTGCTTCGTATACATATAGGGATCTTGCTGTACCTGAGACGGAGAAGGGCCTGATATGCTTTCTGCGGCAGCCCCCATCCCTATACATAAGAGAAACAGGGTAACCGCAATGAAACCGGATGCCCATAATTTTTTCATAATGACCTCCCTGCGTCAGAGCACTAGAACGATACTTTTACATTCTCACGCTCAGCCTCATCGCTGATCTCATACAATGGTTTTCTTGTGAATTTAAAAATGCCTGCTACAATATTTCCAGGGAACATTTCTGCTTTGGTATTGTATTTGTTGACAACTCCGTTGTAATATCTTCTGGAACCTGCGATCTCTTCTTCGATCCTCTGGAGCTGATCCTGAAGCTGTATGAAGTTCTGATTTGCTTTCAAATCCGGATAGGCTTCCGCCACCGCAAATAAAGAACGCAGCGCGCCGGTAAGTACATTTTCATTGGCAAGTCTTTCTTCCGGATCAGAAGCTCCCATGGCCATATTTCTGGCTGACACTACCTTTTCCAGTGTCCCGGCCTCATGTTTTGCATACCCTTTAACGGTTTCCACATAATTCGGGATTAAATCGTACCGCTTTTTCAGGGACACATCCATCGCAGAGTATGCCTCTTCTGTCTTATTTCTCAGGGTAATAAACCCGTTATACGAACTGATCAGCCAGATGGCCAGTACTGCAATTATTGCTATTATAACTATTAATGCTATCATTCTCTTTTCCTCCTTTTATGTTTGATACCAGTATACCACTAAATATCCTTGCAGGAAACTGTGACATTTTCATCGGTTTTATCCGCGGATCTTCACATGCAGTACAATATTCTTTTCTCTTCCCATCCGGTCGTCTGTTTTCAGTATGACCTCCCCTGGAATATAGTTGGAAAAGCAGATTTTTTCAGATGAAACCCGGTAGTTTTGCAGCCATTCCCCGGGTACTCTCCGATCAATTCTAATGCTGTCTGTTTTAATATGTCCCGGTATTCCTTCCAATGGAATTTCAACTTTGCCGCCGTCTGAAAGGAAGCCTGCCCAGCCCATATGACTGCAAATACAGTAAAGCCCTTTCCTTCCGTCTGAGCGGTTTGCCATTTCTACCATTCTTGAACTAATCTTTTCTTCATTTAACATCTCAATCTTCACCTCGAAATTCGTTTTACTTAGCTGTTTCTGATTTTTATCTTTAGTATACCCATCTTAAATAACCGGGAAACATCCCGGCGTGTAGCGCGCATCTTTCAGCGCAAACAACGCAGCATATTCATAAGTTATGCAGTGGGATTCATTTATGTGCAAAAAGAAGCCGGGATCGCTCCCGGCTTCTCGTATTAAATAGAGGTGTATGATCAAGAAAAGTGTATGAATTTCTTTTTTTACAGCCTTTGGTCTGGCTGTGGGAAATACTTAAGGTTTATCCGAAGTATCTCTTCAGTAATCCTTCAAAAGCTTTCCCATGGCGGGCTTCATCCCTTGCCATCTCATGTACAGTGTCATGGATTGCGTCTAAGTTTGCTGCCTTCGCTCTCTTTGCAAGATCAAACTTACCTGCTGTCGCCCCGTTTTCTGCTTCTACTCTCATCTCAAGGTTTTTCTTTGTGCTGTCTGTCACGACTTCTCCGAGCAGTTCAGCAAATTTTGATGCATGCTCTGCTTCTTCCAGTGCAGCTTTCTCCCAATATAATCCGATCTCCGGATATCCTTCTCTGTGTGCCACACGGCTCATTGCAAGATACATACCTACTTCGGAGCATTCTCCTTCAAAGTTTGCTCTTAAATCTGCCATGATGTCTTCGCTGGCTCCCTGTGCCACTCCGACTACATGCTCAGCAGCCCACTCTCTGTCTCCTGTCTGCTCTTTGAACTTCTCTGCCGGAACTCCACATGTCGGACATTTCTCCGGTGCTGTATCTCCCTCGTGAACGTAACCGCATACTGTACAAACCCATTTCTTCATAATAATGATCTCCTTTGCTTTTGATTCTATGTTTTGTTTTCTTTATTTTCTATCCAAGATTTTTAATAACAGTAATTGTTATTGTTTTCTTGTTGAGATTATAATAGCATCTGTGTTCTTCCCTGTCAATGGTTTTTTTAAATTTTTTAATACCTTTACTTTATATCGTAATAAAGCTGCGGGAGCGGCAGAGGTAAGTCTTTTTTTCTTTCGTTTCATAAGATTTCTCTAAGGTTTGTTTATACTTCATTTAGAAATGTTTATCTTCTATACATTGAATCAAGGATGAATTCTGATATACTTTAAACATGCCTTAATCGTGCAGGGTACATAACTACCGGATGTATTCCCTGCCTGGTATAATAGTTTTTCATATATATTTTTAATCCTCTCTTTTCATTAAACATAGGACAAGGGTGTTTTAAGACAACTGACCAAGACCAGCTGTTTTAAACACCCTTGTTCTGATATGTCTGCTGAAGAAGGGCCTATGTCAAAAAAGGTGCCACTTTTCGAAAGTTATTTACCATTATTGGAGGCCTTGCATTCGAAGAGATGTTAGTTTTTCTTCTTTCATTGTTTCCTCATCATCAGTTTTATAAATTTCACATCTGCTCTCCCCTGTGTAATAGTGCCAATAGCGAAGCAATCGTTCCACGAACTCCAGACTTTGAACCATGATAAAGCGTCACAATTTGATCACTCGTAAGGTTTTTCTAAGATTTGTTTATACTTCGTTTATAATTGTTTATTTTCTATACATTGTATCTGGCAGGGATTCTGATATACTTTAAATATAGTTTTTCATATATTTTAATCCTCTCTTTTCATTAAATATAAAAACAGGTTCCGTCCAACCAGCGGAACCTGTTTTTTGTTTTTCTGTTCTTGCTTCTTACTCTGCATGCTTCCTACGTATTTTTCAGTGCCTTATGAAGAATCTTCGCAACTGTACCTCCGACAACAGAACCCGCCAGAATCTCGACCACTGCATTGACACCCACAAATGCACAGATAAACATCAATGGATTCAGATTGCCCATGGTAGAATTGAGGTTCTGAAAATATTCCGTGTTCCAGTAGCACAGCACCATAACTCCCATGAAAAATACGGTGTTTAAGAATGGTGCACAGAAACCTCCGATATAATAACGGGCAGTTTTCGCGCTTCCTCCCTTGCTCAGTGCCCTGAAGATCACCCCTGTCAGAAATCCCATAAGCGTCCTTGTAGGCACTGCCACCAAAAAGGCATAAAAAGGATTGATCCCCACCAGGACTGCCCCAAACGGATTCATCCCAAAAAATCTTGCAAAACTGATGAGTCCGAATGACAGCCCAAGAACTGCCCCGGCTGCCGGTGAAAAGATCATGGCTCCCACCCCTACCGGGATCGTAAGAAGCGATATTTCCAATAACCCAAGCCGTAAATATCCAAGCGGTGTAAATGTCATAATAAAAATGATGGCTATGAACAGAGCAATCTGCACCATTCTAAGAACTTTTTTGTTTCCCACTTTTTCATCCTCCTGTATTTCCCTTTATATTACCACGCTGTTTAAGGATTCTACAAGTTCTTTTGGAAAAACACTCCTTTTGGCGCACTGGGTCTCACCAGCTGCCTCCTCCGCCTCCTCCGAAGCCTCCGCCTGAGAAACCTCCTTTGTTTCCGCCGCCCGATGATCCTCCGGAAGCATTCACAGATGACGGCTGACTCAGAGAGACTGCGGCAAATGTAAGATTCCCTGCCATACAATTCAGCATAACTCCTGCATTCCAGCTTTTTATTTCATATCCGGCATGATACCAGCCCGGAGCAGGAATTTCCAGCACCTCCAGTTTCTCTGCAAACTTATCATAAAGACCGAACACATAAGCATAAGGCATAATATGACAAAAAATCTCAGGCCGATTTTTTGCCAGCACTCTCATACGATCCAGCTCGGCAGTCTCGATAAAGGAGCGCAGTCCTGACAGCTGCCCCATCCATCGGATACATTTTGGAGTTCTTTTTTTCATGAAACAGGTCAGCGGCATCATAACTGCCGCTGCAGCCAGGACGATTCCTATTTCCATTGTATAATCGAAAATTTCGTTCCCGGATGCCTTATATGTATAAAAAACAAAGTACAGTATTTCTGATAAGTAAAAAAGACTTGCACCGCCTGCAGTCATCAGAATCCTCTTTGCCCTGGAAAAAGAATACCAGCCGTCGATTCCCCTGCAGCAAAAATACATTCCCAGCCCCATGCCGGTACACAGCAGCACCTGTATCACAACGCCGACTGCAGTCATGTAAGAATAATGCCCTGTGAGGACTGTAACCCAGATAACTGACAGCAGCGTACATAGAAACGCCAGCCTCTGCAGTCTCCACGATGGTTTGGTATAGATTCCCGCTTTGCTTTCCCCGTCAAACTCTTGTATCAGCTGCGTTTTTGCGCTGCTCATTGTCAGACCAAAGTCATTTTTCAGGCCGTTTAAATAGACAGAGTCTCCATTTTCAAACAACCGCCGGAATACGGTGTGCTGATAGCTTGGTGCCTCTTTGGGCAGTTCCTTCAGCTTATGCAGCGTCATCAGGTATTCCTCTTCCTCCTCTATCCACAGATTACCCTTATCGGCCCAGTACAGTATCAAAGAGAGAATATCTTTGTCCTCCGCGATTCCGTCAATAACATATCCCACAGCTGCACTGTCCATATTCTGCGGAGGTTCAAATTCTATAGAAGGAATGATTTTTTCATCCCTTCCAAAACACAGATACAGGACAGCCAGTACTGCCAGCAAAATCACAGGCGGAACCCAAAGAAATAATGAGATTCCGGGTTTCCCTTTTACCCCCGCAAATCCCTTCTGTACCTGTCCTGAGAAACAAGTAATACCACTGCCCATAGGAAGATCTTCCTTAAGAATTCCGGTTATTGTATTCTCTTTTTGATTCTTTCTCAGATCTATGATGTCGGATGCACTTTCTGCCGATCCATAGGCTCCATAGTAAAATTCGAGTTTTTCTAAATCCGTGCCTTCCGGTAAGCGCATCGTAAAACGGCTTCCCTTTGGAATATCATTCTTCCACTTTGAGGGATAGATATTATAATAGATATACGGGAAAGGCTGGCCCTGCCGCTCAGGTGTCAGCCGGTAAGTAAATTCATAATCCCCTTTGCGGACTGTTTCATCACTGTAACCAAAACGAAATACTTTCGCACCGTTCTGCTTAGATTCCTTTATATCGCTGTTTGGAAGTTCAAGCTCTACTCTCGCGAGATATGGAAATTTTTTTATATCTCCATCCTTTTGATATGCCACAAATCCTTTATTGGGAATGTACCGGTAGATGCCATGCCTGTCTTCTAAAAACTTTACTTTGATCTGCTCCGTCACCAGATAATAGCCTTCCCCATCCACTGTGACATCTACGTCATAAGTCTCCGTCTTCATATATAAATCTTTTTTTACCCCGGAATCAAGTTCTTCCGTAAAACGGTCGAAATACCCGCCTGTTATAAGAAAAAAAGCCAACAGCAGCAGCAATGGAACCAAATTCTTCAGGCTAAAGTTCTTCATAAATATCCCCTCCCTTTATAAATTATTATGAGTTTTTCACCCCTATTTCCGTCGCGCTTTTGAAATGCGCTCCCCAATATAGTGGTAAATAACTTTCGAAAAGTGGCACCTTTTTTTGACAGAGGCCCTTCTCCAACAGACATTACGTCCATTTTCCACATGATTGGAGTGAGGCATTCTAAGAGCCGAACGGAAATCATGTGGAAAATGTCATAGCATTTCCCGGGAGTTTTTTCCCTTCTGAATCTCTGCCTCCACTATTTTTCTTCCCATCATCTTCTTCACATGGATATGCAGGCCACAAATCTCCAACTCAAAGGTTGTGCCGTCCTTTGGAATGGAATGAAGCCGGCTGAAAACCAATCCTCCAAGAGTATCATAGTCCGGATGGTCCGGAATCTCCACACCCAGCTCTTCCGCAATCGTATTCAGCTTCACTGCCCCTGAGCATTTCCACAAATTCTCGGCAGTCTTGCTGATCTCAGGAGGTTCAGACGGATCAAATTCATCATAGATGTTTCCCACAATTTCCTCCAGAAGATCCTCCATCGTTACAATACCACTGACCTCCCCGTACTCATCTATCACAACTGCAAGATGAATTTTTTTCTTCTGCATATCCTGGAACAGCACAGAGGAAGGTATGGTCTCCGGAACAAAATAAGCAGGTCTCAGCATTTCTTCTAAAGTCTTTTCCCTGTTCTCATTCAGATTCATCAGAAAGTCTCTGGCATTTAGGATTCCCCGGATATCATTGAACCCTTTTGCATAAACAGGGAATCTGGACAGTCCGGTTTCCCGGATGATGTTCAGGATTTCTTCCCTGGACTGTGCAAGAGAAACTGCCGTCACTTCAGAACTGTGTGTCATATGGTCCCCTGCCGTGGTGTCACCGAATTCAAAAACGTTTTCGATCCATTCCTTTTCTTCACTGTCGATGGTTCCTTTTTCCTCACCCAGTTCCATCATCAGACGAATTTCTTCCTCTGTCACAGTCTGTTCTTCTGCTTCTGTTTTCATATGCAGGATTTTCAGCACAATGTTGGTAGATGCCGACAAAAACCATACCACGGGCTTCATAATGAGGGCCGCCCCAGAGACAACGCCGCAGGATATTTTTGCAACGGCAAAAGGCTTTTGCATGGCGATCCGTTTTGGAACAAGTTCTCCGAAGATCAAAGTAAAATAAGATAAGATCAGTGTAATCAATATAACTGCTATCGTATCCAGAGCTGCCGCAGATATGGCTGTAAAACCTATATCATCATAAATCCAGGTTACAAGATACCCGGAAAAATTATCTGCTGCAAAAGCACTGCCCAAAAATCCGGCCAGCGTGATCCCGATCTGGATTGTAGAAAGAAAACCTGCCGGTTCTTCCACAAGCTTTAAAAGCTTTCCCGCCTTCCTGTCCCCGTTCTCATACATCTTTTTAAGCTTTGCTCCATTCAGGGAAATGACTGCGATTTCTGTCATAGCGAAAAAAGCGTTCAAAAAAATCAGAATGATCTGTAATAATAACTGCGCACCTATTTTATTCATTTCAATATACTCCTTTATATTCTCGTCTTTACTTCCGGTTCATCTGCAAATATCTGCCGTCACCTTCTCATATGAATATGCACATACGAAAAGGCGCAGTCCGCCATTGTGTGAAACAGCAGACTACGCCTGTAAATGATCTGAATTAAATTGTTTGCCGAATCACTGTCATCAGCATCGTCCATAATTGTTTGCTACCTCTTTCTGAATTAAGTAAGATTATTATACGAATGCAAAGGAGAAAAGTCAATATAAACTTCACCCTCACCAGCTTCCGCCTCCGCCGCCTCCGAAACCGCCTCCTGAGAAGCCTCCTGAAGAACCGCTTCCGCCTCCGGAACCTGAAGAACTGTCTATGCTGATTGATGTATTAAAGTCCTGGTGAAAGTCTTTCATATACTGTGCTCTGAATATATAATCTCCTTCGGCGTTTCCAAACCAAACCGGCATTTCCACATTCAGCTTCTCCAGCTTATCTGCGTAGATTTCTGACAGACCGAATACATAAGCATAGGGGAATATATGATAGAATAGATTTGGATACTGTTCACCCAAAACTTTCATTCGATCCAGTTCCGCATTTTCTATGAAATCTCTAAGGCCGACCAGATATCCCATCCACTCAACACACTGCTTTGTTCTTTTTTTCATACATGCAGTCAGCAGGATGCCGGCGGCTGTCATTATGCATACCAAAACCATTACGCCTGCAAAATTAAAAATCTTTTGCTTTTTTACCATTTCCATATAAAAAATACTGTATATCCCCAACGCACCAATGCATAATGTGCCGGCAATGATCAGACCTCTCTTTCTGTCTTCCAGAGACAAAGAATACCAGTGATCTGCAGCATACAATATAATGAAAAAGCCAATGCATACTGCAGCAAACATATACATTTCATAGTGCTGTTCCTTTTCACTTAAAATCCCATACTGTGTACTCAATATCATAAATAGTGCTATTGGTATCATCGTTAAAATACTGCTGATAAATCTTGCCGTTCTGGACCCTTCTGTATAAATCATATCCTGATAATAATTCTTGAGTTTTTCTTTTGTTGCTTCTACTGCTCCTGTCATTCGCTCCGGAACATCCATCGTCGAAAGAAATGGTTCCTCCTGCGTAAACATTTTTTCAAACAAATATGTCTGGTACTCAGGTGCATATGCTGGAAGATCTTTTAGTATATAGGCAATCATTTCATTCTTTTTGTGCTGCAGAAATACATAACCCTGATCCGCCCAGTAAAGCAGCAGCGATATTACATCTTTGGTATCTGCACTTCCGTCAATGATACAGCCTATTGCCGCACTGTCAATATCTTCTGGAGGCTGGTATTGAATTGATGGAATAATTTCATCTTTCTTCTTAAACTTCAAAAATAATATAATGAGGACAAGGGAAATCAGTCCTGCCGCCGTCAAGATTTCTCTTCCCAGTGTTGGACGTTTTACTGAAGTAAAATACCCCTTATCTAAATCTCCGAAACAGGTAATGCCCCATCCGACCGGCAGATCTTTCGTCAGTGTCCCCGTGATCCTGCGTCCTGCGGAATCTATCCTGATATCAGCCACACTGCTGGCATCCACAGTATTTCCCTGTTCTCCAGTATAAAACTTAACCTGTGAGAGGCTTATCTTCTTCGGAAAATGTATCGTAAACCGACTTCCTTTCGGAATAGAATCTTTCCACTGTCCAGGAAATACATTGTAATATACATAATGATATTCTTTTTCCTGATGATACGGTGTCAGCTGATAGCTGAATTGATAATTTCCACTGTTTACTTTTGCCTCTTCATCACCCAGCTTTAATATAAAGTTTCCATCTTTATTATCATATGACGCACTTGTATTAACATCATCCAAATTTAATTTTACATCCGCATAATATAAAAATTTATGCTCCTTATTCTCTTTATCTTTATAGGACTGCCTTCCACGAACTGGTATATTCCGATAGATGCCATGCCTGGGTTTCAAAAAATTCACCTTAATTCTTTCGGTTATCAAATAACTCCCGTCTGTTTTTAATGTAACATCCGTCTTATATTGTTCTGTCCGCATGTTTAGATCGGGCTGGACCTTTTTATAAAAATTTGAAGGTTCATCCACTGTTTCTCCGTACAGAAAAAAAATAAGAAGCAAGCCAATACTGATAATATACTTTTTCATTTTCTTTCCCCCTCTCTCAAACTTTGTGTATCTCTTTTACAGCTATTGTCATTATAGCATTTCCAAGTTGATTTTTCCTATATCTAATCATTTTCTTCAAATAAAACTCTTCCCCATTTTTATATCTCCTGAATGTCAAACTACACGCAAACCGGAACCATATAAGCGAAATCATCTCACCGTTTAAAAGATTTCTGATATTTATTATTAAATTCAACCCTCCCCCCGCAGGACAGTTGGTTTCTTTTCTCTTAAAAAATCTCAAACCATCTCCAAAACAGCCATTGACTGTGCATTTGCCGGATGCATTAAAGTAAAGCTAAGATCAAAAATCAAACAGCCACAGGAGGTAAGAAATTATGAGAACAGAAGCATTTTTAAGCTACAAAATGACTACAGCAGATGCCAATAATCCGGAAGGTGTCATCCCGGTTGGCAGACAGTTTGATTTCATCGGCGATGTAGAGACAGAACTGATGATTTTAAATGATGGGGACGAATCCCTCTGCCTCGGTTATAACGATGTGAAATTCATGGAAGATGCTTACGTGGGAGACCAGCTGGACTTTAAGGCAACTATGGTCAAAGTAGGCAACACATCAAGAACCTGCCTGATCCAGACTTTTAAAGTGGCTACTCCTGCAAAAAGACTCGGAATCGAAGGCGCTGAGGATGGAGATATGTACTATTTCGATGAACCTAAGCTGATCACAGAAGGAAACGTTACCCTCGTAGTTAAAAAAGAACTTCAGCGAGGAGTACAGCCGGACGGAACAGTCAAAGATCCATGGAAAGCAATCGATTAATATTACATATTAGGATAGGTACAGACAAATCAAGGAGGTTTTGATATGAGTGAACAGACAGTAACAATGAGATACAGGATGTCAAGCAGAGATGAATTTTACGGTGGTGGTGTAGTAAACGGCGCACGTTCCATTACATATATGGGAGATACTGCAGACCGCTTAATGGCAAAAGTGTGCGGCAATGTCGGAAGATGCTGCCTCGTAGAAAAAATCCGTTTATATAACCCTGTCTTTGCCGGGGATTATATGGAATTTATCGCAAGAGTCACAAAAACTGAAGGAAATAAAGTCTACATTCAGTGCCGTTCTTTCAAAGTGGCTCAGATTCCTGAGGAGCCGGAATTTGAAAGTTCTATTGATATGTTAGAGGATCCGGAAATTTCAACAGAAGCATTTTTTGTATACGAAATACCGGAACACAAAGTAAAAGCTTAGATAAGAGGAGGTTCACATGAAAGCATTAGAAGGCGTTAAGGTTCTGGATCTGACCCATGCATATAACGGACCATTCTGTACGACCCTGCTGGCGGACAATGGTGCAGATGTCATTAAATTCGAGCCGGTTCAGGGAGACCAGTGCAGAAGCTGGGGACCGATCGACGAAAAAAGCGGCGAGAGCGGATTTTATGCGTTCTTAAACCGAAATAAAAAAGGGGTTACCCTGAATCTTAAAAATGAGAAAGCGAGAGAAATCTTTTATGACTTAGTAAAGGATGCCGATGTGGTTGTTGAAAACTTCCGAGTCGGTGTGTCTAAGAAATTAAAAGTGGATTATGAAACATTAAAGAAGATCAATCCGAGCATCATTTATGCTTCTGGTTCCGGCTTCGGACAATACGGACCGCTGTCCAACCGTCCTTGTTACGATATTGTTGCCCAGTCTATGGGAGGAATGGTAAACATGACGGGATTTCCGGACTCTCCTCCTACCAAAGTAGGGCCTTCTATCGCTGACAATGTGACTGGAATCTATCTGTGTGTAGGTGTCCTGATGGCACTGTTTAACAGAGAACGCACTGGACAGGGACAACAGGTAGATGTTGCTATGGCAGACACGATCTTCAGTCTTTTGGAAAACGGTATTGTTACAACGACTATGGATGGTGTGATCCCTCAGCGTCAGGGAAATATCGACCCTTCTATCGCTCCTTTTGATATCTATGAAGCCAAAGACGGATATATTGCGATCGGTGTCGGCAACGACCGTCTGTTCAAAACTTTCTGCGAAACCATCGGACGGGAAGACCTTCTCGATGATCCGCGTTATGAGACAAATGATCTTAGATGCAAAAACTATAAAGATGGTCTGCAGCAGGTCATAAGCGAGTGGGCCGCTGCCAAAGGAAAGAAAGAGATCGAAGATCTGTTTGATAAAGCCGGTATCCCATGCGGTCCTGTGCTGGATATGCAGGAAGCCATTGACCATCCGCATTTCCAGGCGAGAGAGATGATGGTTCACATGGATCATCCCACCATCGGAGAAATGTATTTCCAGGGTTGTCCGATCAAATTGACGGAAACTCCAGGCAGTGTAGACACTCCTGCTCCTCTGTTGGGACAGCATAACAAAGAAGTGTTTGGTCTCACAGATGAGGAACTGGAATCACTAAAAGCCGAAGGCGTAATGTAATTAGGATAGCAGGAGGTAAAAATGGATTTTAAACTGACAGACGGACAGGAAATGCTGAAAAAAACAGTCCGTGAATTTGCTGAAAAAGTGGTAGGTCCCAGAGCCGAAGAGGTAGATCAGACAGGAATCTTTCCGAGAGATACCTTTGAGCAGATGGCAAAACTCGGTCTTACTGGAATCGGGACTCCGGAAGAATACGGCGGAAGCGGAGGCAATGACATTGATAAGGTGATTACTGTCACAGAACTTGCAAAAAAATGTGCAGCCACGGCAGGTATTCTGTCTATTCACACCATCTTTGCTTCTGTACTTTTAAAGTTCGGCAGTGAGGAACAAAAGAAAAAATATTTACCGGAAGTGACATCCGGCGGACATCTTGCAGCTTTTGCGCTGACAGAACCCAATGCCGGCTCTGACGCCGCTGCGGTAAGGACAACGGCTGTCCTTGATGAGGAGACCGGAGAATATGTTTTAAATGGTACAAAATGCTTTATTTCCGGCGGAGGTCAGGCAAAGTATCTTCTTATTTTCGCTTTGACCGATCCATCTAAAGGAGTCAAAGGATTATCTTGTATTTTAGTAGAAAAAGGAACACCGGGATTCACTGTCGGTAAGATCGAGAACAAAATGGGAATCCACGGTTCAGAGACTGCAGAATTAATCTTTGACCAGTGCCGTGTTCCAAAAGAAAATCTTGTAGGCAAAGAAGGCGCCGGATTCAAGATGGCTATGAATGCTCTGGACGGTGCCAGAATCGGTGTTGCCGCACAGGCACTGGGGATCGCTGAAGGCGCTCTTGATGAAAGTGTCAAGTATATGAACGAGAGGGTTCAGTTCGGAAAACCGATCAAAGCTCTCCAGGGTCTTCAGTGGTATATTGCAGATATGGCTACAAAAACCGAGTGTGCAAAATGGATGATCTACTATGCTGCTTATTTAAAAAGCACTGGTCAGCCTCACACAAAAGAAGCTGCCATCGCAAAATTAAATGCTTCTGAAAATGCAAGATTTGTTACGAACCTTGCTCTTCAGATTCATGGCGGCTATGGCTATATGAAAGATTATCCTTTGGAGCGCATGTACAGAGACGCCAAAATCACTGAAATCTACGAAGGTACTTCTGAGATTCACAAGGTCGTGATCTCAAGAGCCGTTTTAAATTCTAACGGAAAGTAATGGGAGGGAAAGCATGAAGATCATTGTATGCGTAAAGCAGGTTCCGGATACCAACGAAGTCCGGATCAACCAGGAGACCGGGACACTGATCCGGGAAGGAGTCCCAAGCATTATCAATCCGGATGATAAGAATGCATTGGAGGCTGCCCTTGTCCTGAAAGATGAAACAGGCGCCGAAGTTTCCGTCGTAAGTATGGGGCCTCCTCAGGCTGCAGATGCATTAAAAGAAGCGATTGCAATGGGAGCAGACCATGCATATCTGGTGAGCGACCGGGCATTCGGAGGATCTGACACATGGGCTACTGCCACAATTCTTGCGGCAGCCATTGAAAAGATCGGAGATTATGACCTGATCCTATGTGGAAGACAGGCTATTGACGGGGATACCGCACAAGTGGGACCTGAAATTGCTGAATTTCTTGGCATTCCACAGATCACCTATGCAAAACATATCGAATGCGACGGGGAATCTCTGAATGTAACAAGATTTACGGAGACAGGAGACTATAAGATTCGGACCAAACTTCCGGTACTCCTGACTGCCATCAAGGAACTGAACGAGCCAAGATTCCCGACCGTACAGGGAATTTTCAGAGCTTATGACGGAGATGTGGAAATTAATATGTTAGGTCTTTCTGATCTTAATGTAGATCAGACTCAGATCGGACTAAAAGGTTCTCCTACTAACGTTTACCGTTCCTTTGTCCCTGTTAAATCGAAACAAAGTGAGATCATCGAGGGAAATACGGATTCTGAAAAAGCGGAAACCCTTATTGAGAAGCTTCTGCAGGCAAATTTGATTTAAGGAGGACAGAAAATGGAACGAGCAAAAGTAAACCAGGGAATCGACCTGAGTGCATATGAAGATGTCTGGGTCCTTGGAGAACAACGGGAAGGAAAAATACAGCCCGTTACAATCGAACTTATGGGAGAAGGCCGCAAGCTGGCCGATCAGCTTAAGAAAAAACTCGCTGTTGTAATACCAGGTTACAAAATTGAATCAGAAGTTGAAAAGCTTCTTCACTATGGCGCTGATGTCGTTTACTATATGTCACATCCGCTGCTTTCAAGCTTTTCAACCGACGGCTATACTTCCGCTTTTGTACAGCTGATCCAGAAGAAAAAACCTGAAATTGTTCTGGTAGGCGCAACGTCCATCGGCCGGGATATCGGACCGAGAATTGCTGCCCGGCTTGGAACAGGTCTTACGGCAGACTGTACCAAACTTGAGATTGATGCAGAAGACGGAAAAATTCTTCAGACAAGGCCTGCATTCGGAGGGAACCTTATGGCCACCATCGTCTGCCCAAAGAACCGTCCGCAGATGTCTACGGTAAGACCCGGAGTCATGGAGAAAGCCATCCAGCAGGAAACGGCTGCCGGAACAATGGAAACCTTTATTCCGGATCTCTCAGAAAATGATATCAGAGCTAAGCTTGTAGAAATTATTAAAGAAGAAAAGAAACAAGTAAATCTGACAGACGCACGGATCATCGTATCCGGAGGCCGGGGATTAAAATCTGCAGAAGGCTTCCATTTGATCCAAGAGTTAGCTGATGTCCTCGGTGCGGAAGTTGGATCTTCCAGAGCTTGTGTAGAGGCTGGATGGATCGATGCTTCCCATCAGGTAGGGCAGACAGGAACCACGGTACGTCCGGATATTTATATCGCCTGTGGTATCTCAGGCGCAATCCAGCATTTGGCAGGAATGAATGAATCAAAATATATTGTTGCAATCAATAAAGACCCAGAAGCGCCGATCTTCGGCATCTGTGATTATGGGATTGTAGGAGATTTAAATGATGTGATTCCGGCAATGATCGCCAAACTCACACAGAAGGAGGTTTCAATATGAATTTTCAATTAACCGACCAGCAATTATCCATTCAGAATATTACAAGACAGCTTGCTCAGACAGAACTGCTTCCAACCGTATTAAAAGATGATGAAGAAGGGAAATTCCCTGAAAAGGCTTATGCAAAAATGGGACAGATGGGCCTGATCGGTCTTCCATTTCCAAAAGAATACGGCGGACAGGGAGCCGACTATCTCTCTTATGTATTAGCCGTAGAAGAAATCTCCAAAGTAAACTCTTCCGTAGGAATTGCTTATTCTGTATGTACTTCTCTCTTCTCCGGCGGTTTGATCAATTCTGCCAGCGAAGAGCTCAAAAAGAAATATCTTCCGGATGTTCTGTCCGGTAAAAAGATGGGCGCTTTCTGTCTTACTGAGCCGGAAGCAGGTTCTGACGCTGCCGGATGTAAGACAACCGCTCTCTGGGACGGCGAAGCTTATGTGCTGAACGGTCTGAAATGTTTTATCACAAACGGACCTCTGGCTGACTACTTCCTTGTATTTGCCCTGACAGATCCGGAAAAGAAGACAAAAGGATTATCTGCCTTTGTTGTAGAAAAAGCTATGCCGGGAGTTTCTGTCGGTACAATCGAAAACAAATGCGGTATCAGAAGCGCTCAGGTTTCAGAGATTATTTTTGAAAATGTAAGAGTTCCGAAAGAAAATATGGTAGGCGAGGAAGGCAAAGGATTTGCTGTTGCCATGAAAGACTTGGACGGCGGAAGAATCGGTGTTGCTGCTCAGGGACTTGGAATTGCAAAGGGTGCTTATGACATCGCACTCCAGTACTTAAAAGACCGCCAGCAATTTGGAAAACCATTATGCAAAAACCAGTACCTGGCGTTTAAGATGGCAGAACTCTCTGTACAGATTGAGCAGGCACAATATATGCTTTACAAGGCTGCCATGGATAAACAGGAGGGACGCAGTTACTCTATCTCTGCTGCCAAAGCAAAAATGGTATGCACCGATGCAGCTATGCAGGTTTCACAGGAAGCTGTACAGATGCTCGGAGGCAACGGTTACATGAAAGAATATCATGTAGAACGCATGATGAGAGATGCCAAGATCACACAGATCTATGAAGGCACCAATGAAATTCAGAAGCTTGTCATCAGCGGAAGTTTATTCCGTTAAGTCTGAGAAATAAAAGTCAAAGGCCCGGCTGTCTGCCGGGTCTTTTATATCTGCTGTCCCGAAGATTTTAATAAAATCAAGGTTTTATACATCAAGAACCATTCCATAGCCATATTTTATATTTGGTAACTTTTCAAAACCAAAGCGATGATAGAAATCTTCTTTTCCCTGATTTGCATACAGACTGCATACCACTTTTGTATCTGTTACATTCTGCCGAATATAATTTAAGACATTTTCTATTAATAATCTTCCAATTCCACATCCCTGATAATCGGGATTTACAATGACGTCTGTAATGTAGGCATCTGTCCCATAATCAAAAAGCAGACGTATAACTCCAACAGGTTCGTTATTGTAAAATGCCGCACAGATGTAACTTGTATTTTCTAAAATCTTTTTAGCCTGCCTCTGTGATACTTTTTGAAAATTCACCTGTTCGCGTAATCTGCAAAACATTTCCGGTGAAATTGAATGCCGTAGTTCAATATTCTGATGATCCATTTCTCTAATTTGTGCAACTTCCATCTTCTCGGTAAGATCTCTGATATGCTCTCCCGGGTGAAATGCAATGCTTTGTTTATATTCAGAATTATTCATAATGCCTGCTCACTTCCATTAAGATAACTATATGTATTCTTAATTATAATTGTATTTTTCTGCTGTTACAGTATTTATTACCCAAGAAGTAATATAATTCGTATATCTCAAACCCTTCAGGTGGACGCACTCCGTGCGATAAGGTATACCCACAGGGCACACCGTATTTTATGCCCTTCGGGCTTGGCGCGCTTTGCGCGATAAGGTATACCCACGGGGCACACCGTATTTTATGCCCTTCGGGCTTGGCGCGCTTTGCGCGATAAGGTATAATATTATCAAAGGATAAAATGTGTGGAGGGACAAAATTTTGGACAGGAATCATTACTATTCTATCGGGGAAGTGGCAGCTACCTGTAACACTTCTATTAAGACGCTTCGTTACTATGACGAGATTAAGCTGGTAGTTCCGGAGGTCCGGAAGGAAAACAGCAAATACCGCTATTACAGCAAAGACCAAATGGTAACCATTTCTATCATCCGGAAACTGCGCATGCTCGGTTTTTCGATTAAGGAAATCAAAGAAATAGTTTCTGCAAACCAGGTCCGAAACCTGGAACAGAAAATTGAAGATAAACTGGTATGTATAAAAAAGGAAATTGAAACTCTGAATCAGAAATACTTTGAGGGGGAGCAGTTTTTACAGAGATTAAAAGAAGGTGCCCAGATCCTTCATCTCTATGATGATGATCTGAAAAAGATCCAGGCCGGTGAGATGGATGCGATCACGGTCAAAGAAGTGCCTGAAGTAAATCTTTATCACTCCCGCAGGATCATGCAGTCTTATCACAATGACGAGGTCTCCCTTGAGCGGTGGGTAGAGATCAACGATGAAGTCTCAAGACACGGCCTTAAGGTATGCGGCCCGATAACAGTCACCTATTACACGGATCTGCTGGACCAGTTTCTTTCTAAAGACTGTGATATTGAGTTCGGCATCCAGGTAGAAGAAAGCGATTCCAAACATGTCCGGAAGTTCGGCGGCTTTCTGGCAGCTACCGCTTTTCATGTCGGCCCGTACAGCGATGTAATCAGGACCCACATCAAAATTATTCAGTGGATCAATCAGAATCACTATAAGGTTGCAGGTCCGGTTTCAGAAGAATTTATCATTTCCCCTGTGGACCTGCGAAATGAAAATGAACATGTTACTAAAATCATCATCCCTGTCTCAAAGTAACTTTTAAGAATCCTTTTCTACGGGTATGATGATCTTGGTGACCCTTCTGGTTTCATCATTCACATCCAGAGGTGAAAGGATAAACTCTTCAGTGGCCGGCCCCGTCGTTTTATAGTTATGTTTTTTGATCCATTTGATGAGCTGTATGTAGGTACTTGAAATGTCTTCATAGTTTCCGATATGAATGACTGTGGCCGCCAGCATTCCTCCAAAAGGCCGTATATGTTCAGCGGGCTTTGATTCCTCTACCTGGACGGCAAATTCGATCTCAGAGTCCTGGGACAGAAATTTATTCAGTATATTACTGTCATAAAAAGTGACATATACCGGCCCTGTAATTTTACAGTTCATGGTCTTTGCTTTATCCGTGATTCCAAGCCACCGTTCAAGGGAAATTTCAGAATAATCATAATCTTTCATGATACGGCGGTCATATAACAGATTGATCTCCGGAATAAATTCTACGGAAATCTTCATCTCGTCAGAACAGCTGTCAGACAGTTCTTCCAATATATCAATTCCGCTCTGTATTTTTTTCAGAAAATAGCAGTATTCCGTATATCGGTTGATACTGTCTTCAATCTCCTGCTTCATAGACTGCAGCTTTTTCAGCATATTCTTTTCTAACGCCTTGGCTTCATTTTCAGAGACGATCTCTTTGATCTCCTTCAGTGAAAACCCCATTTGTTTCAAATTCTTAATGATAACGACCGTAATGATCTGCCCCTTTGAATAAAGGCGGTAATGGGTCTCCTCGTTTCTGCGGTCTGGAGTAAACAGGCCGATCTCGTCATAATATCTCAGTGTTTTCTGCGGAATATCGCAGATCGCCGAAAGTTCCCCTATGCTGTAATAAGGCTTGTCGATAAAAATATGAAACACCTCCCTCAGTACATTTTAAATGCCAATGCTATTATACCAGAATAGAGCGGCAAAAAGAACGCTGAAATTCACAGCGTTCTTTCTGCTTATTTTAACGTAAAGGAAAACAATGTTACCTACTTATCGGCATCACATTTGAGAACTGCGTTCAGGAGTACAGAAGCTCCCTGCGTGCACTGTTCCGGTGATGTATATTCCGGTTCACAGTGGGAATGTCCGTCCTTAGAAGGAACAAACACCATTGTAGTCGGCATCATGTATGCTGCAAACTGAGCATCATGTCCTGCTCCGGAATTGATCTTCTGATTGGAGTAGCCAAGTTCATCGACTGCTTCCTGTACATAACCAACCAGTTCTTTGTCATAATAAACCGTGTCTCTGGTCCATGCCACTTCATAATCTACTTTGCATTTCACAACTTCTTTTGGCATATTCTTGATGACATTTACAACTTGTTCGATGACTTCTGGTTTCTCATGTCTTGCATCAATAGAGAATTCTACATAATCAGGAATAACGGTATGTACATTCGGATGACAGTAGATCTCTCCGGTTGTATAAACTAATTCGGAATCCAGTTTATCTAGCTCATCATGGAGATACTGAAGAACCTTTGCAGCTCCATATAAAGCGTCCTGGCGGTAAGGCATCGGAGTTGTTCCCGCATGATCGGACTGTCCGTAAACTTTGATCTTATAGTTGATCATTCCAAGGACACATGTTACAACACCAATATCTTTCTTTGCTGCTTCCAGGATTGGTCCCTGTTCGATATGAAGTTCAAACATTGCCATATAATCTTTATTGTTCAGGCGGTTTTCTTTTGCTCCTTTATATCCTGAAGCTTCCAGCGCCTCACCGAATGTCTTTTCCGGATCTAAAACAGATTTGGAGGCAAGCATATTTTCATGAATAAAGTTTTTCTTGATATCATCCGGGAGATAATCATTACAAATCACCCCTGAAGACATCATAGCCGGCGGATATAATGATCCTTCCTCATTTGTCCAGATCATAGCCGTAATATTATGTTTATGAGGAATCTTCTGATCTGCAATGCTTTCCAGCACTTCCATTGCTCCCATAACACCAAGGATACCATCGTAATTTCCGCCGTTCTTTACGGAATCACAGTGAGAAGCCATAACGATGTTTGGAAGATCAGGCTCAGACCCTTTCAGTGTTGCATAGATATTTGCCATATCATCTGTTTTAATCTCGGCTCCGATCGCTTTCATTCTTTTAACGAATTCTCCGCGAGCCTGTAAAGCTTCCGGTGAAAGAGAATATCTTGTGATACCTCCGTGTCCGGCATCCCCATATTTACTCATAGTTGTAATTTTGTCCGCCATCCGGCCTAAATCACATGTATACATAAATGAACCTCCTTATTTTTTGTTAAACCAATAGTTCTTAAAAATGTTCCAGCACACGGCTGCCACAATTGTTCCGGAAGCTATGGAAGCTCCTGTAATAAATGCTTCTAACCGATACTGCGCAAACTGTTCCCAGTCAGCTTTAAATGCATTCTGCATCATCATAAATAATGCTGCCCCCGGGATCAGGGGGATCATGCCGACCGCAAGATATAATGTCGCGGGAACCTTTGTCCTGACTGCAAAAAATTCCGCATAGATCCCTAAAAATAATGCCGCTGCAAAATATTGTTTCCCATACTGTGGGATGATGAGTCCTGCCGAAAGATACACGCACCATGCAAGACATCCTCCTAATGAAGTATAAAATATCTCTTTCCCATGCAGATTGAATAAAAAAGCAAAACCGAGGGCACCGAAAAATGCTGCTATGATCTGATTTAATCCGCTCATTCTCATCTCCTCTCAAATTCACAGCCAGCTGACCACTGCAAAGCCCAGGGCAATCGAAAGGCTTAGCAGGACCGCTTCTCCGAAACGGGTCAGGCCGGATAAAAAATTATCGGATATCATCTCCCGGATACAGTTCGTGAACATAAGTCCCGGAATCAGGATCATGACATTTCCGATGCTGATCTTATCAGAAGAACAGCCGATACCTGTACGCGCCGCCATGACTGCCAGTGCCCCTGCTGCCAGGGAACAAAGGCAGGAGACGAGAAACCGATTCATATTCATATTTTTCAAAGGGATCTCCACGATCTTGATCATGACTCCTATGACCGCAGAGATCGCCGCATCCAGCAGTGAACCTCCGAAAAACAGGGTAAAGGCAGATGAAATCAATGCATAGATGAGCATCCCCTGCCGGTTGCTGTACGTGGGCAGACTGTGAATCTCTTTTAAATCTTTCTTGACCTCATCCATATCCGGAAGAGTCCGGCATATTTTCCGGGACAGGTTATTCAGATATTTCAGTTCCTGAAGATTAAATGCCGAACCATGGATTCTCCTGGACTGGGTTATGATACCGAAATTCTTGGAGGAAATAGTGGCAACAATTGTATACGTAATAGAAAACACCTCAGTCCGTTCAGATCCATAGGCCGTACAGATTCTAAAGATGGAATCTTCCACGCGCCTGATCTCTGCTCCGGAGATCAGCATACGGGCTCCGATCTCCAATGCATTTTCAAGCATCTGTTCTGCATCCTTTTTAGTAACCGCCTTACCCATGTTACCCTCTCTTTTTTATCGTAATTTTTTTGGGGTTCGTTTTACAAACTGACCCATGCCAGGAGTTCCCTTGAATTCTCCGTCTGCATAGACGACATTTCCGCGGAGGAAAGTACGTACAGGGTATCCGTGCAGTTTCTTTCCTTCCCAAATCGTGTGATCACAGTCTGAATGCATTGTATCAACACTGATCGTGAAATCTTTGTCTTTGTCGTAAATAACAATATCTGCGTCCTTACCGACTGCAATCGAACCTTTCTGATCACATCCGAAAATCTTGGCAGGATTTGTGGAACACAGCTCTACTGCCCTTGAAAAAGATATTTTCCCGGAGTTTGCCGCATCCAGCATATATGGATATAAGTTCTCGATTCCTGAGCATCCGTTCGGAATCTTGGTGAAATCATCCCTGCCCCAGTCTTTCTCATAGCTCTGGAACGGACAGTGGTCAGTTGCTACCGTATCAATAGATCCGTTCTTGATTGCTTTCCACAATGCGTCCTGGCTCTCCTGTCCTTTGATTGGAGGTGAGCATACGAAGTTGCGTCCGTCTTCTCTCTTATAAACATCGCTGGTAAATTCCAGATACTGCGGGCAGGTTTCCACGAAAACTGGCGCTCCTTCTTCTTTTGCCTGAATGCAGGCCTCCAAACCTTCTTTGTCTGCCATATGTACAAGATACAGCGGTGCATCTAAATGTTTTGACCAATGTACGGCTCTTTTGTCTGCCTCAGCCTCCACAAATTCCGGCCGGCTCATGTAATGATACCAGGCACTCGTCTTGCCTTCTTTTAAAAACTGCTCCGTATACATATCAATCAGATCCGGATTTTCGGCGTGGACGTTGATCATGGCACCCAGTTCCTTCGCACGCAGCATCAGCTTCGCAAGAGTTCCGTCGCTTACCATCCATCCCTCTTTTTTATACACCAGGAAGCATTTAAAGCTTGTGATTCCCTCTTTTACGGCCTCTTCCATCTCCTCAATGATCGCTCCGTCAGAAAGATCCGTGATACAGCAGTGGGATGCAAAATCAACACATGCTTCTTTTTCCAAAACAGCCTTTTTCTCTGCAATGACTCCGCGGATGGTTTCGCCGGTATGCTGAACCGGATAGTCAAAGACCGTTGTGACTCCTCCGCAGGCAGCTGCCCTTGTTCCGGAGAGATAACTGTCGGAAGAAATTGTACCGCCGAACGGCATTGCCAGGTGAGTATGTACGTCCAGTGCTCCTGGAAGAACCAGCTTTCCAGCCGCATCAAACACTTCTTCTGCATCTGCTTCTATATTCTCAGCAATGGCTGCGATCTTTCCATCCTTCACACCTAAATCCGCAGAAAACATATCAGAAGCTGTCACAACAGTACCGTTTTTGATCACTAAGTCGAATTTTTTCATATGATTGTCCCCCAATCTGACTTATGCTTTACTCATACTTGGTTTTCATTTTCACTTCATGGTCTTCAACTCCCGGCTTCATCTCAACCTTTCCAGGGGTAATACAGTCCATAACCGGACAGACATTCAGGCACAAATGGCATCCGACACATTTATCTTCATTGAGAACCGGCTTCCGCTCTTTTTCATCCCATGTAATGGCCTGATGTCCGCCGTCAAAGCAGGATACATAGCATCTTCCGCATCCCACACACTTATCCTTATTGAAATCCGGATAGAGGATGAACGTACGGTCAATGTCATCAGCAGGCACGATGTTCGGCAGAGCCACGCCTACCAGATCAGATAATTTATCAATTCCATGGTCTTCCATGAAATGGGACAGACCGCTGATCATATCTTCTACAATACGGTATCCATACTGCATAACGGATGTTGTTACCTGAAGGTTTGAAGATCCTACAAGGATAAAGTCTAATGCGTCTTTCCATGTTTCAATACCGCCGATTCCTGTGATCGGGACATCTTTTAATTCCGGATGCTGTTTCATCTGTGTGATAAAACGCAGCGCGATCGGTTTTACTGCCGCACCTGAATAGCCGGAGATGGATGATTTACCGTTGACTACCGGCATGGCGGTCATATTTTCCACATCAATATTTGTGATGGCTTTTACTGTATTGATGGCAGCGATTCCCTTAGCTCCGCCTTCCATGGCAGCGATTGCAGGAATCTCCATGTTTCCGATATTCGGAGTCATCTTTGCAATGACCGGAAGATGAGTGGCACCGGAAACAACCTCGCAGTATCTGCGCACAAGATCCGGATTCTGTCCTACATCAGACCCCATGGCAGAGGATGTCATCTGAGGGCAGGAGAAGTTACACTCGATCATATCGACACCGGCCTCTGTTACTTTCTTTGCGAGGATCTCCCATTCTTCTTCATTGCTTCCCATAATGCTGGCAACGATAACTTTTGTCGGATAGTCCTGTTTCAGTCTTCTCATGTATTCCAGGTTATCTTCCAGAGGTTTATCTGAAATCATTTCCATGTTTTTAAATCCAGTCCACGGTGTCCCTTCCTTTGATGTGATATCGAATCGAGGGGAGCATTCGTTCGGGATAAATATACCGATGGTCTTATAGTAAACTCCTGCCCATCCTGCCTCCAGTGCTTTGGCACACATTTCATAGTTGCTTCCTACCGGAGAGGATGAGAGGAAAAATGGGTTTTCACATTTGACTCCTAAAAAATCGATGGATAAATCTTTCTTTATGGACATATTCAATGCCTCCTTTCTATTTGTTAAAATAGTCTGCAATCTTTTCTGCAGCTTCTTTGCCTTCAGCGACAGCTTCTACTACAGTTTTTCCGCCGTTTACCATGTCTCCGCCTGTGAAGACATTTTCGCCGGCTGCAATGTCTGCCACGTCGTCTCCGACTGCCTGGCCGATCGCCAGCACAACCTGATCGGTCTTCATGGTCAGTCCGGATTCTCCGTCACGTCCTTCAAATCTCATTGCGGTAACATGTCCGTTTTCTCCAACGATTTCTGCCGGTGCAAATTCCTGAACGATCGGAATACCCATACTCTGTACGAAGCTGACTTCATCCATATCTGCCGGAGCTTCTTCAATGGTTCTGCGGTAAACGATGGTTGCTTTCGCTCCCAGCTGTTTTGCAGTCGTGACACAGTCCATAGCAACGTCTCCGCCTCCGATCACGATTACATTTTCTCCAAGTACCAGCTGATCTGTATTTGTCTTAGCTTCCCTTAAGAAGTCAATGGCAGTTACCACACCTTCCAGATCTTTGCCCGGTATATCCACCATCTTTGATTTCCAGAGACCTGCTCCTACGAATACTGCATCGTAATCATTTTTGAGCTCCTCAAGTTTTGACGCATCTATGGGTTCATTAAATTTAAATTCTACTCCGAGTTTTTCAATGGTCTGAATATCAAAATCCACTACTTCCTGAGGAAGCCTTGTTGGAATAATTCCATATGTAAGAACACCGCCTGCTTTGTCCTGAGCTTCATAGACCGTCACAGAATATCCTTCCAACGCCAGCTGTCTTGCACAGGAAAGAGAGGCCGGTCCAGCACCTACACAGGCAATCTTTTCCTTCTTCGGCTCAGCCGCTTTTAAGAATTCCATTCCCTGGTTTTTCTCTTCTTCTACGAGAAAACGCTGGATCTTTCCAATCTCGATCGGCTTATCAATGCCGGTACGGCTGCACGCCTGCTCACACATTTTTCCGTATGGACAGACCTGAGCGCAGCATCCTGCCAGCGGGTTATTCTCGCGGACTGTCTCCGCAGCTCCTTTTATATTGCGGAAACGGAGAGAACGGATGAACTTTCCGGGATCTGTTCCTGCAGGGCATCCTTTGCTGCAGGGTGAATCATGGCAGAGAAGACATCTGGATGCTTCTTCCATTGCAGTTCTTAAATTAAAGCCCTTTTCCATTTCTTCTCCATACTCTTTTTTTGTAATTTTACTCATGGTTGTTTCACACTCCTTATTATATGATCAATTTCATGGTTTTCCATCTGAGCCTGGGACGTTCAGCCGGCACTATTCTTTTCCGAATTTCTTAAAAAGGAATCTTCCGGAATAGTCGCAGGACACTCCGAGAATATTGCCTAACAGAAGACAGATTAAGAGCATTTTCCAATCTCCGCCGCTGGCGAATGCAGAAAAACCTCCCATAAACGTATTGGGTACCAGGGACAAAACATCAATGTGGGACTGGAATACGATCAGCCAGGAAAAGAATCCCGTTACGACTGCTCCGAATATGATCGTGTTATTGATGCCGCCGGACAGGATGATCAGCATGCCCCACAGAAGACCTGTGTAGTTGCTGCACATCGACTTGATGAACCCTGTCTTCCCACATCCGGCGGAAAAGTATGACGTGCATCCGACGAATCCGATCCATGTGGCGAGCCCCAGGGCAGAGCCGACTCCCTGCCAGAGACAGCAGAAAATCCCGGTACCGATGGCGTTGGCCATTATTACACTCATAGTTGCTCCTTTCTTATTGCGTTTCTGTTATTTGTTAAGTTCATTGTATCGGATACACGATGTGGAGAGTAAAGAGATAATTTTTTAGTTTTCCTTAAGATTAGTTAATGCAAACTTTTATAAACTACCAGTAAATAATTGTTTGTATTTTAAAAAAAAAGAAATTTTAGTTTTATTTTTAACAAACTGCCACCCGTTAACAAAAAAATTGCATAAAAATATTAAAAATACAACCAATATCATAGATAAAATAACAAAAAAAACCTTCCTGCAACAGGAAGGTTTTTTAAATTTATTATGTATGTCCCAGATGTACAAATGAAAGTTTGCGTTTTTCTTTGATTACCCGTTCTCCGTCAGTAAAACTACTGTCGAACATTTTGTCTGTACGATTTTTAAATAACAGAGAGGGAAACAGCGACCGTTTAAAAAAATAACATGGATCACCGCCCCTGTATAATCCATGCCAATCAGCGGGATACTGAAATGTCAGCATCCCCGAACTCTCAAAACCAATATTTCTTCCTATTCTTGAATATTATCCTGTTCAGATAAAACATGGCACAGCCCATCATCACCACGGCGGCAGAAAGGATTAGCACAAAGGAAACACAGTAGACATAACCGTGTTCTTTTATATTCAGAAAAAAATAGATATAATCCCCCGTAGCTTTTCCATATGCCACCGCAAAGATGAGATAGAGAAGCGGAACGATCATGACGCTTAGGACCTGACTGCTTTTTTGTACACGGTTCATGTCGCAGAACAGAAAATAGTAAAGTATCATGAAAACAGGGTTAAGCATATGCAGAAAAAGAAACATGCCGTTAAATTTAAATTCGTTTGTGAATGCCGTGCAGACCATCATGACCAGGAATAACAACATCATACAATCGAGATACAGGATCTGTGGAACTTTCCTTCCTGAAAGTCTGCAGAGAACAGTATCAAACAAGAAAATACCAACGGAAAAGTTGCTGAGAAAGGTCAGTTCATGCATGTATCCCAGCCTTCCCCAATAACAGTATAAAGCAGTGCAAATAAATAATATGGACAGTCCCAGTGTCACTGGCTGCCTGAATCTCCTGTTCATACCTGTTCCTCCCTGGAGTCTTATTCTGCTTTTAAACTATATTCGCTCCTGCACCCGATGATTACCGTAAAGGGCCAGGAAATAAACTCTGGCAGCAATCTGCGGCAATAGTTTTGATCTATCCTTCTTTCGATTTTAAAATTTCCCTTCCTTATCAGTCATCAGCAGTGCATATACAACCGGTACGCTCTAGTGTAAAGAGGGATGCCAATGTAAATACCAGCGTTACTGCTATTGCCATGAGCGTTCCCATGGCGAGTATCCTCTCGATCGTCTTTATATCGCCTTTTCCCCAATACTGGGCCCCTTGCCATAAATAAAACCTCCAAACTGAATAGTGTTATCTTACATCAGTTTGAAGGTTTATACAAACTTTGGGATAGTCCCATCAAAATCTCTCAGGTCTTTTCATGATAATATAGCTAACAGTTATATTGGTTTTATTTCTTTGACTGAAATACAAGGCATGCTGCTCCAATCAATCCACAGTCTTCTCCTAACACTGCGGGTACTACATGGACATTATCTTTTAAGGCATCGTATACTTTCTCTTTCACTCGTTCCTCAATTTCTTCAACAAATCCAGGAACTTTTAATGCTACGCTGCCACCCAGCACAAAAATATCCGGGTCCAGAACACCATATAGAATTCCAAGGAAATTAGACAGATATTCATAGGCATCTTCCATGATATCCGCTGCTGTCTGATTACCTTCCTGTGCCATCTGGTAAACCTCTCCAGCATGAGCTGCCCTAAGTCCCGCATCATTTGCCCTCTTGGTAATAGCTGTTCCGCTGGCAATGGATTCGATGGAACCTTTCTTTAAATTCCCCTGGAATGGACCGTTTTTCCACAAAATAGAATTGGCAACTTCCTGTGCAAATCCCTTTGCTCCTCGGAAAATATTTTGATTTACACAAAAACCTGCCCCAATTCCTGTGGAAATCGTCAGAAACTGCACATAACCTTTTCCTTTTCCTGCTCCGATTGCTGCCTCAGCCAAGCACGCCAGATTTCCATCATTCTCCAAATGCACAGACAGTCCTGTTTTTACTTCCAGACATTTGGTCAGTTCAAAAGAATGCCATCCTGGAAGATTCGGAGGAGTCAGTACAACCCCATTGATTAAATCCAACGGTCCCGGACAGGAAATACCGATTCCCTCCACTGGATATCCAAATCCGTCAATAACTGTTTTTATGTCATTCAGAGTTGTTTCTGGTTCCTCCTCATTGGTCGGAAATTGTCTGCGTTCTATGATTTTATAATTTTCATCGATTAAGGCTACCCTTGTATTTGTTCCGCCTACATCAATTCCAACTGCATATTTCATACGCTTTTCCTATTGGTAGTAATATTTTACTTTATCTGCAGAGTCAAATAAATTAATCTTATCTCCAATGACTGCTTTACAAGCTTCGATTGGTTCTGGATAGATTTCCAGAGGTTCTCTGTATTCCGGATGAGCATTCAATACTTCTCTGCATTTTTCATAAAATGCGACCTTAATATCACTGGAAATATTAATTTTAGAAATTCCAATTTTTACTGCTTTTGCAATTTCCTCATCTTTATTGCTGGAGCCGCCATGTAATACTAATGGGATATCCAAAGTATCTTTTAATGTCTGTAAGATGTCCAGACGTAATTCTGGTTTCATATCGCTTGGATAAATTCCATGTGCAGTTCCGATTGCAACAGCTAATGTATCAATTCCAGTCTTCTCTACGAAATCTTTTGCCTGATCCGGATCTGTATAAATGATTCCTGTTGTTCCGCCTTCAATGGAGTTTCCTGTTGTTCCGATGGTTCCTAATTCACTTTCCACAGATACATTTGCTAAATGGGCAACTTCACAAACTTTCTGTGTAACTGCTACGTTTTCTTCATATGGAAGCTTGGATGCGTCAATCATTACAGAAGTAAATCCTGCCTGAATTGCTCTTACAACTGTTTCAAATTTGTCTCCATGATCCAGATGGATAACGACTGGTACATCTGTTTTGGATGCTTCATAAATCATAGCCTGAATTAAGCTGTTTTCTACAAAGTTAAATTCATCCGGTGACATTTCCAAAATAACAGGACTTTTCATTTCCTTGACTTTCTGCATCACAGCTTTCAATAACTGATCGCTTCCAATATTAAATGCTGGTACTGCAAATCTTTTTTCGTCTGCTACTTTTAACAGCTCTTTCATGTTCATTAACATAGTAAATATCTCCTTTAATCTCTTATAATGATTTTCCTTCTGATTTTGATAATTTGATGTATTTTTTTACCAGTTCCTGGCTGTCAATCTCCACCTGGTGCATCATGACCCAATAGTTAATATCTGGTTCCTTTTTTAAATGCTTTTTAATACTGTCAACGTTGGCATTCATAAAATCACAGCCTACGTTAATCTTATTAATGCCGTATTCGACGCATTTTTGGATATTCTCATCCCCAGATCCGCTGCCTCCATGAAGTACCAGAGGCATCTGTGTCTTTTCTTTGATTTCCTTTAATCTTTCAAAATCAAATTCCGGTACATAACCTTCTGGATAGTTTCCATGGGAACTTCCAAAAGAAATTGCTAATGCGTCAATTCCGGTTTCCTGTGCAAAGCGCAGTGCTTCATCTGGATTTGTTTTCATATGATCATCTGTATAGTTATCCCCTTCACTTGCACCCATGCATCCGATTTCCCCTTCGACACTGGCATCAAACTGTTTTGCGAACTCCACGATTTCTCTGGTCATTTTAATATTTCCTTCCAGATCATATCTGGAAGCGTCTACCATAACACTGGAATATCCATCTGCAAGTGCTTTCTTTAATAATCCAACTTCTTCTCCATGATCAAAGTTCAACGCCACCTCTATACTAGCTCTCTCGGCAAGTTTTTTTACAATCGGTGCAATCAAATCACTATCACAGTGATTTACCATATGTTCCTGCACAATGTTTACAATAATTGGTGCTCTTAATGACTGTGCTGCCTGAATCACCGCTCTGGCCGTTTCAATATTGAAACAATTAATCGCCATAACTGCATAATTACCTTCATTTGCTCTTTCAAGCATCCCCTTCATTGATACGTACATTTTACAATTTCCTTTCTAATCTGGTACCTTATGAAATACTGATTCCTGATAAATCCATTTCCTCTTCTTTTTCATCTGCAATCGGCTCGTCAACTTCTGTTTTTCTCTTCTTAATTAAAACTAACAATACGCCCGTTACTGCAGTACCTGCCAGTAAAGCAATCAGTGCAGCGATTGGATTTGACATTGCTGGAATAACAAAGACTCCTCCAGACGGTACTTTACTTCCTACACCCAATGAAAAACTAATCGCTCCTGTAATTCCACAACCTGTTGCTGTACAAATCACTGTACGAATTAAATCGTTCATCGCAATTGGAATAACACCTTCAGAAATCATACATAATCCCATCGGAAATGCAATTTTGATATTTTCTACTTCCTGAGAAGAATAAATAGGTTTTTTCATAAATTTAGATAATACTAATGAGAATGTAACTCCCAGAGGAGGAACCATAGCTGCTAACACTTTGATTGCTTCAGGTTCTGTAATTCCTTCCAGAAGCAAACCATCACAAATCAGGTTTGGCACCTTACTGATTGGTCCACCAAAGTCAATACACCCTAATGCTCCGATAACAAAGCCATATACTCCTTTAGAAGACTGGTCTAACCCTGTAATAAAGTTTGTTAATGCGTTTGTTGCCCATACAATTGGGTTTCCAATAACAAAGAACATAATCAATCCGGCAATAATTGCAGATAATGTTGGAATAATCATCATTGGCATAAGAGCTTCTGCCCATTTTGGAACTTTCAAATTCTTTTTAATAAATAATGCAATATATCCAACCAGGTAACCACCGATCATACCACCTAAGAATCCAGCCCCCAAGAATGAAGCAATTTGTCCCATTAAGAAACCAGGTGCAATACCAGGGCGATCAGCAATAGAATAAGAAATATACCCTGCAATAAATGATGGTAATAATCCCATTCCTAAAACACCAAGAGAAGTCAATGCATTTGGAATTGTCATTTTTGATAATTCTGTTACATTTTCTCCACCCATTAAGTTACCAACTGCAATTAATAATCCTGATGCTACAACCAATGGCAGCATGTAGGAAATAGCAGTCAACGCATGTTGTTTTAATTCTGCTCCTATTTTTTTCATAATCTCTCTTCTCCTTTGTTACTTTTTCAATTCATTTTCAATTTTCTGAATTAATTGCTTGGGTGCCTTCACACACACATTTGTAGGTACTTTAATTGTAGGTTTTCCTTCAAAGCGCTCTGTTCCAGTAATTGCAATATCCACTGCCAGAATTACAATGTCAGCTTCTTTCACCTCATCTGCTGTTAATTCATCTTCGATACCAATTGTACCCTGTGTCTCCACCTTAATGGTGTGTCCCATACTTTCAGCAGCTCGAATTAATTTTTCTTTCGCAATGTACGTATGTGCAATACCTGATGTACATGCTGCAACTGCAACAATTTTCATAATTTAACATCTCCTTTCATAGTTCCTATTTGTTAATCCTTACACTAAAATAGTAGCATGGATATTCTTTCTGTGTTCATTGATTAAGGGCTTTTTAATGTGGAACTTTTTTTCTGTTTTTTTTATTTTTTTGTTTTTCCGGGCATTTTAATACGGTAATTTTTAAGCTGAAAATAGTTCATAAAAGAAAAACCACCGGGAACCCGATGATCTTTTTATGAATGTTTTAAGCATTGAATTTTAAATTTTTCCTAGATTAAAATACTGCTTTTATATCTTCCACTGTTTTTGCAGAAAGCAGCTGTTCAACAGCTTCATCATTTCCAAGATTTCTTGCTACTTCTGCCAACAGCTTTAAGTGTGTCTTCGCATTTTCATTGTCATTTCCTACTGCGAACAAAAAAATCAGTTTTACACCCTCTCCATCCAGTGTCTCCCACTCGATTTCATTTTCCATTTTTCCAATGGCAATTCCAACCTGTGTTACGGAATCACTTTTTCCATGAGGAATTGCTACATAATGTCCGATTCCTGTCTGCCCTTGAGATTCGCGAAGATAAATATCTTTCACATAGGATTCTACATCTGCAATATATCCTGCATTTTTCAGCTTTCCTGCCAGATTTGTAATAGCTTCTTTCTTATCTGCAGCTTTCATATTCAAGTCAATTACTCTTTCATCTAATACATCTTTTACATTCATAATAGTTCCTCCTCATCATTGAATTAAATATTTGTAAACTTCAATATTGGTTTCCATACTTTTTAACATGAGAATTTTTTCATCTGTATCAATTAATGAAACATATTCTTTGTAAAATAACTGAATTCTGTTAATTTCATCTTTGGTAATTAGCTTGAATCCAAGTAAAAATACTACTTCCACTGGCTCATCGTCCCACATCACCGGCTCATCCAGAATTGCTATTGCAACCTTGGATTCATTAACTGCAGCAGGTGAACCATGGGGAAGACTGACACCGTTGCCTATCGTTGTTGTTGTCTTATTTTCCCTCTCCATTACCGTATCAAAAAATTCTTCTGTCACAACGCCCTTTTCTTTCATGGCATCTGACATAACTTTTAAGATTTCTTCCTTTGACTGAACCTTCATGTGTGTGAAAATCAGTTCTGGAGAAAACAGCAGACAACATTCTGGAGAAAAAGGATTCTCACTTACATTAGAGTTAATAGTGTCCAGATAATTTCTTAAAGCAAGAATACCATTTTCACTTAAAACATTAGGAATTACTACAATTCGTTTGTCTTTCACTTTTGTTTCTTTTGATGAGATGATAATATCAATATCATAATAATCATCCAATTTAAAATCATGGGTACTGACAATTTCCAGACTTCTAATTTCCGGAACAACCTTTTTAATTCTTTCTTTCATCAACTGCGCATGTCCCATATTGAAATTCGTCAGTAAGATTGCCTTGTACTGATGTATCTTCCGCTCAATTGCCGCCTGAATATACAAAACGATGTATCCGATTTCATCTTCGGTAATCTGTACATTGTAACACTCTTCAAACAGAATACTAATTGCCCAGCTTGCCCGAAATACGTTTTTATACTCTTTTTTTATAAAATCGATTAAATCATTGCTTTGTGGGGTTCCGTATCGCAGTCGGAAAATGGTCGGTCTCAAATGTACAATAAGGCTTTCTTTTACTTTCTGGTCCGATACTAAATCTACATTCATAATGTTTCCAATGACCGTCAGCAGTCGATCCACAAATTTCACCAGCTGATTGTCATATTTTTTTACTTGTTCCAGTGTAATTTCAATCTCTGAAATTCCTATAAATTTTGAACATAGAATCTGTATGGAAAGAAAAAGAATATCTTCCTGGGAAAAGCGTACATGGAATACTTCTTCCAATTTTTCAAAGATAGCTACAGTAAACGCATACTCATTATATTTTTGAAGAATTTCCAGTTCTTCCATATGATTCTCCATCATCAATGGATTGTCGAACTCTTTTCTCTGATATGCTATACAACAGTAAATAAGAATTTCATAAAATGATTCATCTGTAAATCGATAATCCCATTCGTTTTCTGCCTGTATGATACATTTTCGCACTGTTGATACATCAATGTTCGGAAAAAAATAATCCAGATTCTGATTAATTGTAGCCGAGGTACTTCGTTCCATCATCAGATTCCTCAATGCAATCCGATATTCATTTTCTCTGCTTAACAATCGATATCCGCGGCTTCTTTCGTTTACCAGTTTGATGTTATAGTAACTAAGCCATTCTTCACATTCTTTCATTACTTTCAGCATTGTTGGAACACTTAAATATAGTTTCTCTGATAACTTCTGTGTAGTAATTGTCTGCCACGGTCGTAAATTAAATAAAACCTTTAAAGCTTCCGTAACTCGTTCTTTCGGATTATAAGATTCTAACTGAAGTTCTCCCGGCCGATCCAGATAGGCTTCCAATTTTTCTTTTTTTTCTTCTGATATCTCCAGCCAAATACCTACTCTTGGTTTTCTCTGAATAATTCCAAGATTATTTTGAGTTAAAAAATCATCCAGTTCATCAAGTTTATTTCTTACGGATTTTTCAGAGAGTCCGACTTCTTTTGCAATTTTCCCGGTCGCCATGATTTCGCCGTCCATGATACAACCTAAAATCTGTTTCATATAAAACTTCTCTTTCGAACGTTTCATTCTTCCTTCGTCTCCTCTCAGTCATTATGTAAGTTCTGTCTGCACCTCCTCCCTTATGATGGTTTAAATTATAGCACGGTTCCTTTTACTTAGATTATCAATTACGGGCGTTTTAATATGGTACATTTTTTTATTTTTCCAGTAAATCCTCCAAAAATCAATAGATAAAATGTGGTAATTTTTAAATAAAAGAAATTTGAGAAATTCCGTGTATATAAAAAATCCTGTCAAACTTTCTATCATTACTTTCCAGCAAATATGGTAATTTCTTTTTTAATAAACTTCTGACCCAAACGGTATCAATACCAGTTGTGCAGCCCGCAATGACTTCCGTCATCTCTGCCTTTTTGTGATTCTTTTATAAAAGTAAAAGACCCCTATTATGACGTTTGTCACAATAAAGGTCTTGCTGTCTCATTTGATACGGATGCCTATCGATATTGGTTGACGAACTCAAACCCATCCAAAACTGGACGTTCAGCTACTCTCTTTTGTTGCTTGCCCTAAATATAGCACTTTTCTTCCTTTAGACTCTCCATAAATTTCACTCTGTTTTACTTCTTTATATTTTCAATTTTTTATTTATTATTGGTATTTTTATTTTTTTTGCATACCTAATGATACCAAAAAATCGCTGAAGTCTCACGACCTCAGCGATTTTTCTTTTAGGGGAGTTTTTTTACAGCCCCTTTTGTTAAAAAAGCAGTCAATCCTAAGACTAACTGCTTTGTGTGTATGGATTAAATTAGAATTTATAAATGCCTTAAATCTTAAATACCAGGATAACTTTATTTGTTCCGTCCATTGGCATAGTTACTGATTTATAGACTGAAATGAACATTTTAGCCACCTCCTCATTCAATTTTAGAGCCTATTGTAATAATCAATCTGATAACTTATCCATTATATTTTTTCCTTCTGGAAACTGCTAACGCAAAGCCCGCTCCGACGTTGGAAACCCCTGCAAGCAGCAGCCACAGCAATACATTAGATTCGTCTCCGCTTTTCGGTATTTCTCCTGTTGAACCGGATGGTTTTCCCTCTCCCTGCTTTATCCGATAAAGGTTTCGACTCATCATCCTTTTATCTTCGTCGGAAGTACCACTATTTCTGTAGTTGAGAAATTTTACAAAAGCTGTTTTCCCATCCTCGATGACTCCGGTTTCCCCGGATTTTGTCACCAGATAACCTTCGTTACCGGTTTCCTCCACCGCATAACTAATTCCGGCAAGAAGTCCTTTCCCAGTAACGCTTTCTCCGTGTTTCAAAGTAATATTTGCCACGCCCTTTCTGAACTTCATATCCCCAAAAGTTCCCGTAATAGTTTTATCATTAAGAGTCACAGTAAATGTAAAACCTTTGCTCTTATCCCCCTGATTTCCGGTTACTGCTGTAGAGATAGACAGATCTCCGACAGGAACAGTCGGCATATTGTTTCTCGTATTGACAAACTCTGCCGTTTTTCCATTCGCTGTAATTTTACCTTTTTCACCTGTAGACGTAGTGACGTAACCATCCTGATTTTCATCCGTTTCCACGACTTCATACTCTGTTTCTAGCGGAAGATTTACGGCCGTCTTACTTTCACCGTGCTTCAGAGTAAATTCATCAGACACGCCATTCTTGAAGTTCATATCGCCCAAAGTACCGTCAATCTTCGCGCCTTTAAGTTTCACTCGGAAATGGAAATCTTTCTTCTCATCTGCCTCGTCTCCTTCTACCTTATTGGATACCGTTAAGTCGCCGCCTCCCCACTGGGCAGTCAACTTTAGGGATGCTGCCTGAGCCTTCGTCAAATCAGCTTTCATCACTAGTTGTTCTCCCGGCTGATATATCTTACCTTTATACTTCCAGCCGATAAATGTATACCCTTTCTTTATCGGGGATGCCTTTACCGTAAATCTTTCGCCGATTTTAATGATTTCTTCATCATACTTTTCGTTCGCGTCAGAAGTTGTTCCGCCGTTCAGGTCATAGGAAACAACGCCCCATTCCTCCCACACGTCAGCCAGATTATCACCATCTTCATCATAGCCCCATGCCGCATAGACAGTTATATTTTCTTCTTCAAATGTAATCTCTGTCGTTGTTTTTGGTTCGTCATCATTCCATCGATAGATTTTATCATTTTTCGTTGTCGTCCAGCCGAGGAACACAACTCTCTTACCATCTGCATCTTTATATATCGGCTCTGAGGCATCTTTCAAATTCACTTTCTCTTTCGGCAAATATTTCTTATCATCTGACGGCATATTTTGAACCGTTCCGCCTTGCTGTGCATTTGAGTCATATATCAACTTTGAACGTACTTCCTCATAATCCGGCTTATCATTTCCGTTTCGGTCCACAGCCCAAACAGCATAAAGTGTTATATCCTCTGCTTTCATGATGATTTGCTTTCCTGTAATCAGAACCTTATTCACTTCATCCTTCTGCTCTGCTGTGAAAGCTTCTTGATGTTGTGTCCTGCTCCAACCAACAAAAACTTCATTGTCTTTTCGAGTGAAGTTCTTTTCTGTTGTCAGCGATTTCGTTGTGCCTTTCTCTATACCGGATTCCTCTTTCGGCGCATTCCCGCTGCCACCGTTCAAATCATATTTCAAAGAATATGTTTCCAATACATCGGCAGTTCCATCTCCATCTTCATCGTATCCCCATGCAGCATAGACATCTATATTATTCGCTGCAAAGGTGACTTCCGTAATCGTTTTTGGTTCTTCGTTATCACGTTCGTAAATAAATGTTGTCTGTTCTTCTGTCCAACCAAGGAAGACTACTTCTTTATTATTTACCTTCGTGTGCTGTGGTATATCTTGGCTAAGGGTAACCTTATCGCCCCGTAAATATACGTTGCTTTCAGATGGCATTTGGCTCACGCTGCCATTCTCCTGAGCATTTTCATTGTAAGTTAATGTATGCTCTTCAAGATAATCTGCTGTTCCATTATTATTTCTGTCAGCAGCCCATACGGCATAGACATCTGCGCCCTTATTGCCCATCGTCACTTTGGTGCGCATATCTTTCTGAATGCTGTCAAAATCCTTTTTGGTCTTTACAATTGTCGGAAAAGTTTGTTCACTCCAACCAATTAAAATATTGCCGCCATTTTCGAATTTGTGAGATGTTATCGCTAAATTTGGTTCCGGGTCTTTCCCATGTTGAACCACTCTACCGCTAATGCCATTCTTTGCCGTTTCTATTGTAGAAAGCTCAACCTCTGCGCCAACCACATGATGGTCTGGACAAATTACATCCACTGTATCTTCTGCATTATCGTGATAGCGAACATGAACAGCATCTTCTGAACAGTCAGGAATTCCATTCTGATTTTTATCAACCGCCCATACAGCGTAGAATGTAACATTTTGTTCCGGCATCGTAAATTCAGAATCGCCTGAAATAATTGCGGCCTCATCAATATCCTGCTTAGATGCATCCGCCGGCAATGCCTCTTCTCGCTTTTTCAAACTCCAGCCGGCGAAAGTTTCACCATTTCTCTTCAACTTTCCTGTACCGGTATAGGTCAACTTGAACTTATCACCTTTTATCTTCTTTATTCCTTGAGGCACATCACCGTCTGTATTACTGTTGCCGTCATAAGTCACATCATATAACTCATTTACCTGTGCAATAAATGTACAATTGTCTGTAATCTTTAAATCTTTAAGCTGCTCGGAAGTATATACCATATTGGCACTATTCTTCTTTATCCAGTTACCGTCAAAACGATATCCTGCATTCTCTGTTACTTTCGGAATATCAGTAAGTGTCTCTTTATGCCATACATTTGTTGCTTCCTTATTAACGGTCGCATTTATTGCTTCAAACTTAACCGTATGAGGCTTCTGAAATCCGATTGTAAGGTTCTTATTATTTTCAGCATTCCCTTTAGAAACCGTAATCTCGGCCCTAACAGCATTTTCGCCTTCCGCTTCTTGGAATTTTCCCTGTTCTTGAAGAGAAAATTTCAATGGTTTTTTTCCGTTTGCATCAGAACTTCCCGGATTTATAACAGTTACTTGATAAGTGTCTGCTCGTCTGCCGGTAAATTGGAATGTTCCGTTTTCAGCAGTTGTTTCATGAGTTTCATGGTCATCGCTCCCTACCGCATTCTGATGAGGCGCTTTTATCGTCACCTTATCGGTATAGAGTTCATCTGTATCCTGATCATATATACCGTTATAATTTTTATCAATGAATATCTTTCCGGCAATCACACCTGTCTGAAATTCTGCCTGAATATGCGGCAGAGGCATATGACCACCGTTTAGTTCATTACCTACCGCGTATGGGGAATAGCCACAAGGACCAAAGTTTATAATACTGCCTACAAGCGCTCCCACTTCCTGAGTTTCATCCTCCCGATCTACTTCGTAATGAATGTCGATAGTTTCGCTGGCATCCATCGAAATACAATTCACCGAATCCTTTGCGCTAATGCGAAGCATTTTTACCTGGCTCCATGCTCCTTCTTTCGTTATCTCTTCTGCAGATTTATACACATTTGGATTGTTGTAATGACCCTCTTCACCAACTTTCTTACTGGAATCGACTGTGGTGCTGTATGTTACCTGAAGGTCGCTTCCATTTCCCTTTCCTATCGTTGCAGGTCCGGTCATCTTCATATTGAATTCAAACGCCTTATCTTGAATATGGGTATCCCAGTTATCACCTTTCTTAGGGACCGGAATATAATAGTAAAATGCTTTGGCATCTTCTTCATCAAACTCCCTTCCCGTTTCATTCTTTGCGGTAAAGCGCAAATCGATGCCATGGTCTTCTTTCTTCAGAAAAACAACTCTCTTATCTGTATCATAATTGATGTATTCTCCATCGCCGGCTGCCCCTTTGTTATCTGACAGCTTCGCACCGAATCCAAAAGTCAGACCAAGACGCGACGCCACTACGGACAGCTTCGTATCCGGAGCATTGACATTGAATGTAGTGAATTTTTCTTGCACATTACCGTTACCATTCATGTCATAAGTATCTTCCTTACAATATTCACCCAGAGTAGCTGAATCATAAGCCGTTAGACTTGCACTTTTCACGCGTACGCAATCTCTCATATCCAACGTCATCGCATCTGCAGAATTATCAATCTTCATAGTGAAGGATAAGCCAATCTGAAGCTGTCCTAAGTCCTCGTTATACCAGCCTATCATACCACTGTTATTTTTAAAAGTAATTTTGTGCAGTACATACGAACCGTCCTCATTATCTTTGGATTTCACTATTGTGTAATCTTCTCCTTCAGTCAGAGAAGTCTCTTCTGTCGTTCCGTTTTCCAGCGCAGTATCACCAAGCAAAATTCTGTCCGCTGTACTGCCCTCAATTTTGGACAATTTAAGGTCTTCTACAGCAACAGACTGAGGCAGTCGAATATAAACTTCCGTATCATCCACCATCTTATGAAGCGTATAAGGATATGCTGAAGTTGCGATAACACCATTAAATTTCACTTCATTTCCCGCGATAGTAGAATAAATATCCAGTATCGGAATCTTCTTTCCGTCATCATCCAACTTATTCAGCAATGCCAAGGCAGACTTGTTGCCTTTCACAGGATCAGCAATATTAAGATCAAAAGCTCCAGATATGTCTTCTTCTGTCCCGGTCTTGTTTTTCATCGTCATCTCTGCCAGATTACTAATCTTCGTTTCTGGCTCAATTCTTTTGAGTACCTTACCAAAAGTCGCTGCACAACTGGAAGACGGGTCTGCCGTTCTAGATTCCACATAGCCCATATAGTTGGCATTATAGGAACCGACTTCTGCACGTATATTTGTAAAATACTCGTCTTTATCAAGGCCTGCCATCTTCGCCGTAAACTGCACAAAGCCGTTTCTGCTCGTAAGGTCCCCTTGATATTTTTCCTCTATATTATTATTTGTTGTAGTATACCAAATCTCGACTTTATTCCCACTACTTGCAGGAATACGCTGAGCGGTCACACCTATTTTCCCATCCCCCTGATAGCTAAATGTTACCGTCTGCGGAACGCTTTCATCGGTTCCTTTATTTGCAACTTGGAACTGCCCAAGAAAATAAACCATATCAGGATTAGATTCAAAAAGACTTAGAAGCCCTTGGGCGCCCGAGATGCCGCTTCCTACCTGTGCGCCTTTTATCGTCATATCGCTTTTACTGATAGCCTTGAAAGTATCCAAGTTACTATTAGCAAAATTATTATTTTTAATTTTTTCAGAGGAATCATCTGCATAAAGAATCTCGCCTCCGACAGCTACTTTATTCGCTGTAGTTGGGTTTTGACCGTTTTCAGCGCATAGTTCAATATTTTCGTTTCTCCATTCGATTATATCATTTTCATTACACTCTTGTTGCCACTTGAAATATGGGGTGAAATAGTCGTCCCGAGGGATATATAGGTTTTTCCAAGTAAGAGTAACGGTATGCCTGTCATTATTTGTTGTTTCCGTAAAACTGAAACCTTCTTCGGCTTCATGTCCTGCAGGATCCATCCAGTTATTACCATATTCCTCTTTATCAAAATCGGTGCGGACATACGTTGCATATTCTTGCTTATTCTTGTTATATGGCAGGGCAATAGTAATCTCCAGTTTCTTAAAGAACATCCCCATACCATAGCGATTTCTATCTGAACGAAAACGAATCTGCTGCATTTTAAAAGGCGGTATGTGCTTTTGTCGGCACAACTCGTTTGGAATCCCACGAAGTAAAAACAGGTCCTGATTTTAGATTTTCTCCTATGATTTTAGCCTTTTTGGAAACCGTTTGATACTCTTTTTCTGGATTCCCATCCTCGCTTTTGGAATAAAGTCTGACCTTCAACGGTTCTTTAATCTCACTATTAAGCTTCTTATTCCAAAGCGTAGTATCCGGCGTCAAAATAATATTGAAACTGCTGTTCTCTGCCGTATCACGAAGAGAATATGTAATCGTTCCAGATTTCGGTTGGTACCCGCCATAATTTTTATCACTCTTCAAATCTTTAATGTCTTCCGGAGCTACACTTTCTACCAAACCTGTCATTGAATTTGGCTTTGGATACTCTACCACCGCCAGGCCATCCGGAACTTTGATTTCAATCTTTTTATTCTTCAGGTTAAGCTGGCTCTTTACTTTTATGTGTAAAGTCACCTGCTTCGCGTAATCAACTGTAAAAGGAGCATCTCCTTGTTCTAATAAATTCTGTTCATCACCTGCATCATCTCTGATTACAGCTTTGTCAATTATCATTCCGGCTTCATCTGCCACTGGTAATGTTTCGGATAATGCATCCAGATCCTCTTCTTCTGATGTCTCCATGGACACTCCCACATCCTCCGGTATTGATTCTACACTTTCCGATGCTTCGCCCTTTTCCGTATTTTCTGTTTCTGTACTGTCTTCCGCAGGTAAAGTCAATTTATCTAACTCTTGCGTTTTGTTTTCGCCTGTTTGCTCATTCAACGGTCTTTCTTCCGCATGAACGGAATAATTCATATATGAAATACTTATTATAACCGCCAAGACAAAGGCTGACAGTCTTTTTAATTTTACTTGCATATTATTACCCCCTTCTGCTCATTTCTATAAGAAAATATATATAAGAACGCAAAAAAGAGAAGACTTATTGTCTGTCGTGAGTGTACACGTTTCTAAACATGACTGTCAGCTCCTTTTTGTGCGATTAATTAAATAAATTTCTTTTCTATAAACGTCTTTATTTTATCATATTTTTAAGAAGTTGTATAACATTATTATACTGTATGAGAACTTTTGGTATCTTGTTATCATCAAAAATATCAAGAGAAAAAAGATTACTCGTCCTCATCATCAAAATAATTATTCCTTAATACTTGTGTCCCTCTGTACTTTCACCAAACATATCCATACTGTATAAATCATCATAACGCTCTAACACTTTTTGAAATTTCAAATGCTGGATAAATTCTTTGATTGGGTAAAGGTCGGATGCTTCTATGTCCCTTCTGTTAATATAGTCGGTAATATATTTTCGCAACTGTTCTAACTCATATTCCAGCCATCCTTTCTCGCTGTCAAATAAGTTATCATAATGTCCATGTTTCAATTCTGCATTTAGGCGTTCCTCTGCTCTCAAAAACTGGCAGACTTCCTTTTCTGCTTGATTGACATATTTCCATTCTCCCGACAACAATTCATTGGGGGTTACGTCCAGCACTTCCATTATCTTTTCCAACGTATCAAAGGCAGGATAATTCAACCCTCTTTCAATCTTGGAAAGGCTCTGCATATTGATACCGATTTTGTCTGCAAGTTCCTGTTGTGTCATTCCCCTGTATTTTCTTATGGTCTGTATATTCTCTCCTAAGAAATTGATTTTCTTTCCATAATGCTCCATAGCTTATTATAACCTCTTATTTCTCTGCTTTTTGTTATTTATAAGCATATCATACTTAATATCTATTAAAAAGTCAATAAAAATTCCTTGACAAATAATTCTAATATCGTTATTATTGTATCAGATAGAATGATTAAGCACTCTATGGTTAATCACACACTTAAACAAGCATATAAAAGATATATTTTTCACTTTGACAGCATGAATACGCATAGACTATCAGTTTGGAAAGAGAACGCCTTTCGGCGTTCGCAGAGGGTGTATATGCAACACCGCACTGTGCATACATGTCATAGTACCTAGAAACTTTGATAAATAAAGGACAAAACTCAATTTATACACCGCAAAATATCGGGAAGTACGAAAGGAGTAATGTATTATCGCAACACACGAAAATTTATCCCTTAAGATTGATTACATCAGCATTGTATTTGAAACCGCAACCTCCGAAGATGTCATCACACACATTTAGAATTACCACCTGATATTTTCAATGTCTATCCGGCAATAGTAAAATTCAAGACCTATCAGACACGCTGGGAGATTGCAAATATTTATGTATCGGGCGACGCAAGAAAGACAGAAGATAACCCACAAGGGCCAGGCTGTTATCTCGTTATGACTGGCAGAGGGTATGATGATATTTTCCGTATCCTCGACAGCAGAAATTATACCTTTGGCGATATATTTGGGTGCTGTGAGAGAAGACACGGACAGAAATGCAACTGCGTGATGATATGACTCATGCCTTTGCCATGACGTTCAAGGACAGACCTCTGGAACTTGGGGAACTGGCTTTCGGACTGCTGGCAAACAATCTACGCTTTTTCGTGCCAAACAAAAATGAAAGTAATAAAGGAGTTTTTACTTCTTGGAAGAACATGACGCATTAGGCGGACTGGAACGGATGGGAAATGCTGGATAATGCAAAATACAACACTTCTCTTTTCAGCAAACTGACCACACATTTACAAAGGATAGAAAGCCCGACCTTATCCCCTATATTCAGTATGACACGAAACATGGAAAAAAAGGGGGAGTATCTGTTGAATAATAAGGATATTCCTGTATGGGAAAAATATACTCTTACTATTGAAGAAGCGTCAAAATATTTCGCATTTGAAAAACAAACTAAAACGCTTGACAGAGGAACAGGAACAAGCCTTACTGTCATCCATCAAGACGGACAACGTGTATCACAAGTATTATGATGATGTGCTGATGCTGTTAAAGACAGGACTTCGTATCTCGGAACTGTGCGGACTAACAATCATGGACCTTGATTTTATCCATGAGGTCGTGATTATGGACCACCAATTATTAAAGAGCAAGGAACAGGGCTATTACACTGAAACGCCTAAGACAAAGAGCGGAACAAGACAAGTGCCTCAAGGACAATCCTTTTCCACATATTACACCGCATACGCTGCGCCATACGTTCTGCACAAGGCTGGCAGGCAGGAACATGAACCCAAAATAGACCTAGATATGTAAGGTTTACCACAAAAGCAAAATGCCCGTAGAGCCGATAAAATAATGCTTTGCGGACATTTGCGAAGATATAAAAAGATAGTTAAAAAGACATATAAATTTTTAGACAGCAAAAAATCCCCAGAAACTAAAGTCCCTGGGGAAATTGTTATTTCAGTTATGGCAACAATCAAAGATTACTCGATGATTGTAGCAACACGTCCTGATCCAACTGTACGTCCGCCTTCACGGATAGCGAAAGATAATCCCTGAGCCATAGCGATTGGGTGAATCAGTTCGATTGTCATTTCTACGTTGTCACCAGGCATGCACATTTCAACACCTTCTGGTAATTCAACAACACCTGTTACGTCAGTTGTTCTGAAGTAGAACTGAGGACGGTATTTGTTGAAGAAAGGAGTATGACGTCCACCTTCATCTTTTGTTAAAACATATACCTGAGCTGTAAACTTTGTGTGGCATGTGATAGAACCTGGTTTACAAAGAACCTGTCCTCTTTCGATTTCTTCTCTCTGAACACCACGGAGAAGAGCACCGATGTTGTCACCAGCCTGAGCTTCATCAAGAAGTTTACGGAACATTTCGATACCAGTTACGACAACTTTTCTTGTCTCTTCTTTGATACCAACGATTTCAACTTCTTCAGATACGTGAAGCACACCGCTTTCAACTCTACCTGTTGCAACAGTACCACGTCCTGTGATAGAGAATACATCCTCTACAGGCATAAGGAATGGTTTGTCTGTATCGCGCTGTGGGTCTGGAATCCAGCTGTCAACTGCAGCCATAAGTTCCATGATCTTATCTCCCCACTCGCTGTTAGGATCTTCAAGAGCTTTTAAAGCAGATCCCTGGATAACTGGAGTGTCATCACCTGGGAATTCGTACTCGCTTAATAACTCACGGATTTCCATTTCTACTAATTCTAATAACTCTTCATCGTCTACCATGTCACATTTGTTCATGAATACTACGATGTAAGGTACGCCTACCTGACGGGAAAGAAGGATGTGCTCTTTTGTCTGAGCCATAACACCGTCAGTTGCAGCTACTACAAGGATAGCTCCGTCCATCTGAGCAGCACCAGTGATCATGTTCTTTACATAATCGGCATGGCCTGGGCAGTCAACGTGTGCGTAGTGACGGTTATCTGTTTCATATTCTACGTGAGCTGTGGAGATAGTGATACCACGTTCTCTTTCTTCCGGAGCTTTATCGATGTTTTCGAAATCAACGGCTGCGTTTCCATCTACTCTGGCACTTAATGTCTTTGTGATAGCAGCTGTTAAAGTAGTTTTACCATGATCGACGTGACCAATGGTACCAATGTTGCAATGAGGTTTGGTTCTCTCAAACTTTTCTTTAGCCATTTTAAATGTCCTCCTTATTAGCCCTTTGGGCAAATAGATAAATTATTATTTACTACCGGGTCGACGAATCACCTTACCAAAGGCCGTCCTACCCTTGATTATATTTCATTTCTTTGAAGAATTCAAGCATATTTTTTTATCAAAAAAACCTGCTTATTTTGTTTTATCAGCGATGATTTTTTCCTGTACACTCTTCGGTACCGGCTCGTAGCTGTTGAAGAACATAGAGTAGTTTCCACGACCCTGTGTTCTGGAACGTAAGTCGGTTGAGTATCCGAACATTTCTGCAAGAGGAACGAAAGCTCTGATGATCTTTCCGCCTCCGACATCGTCCATACCCTCGATACGTCCGCGGCGTGAGTTGATATCACCGATAACATCTCCCATGTAATCTTCAGGAGTTGTAACTTCGACTCTCATGATCGGCTCTAAGATGATAGCTCCGGCTTTCTGCATCGCTTCTTTGAATGCCATAGAACCGGCGATCTTAAAGGCCATCTCTGAGGAATCGACATCATGGTAAGATCCGTCGTATACAGTAGCTTTTACACCAAGTACCGGGAATCCTCCAAGGATACCGCACTGAGCAGCTTCTTCGATACCAGCTCCGACTGCCGGGATATATTCCTTCGGAATGTTACCGCCGACAACAGTGGATTCAAACTTGAACAGTTCTTCACCATTGGCATCCATTGGCTCAAAGTGTACTTTACAGTGTCCGTACTGACCGCGTCCACCAGACTGTTTTGCATACTTGCTGTCCACATCCACTTCTTTTGTGAAGGACTCTTTGTAAGCAACCTGAGGAGCACCTACGTTTGCTTCTACTTTGAACTCACGGAGCAGACGGTCTACGATGATTTCCAGGTGAAGCTCACCCATTCCGGAAATGATTGTCTGTCCTGTCTCTTCATCAGTATGAGCTTTGAAGGTCGGATCTTCTTCTGCAAGTTTTGCAAGTGCTTCTGACATCTTGCCCTGGCCTGCTTTTGTCTTAGGCTCGATCGCTACGTCGATAACCGGCTCTGGGAATTCCATGGATTCCAGGATTACCGGACTCTTCTCGTCACAGATCGTATCACCTGTTGTTGTGATCTTGAAACCTACGGCAGCTGCAATATCACCTGCGTAAACTTTGTCTAACTCTTCACGCTTGTTGGCATGCATCTGAAGGATACGTCCAACACGCTCTTTTTTCTGTTTTGTAGCATTTAATACATAGGAACCTGAATTCATTGTTCCGGAGTACACACGGAAGAAAGCAAGCTTTCCAACGAATGGGTCTGTCATGATCTTAAATGCAAGTGCTGCGAAAGGTTCATCATCAGATGAATGTCTTTCGATTTCATTTCCGTCTTCATCCACACCCTTGATGGCAGCGATGTCCGTCGGTGCCGGCATGAACTCAAGAACAGCGTCCAGTAATTTCTGAACACCTTTGTTGCGGTAAGCAGTACCGCAGCAGATCGGAACTGCTGTACATTCGCATGTTCCTTTTCTCAGTGCTGCTTTTAATGCTTCCACGGATGGCTCTTCCCCTTCCAGGTATTCCATCATCAGATCGTCGTCTAACTCACAGATCTGCTCTACTAACTGAGTGTGATACATTTCTGCATCATCTTTCATATCATCAGGGATATCTGTGATTGAAATGTCTTCTCCCTTATCATCATTGTAGATGTAGGCTTTCATTTCAAACAGGTCGATGATTCCCTGGAAATCGTCTTCTTTGCCGATTGGCAGCTGAATTACAACTGCATTGGCACCGAGACGGTCTTTGATCTGTTCCACAGATCCGTAGAAATCAGCACCTAAAATATCCATCTTATTGATGAATGCCATTCTAGGTACATTGTAAGTGTCTGCCTGACGCCATACGTTCTCAGACTGCGGCTCTACTCCGCCCTTTGCATCAAATACTCCGATCGCACCGTCAAGTACACGCAGGGAACGTTCTACTTCTACTGTGAAATCAACGTGTCCCGGTGTATCAATAATGTTGATACGGTGTTCTAATGCTCCATCCTTCGGTTTGCAGTTTTCCTGGAGAGTCCAGTGACATGTGGTCGCTGCAGAAGTGATCGTGATACCTCTTTCCTGTTCCTGCTCCATCCAGTCCATGGTAGCAGTTCCCTCATGAGTATCACCGATCTTATAATTTACACCAGTATAATAGAGGATACGCTCTGTCAAAGTGGTTTTCCCAGCATCGATATGAGCCATGATTCCAATATTTCTGGTTCTCTCTAATGGATATTCTCTTCCAGCCAAGATCTTTTCCTCCTATTGTTTTTCGGATAAAGCGGTAGGCCCCGCACACCAGATTAAAATCTGTAATGTGCGAATGCTTTGTTTGCTTCTGCCATTTTGTGCATGTCTTCTTTTTTCTTTACGGATGCTCCGGTGTTGTTGGATGCATCAAAGATTTCATTTGCAAGCCTTTCTTCCATGGTCTTTTCTCCTCTTTTACGAGAGTATAAAGTCAACCAGCGGAGTGCAAGGGCCTGTCTTCTGTCCGGACGTACATCGATCGGTACCTGATAGGTGGCTCCACCAATACGTCTTGCTTTAACTTCCAGCACAGGCATAATGTTGTTCATTGCCTCTTCGAATACTTCGAGGGCAGGCTTTCCGGCTTTCTCTTCAATACGGTTGAATGCACCGTATACGATCTTCTGAGCAACTCCCTTTTTACCGTCTAACATGATGTTGTTGATCAGTTTTGTCACAACTTTGTTATTGTAAATAGGATCCGCCAAAACATCTCTTTTCGCAATATGTCCTTTACGTGGCACGTTTCTTCCCTCCTTAATAATTGCCAACGGCAGAAATATTATACCTTTTTCTGGCATGCCGCCGGCCTTAATTCATCGGTACTCATTCATCCTTGCGCAGTTACCGGCTTTCCGCCGGTCTTCAAGCGCTCAATGCCTGATCGTGCCAGAATTTATATCTATCTCCTGTTCTACAGGGAAAACATTCATTTCCGGCACAACTATACAAGGTAGCGTAGTGTTACGCTGCTTTGTACCAATTTAGTTTCGTTTGATTATTTCTTCGGTCTCTTAGCTCCGTATTTGGAACGAGCCTGCATTCTGTTTGCAACACCTGCTGTATCAAGTGTTCCACGAACGATATGGTAACGGGTACCTGGTAAGTCCTTAACACGACCACCACGAATCAGAACAACACTATGTTCCTGTAAGTTATGTCCCTCACCCGGGATATAGCTTGTTACTTCGATACCGTTAGAAAGACGTACTCTGGCAATCTTACGAAGAGCAGAGTTAGGCTTTTTAGGAGTCGCAGTCTTAACAGCTGTACAAACCCCTCTCTTCTGAGGAGAGCTTGCGTTTACTGATCTCTTCTTTAAAGAGTTAAAACTTTTCTGAAGAGCCGGTGCGGTAGACTTCTTTGTAGATGTCTTTCTCCCTTTTCTAACTAATTGGTTAAAAGTTGGCATTAATTTTCACCTCCATGCATGTTTTCTGCTGTAGTTACTTATGATCAGTTGTTGCACATAGATATCTACGCGCATTTTTTAATTATAAATGCGGCAAAATCGTTTGTCAAGGGGATTTCCCAATAAATCAGGAAAGATCCCGCCCCTGCGGATGCAGAGACGGGATCTGTTAAAACCTTGACTCTATTCGAAATCGATTTCGTCTTCGAGTGTCAGTTCTTCTTCCTCTGTGTTGATTTTTACATTGCGGTACCGTTTCATTCCGGTTCCTGCCGGGATCAGTTTTCCGAGGATAACGTTTTCCTTCAATCCAACCAACGGATCGACCTTTCCTTTGATAGCCGCGTCGGTAAGAACTTTTGTCGTCTCCTGGAAAGATGCTGCGGACAAGAAAGAGTCTGTGGCAAGAGACGCCTTGGTAATACCGAGAATAATCTGTTCTGCCTTGGCAGTCTCTAAGTTTCTTTCTTCCAGCTCTCTGTTTGTCTTTTCAAATTCCAGCACGTCGATCATGGCGCCAGGCAGGTAATCGCTGTCTCCGCCTTCTTCGATGCGGACTTTCTTGAGCATCTGGCGGACAATAACCTCTACGTGCTTGTCGTTGATATCTACACCCTGAAGACGGTATACTCTCTGCACTTCGCGGATCATGTAGTCCTGAACGGCGCGGATACCTTTGATCTTTAAGATGTCATGCGGATTGACGGAACCTTCGGTCAGCTCGTCTCCGGCTTCCACTTCCTGTCCTTCCATGACTTTCAGCCTGGAACCGTAAGGAATCAGATAAGCCTTCATATCTCCGGTTTCTTTATTAGTGATGACAACTTCCCGTTTCTTCTTCGTATCTTTGATCTGCACTTTTCCTGCAAACTCAGAGATGATGGCAAGACCTTTCGGCTTTCTCGCCTCAAAAAGCTCCTCAATACGCGGAAGACCCTGTGTGATATCGTCACCGGCAACTCCTCCGGCATGGAACGTACGCATGGTCAGCTGAGTACCAGGCTCACCGATGGACTGTGCCGCGATGATACCGACTGCCTCACCCACCTGTACTGCCTGACCGGTAGCCATGTTGGAGCCGTAGCATTTTGCACAGCATCCCACCTGTGACTGGCAGGTCAGCATCGTTCTGATCTTGACCTTTGTAAGGCCTGCATCGACGACCGTCTTAGCCCTTCTCGGAGTGATCATGTGGTTTGACTTTACAAGAACTTCTCCTGTTTCAGGATGTTTGATCTCCTCTGCAGCATAGCGTCCTGTGATACGGTCCTGAAGACTTTCGATAACTTCCTGTCCGTCCATGAACGCTTCCACATACATGCCAGGAATCTGTCCGTCCGCATCCAGTCCGCAGTCTGCTTCCCGAATGATCAGATCCTGAGAAACGTCTACAAGACGTCTTGTCAGGTAACCTGAATCGGCAGTTCTCAAGGCCGTATCGGAAAGTCCCTTTCTCGCACCGTGGGCAGAGATAAAGTACTCCAGTACGTCCAGACCTTCACGGAAATTGGACTTGATCGGCAGCTCAATGGTACGTCCTGACGTATCGGCCATCAGTCCACGCATTCCTGCCAGCTGTTTGATCTGCTGATTAGAACCACGGGCTCCGGAATCGGCCATCATAAAGATGTTATTATATTTATCTAATCCTGTGATCAGTTTGTCAGTCAAAACGTCATCGGCGTCAAACCATGTTTTGACAACGGCTTTGTAGCGCTCTTCTTCTGTCATGAGACCGCGTTTGAACTGATTGTTGATGAACTCGGCCTGATCCTGTGCTCCTGCAAGAATTTCCTTTTTCTCTTCCGGCACTGTCATATCTGAAATAGAAACGGTCAGGGCTCCTCTTGTAGAATATTTGTATCCCAGTGCCTTGATATCATCAAGTACTTCGGCCGTCTTTGTAGCGCCGTGGATATTGATACATTTGTCAAGGATCTGCTTTAACTGTTTCTTTCCTACGTGGAAATCAATCTCTAAGTCCAGTGCGTTTTCCGGATTGGATCTGTCTACAAATCCCAGATCCTGCATAATGATCTCGTTGAATAAAATTCTACCGAGAGTGCACTGTACGACCTTGGAAATCTTATTTCCGTCTTTATCAATCTTTGTACGCCTTACATTAATCCTTGCGTGCAGGGTGATCGCTTTATTTTCGTAGGCAAGAAATGCCTCATTTTCTGACTTAAAGTACTTGCCTTCTCCCTTATCTCCCTCTTTTTCCAGAGTCAGATAGTAAATACCGAGAACCATATCCTGTGAAGGAACGGCTACCGGACCACCATCGGAAGGTTTCAGCAGGTTGTTCGGTGACAGCAGAAGGAAGCGGCACTCAGCCTGGGCTTCCACGGACAGAGGCAGATGGACAGCCATCTGGTCACCGTCGAAATCGGCGTTGTAAGCAGTACATACCAGCGGATGCAGCTTGATCGCTTTACCTTCTACGAGGATCGGCTCAAATGCCTGGATGCCAAGTCTGTGCAATGTCGGTGCACGGTTTAACATAACCGGATGTTCTTTGATGACATCTTCCAGCACATCCCATACTTCCGGCTGGAGCTTCTCTACCATCTTCTTGGCAGATTTTATATTATGGGAAAGTTTTCTTTCCACCAGTTCTTTCATAACAAATGGTTTAAACAGCTCGATTGCCATCTCTTTCGGAAGACCACACTGGTAAATCTTCAGTTCCGGTCCTACGACAATAACAGAACGTCCTGAATAGTCAACACGTTTTCCGAGCAGGTTCTGGCGGAAACGTCCCTGTTTACCTTTCAGCATATCGGAAAGGGATTTCAGCGCACGGTTACCCGGTCCTGTAACCGGACGTCCGCGGCGGCCGTTATCAATCAGAGCATCTACCGCTTCCTGGAGCATACGTTTCTCATTTCTCACAATGATATCCGGAGCCCCGAGTTCCAGCAGACGTTTCAGACGGTTATTTCTGTTGATGATCCTTCTGTAAAGGTCATTCAGGTCAGAAGTAGCAAAACGTCCTCCGTCCAGCTGTACCATCGGACGGATATCCGGAGGAATGACCGGTACTACATCAAGGATCATCCACTCAGGATTATTTTCAGAGTTTAAGAAGGCTTCTACGACTTCCAGGCGTTTTACGATTCTTGCCCTTTTCTGTCCTGTGGCCGTCTTAAATTCGTCTTTTAAAGATTTTGCCTCTGCCGGAAGGTCGATGGCCTCCAGCAGTTCCTTGATAGATTCGGCTCCCATTCCCACGCGGAAAGAACTGCCGTATTTATCATAGGCATCTCTGTATTCTTTTTCTGTCAATACTTGTTTGTAAGCCAGATCCGTCTCTCCTGCGTCCAGCACAATATAGCAGGCGAAATACAATACTTTTTCGAGACTTCTCGGAGAAATATCCAGGATCAGTCCCATACGGCTCGGAATCCCTTTGAAGTACCAGATATGGGAAACCGGAGCTGCCAGTTCGATGTGTCCCATACGCTCACGGCGGACGTTGGCTTTTGTCACCTCAACTCCGCATCGGTCACAGACAACACCTTTATATCTGATTTTTTTATATTTACCGCAGTGACACTCCCAGTCTTTGCTCGGCCCGAATATCTTCTCACAGAAAAGACCGTCTTTTTCAGGCTTCAAGGTACGATAATTGATGGTTTCAGGTTTTTTTACTTCTCCCCTGGACCACTCTCGGATCTTTTCCGGGGAAGCCAACCCGATCTTAATTGCATCAAAGGCAATTTTATGATTTGAATATTCGTTGCTTGATCCTATCATTAAGGTTGCTCCTTCCTTCTATCTGCACTTCTATGAAATAGTAGTGTCTTCGCCATCTTCAAAGTTCCCCTCTTTAAACCCTAAAGCTCCCAGGGAATTTTCGTTTTCTTCATAATTATTAAATACGCTGTCGCCTTCGATCATCGGTTTCAGGTCCTGGTTGGTGTCAGCCAGGTCTACATTTTCCTTGATCTCGACTTCCTCCGCATTTTCATCGAGTACCTTGACATCTAATGCCAGAGACTGGAATTCTTTCAGCAGTACTTTGAAGGATTCCGGAATACCCGGCTCAGGAATGTTATCGCCTTTGATGATCGCTTCGTATGTCTTCACACGTCCGATGACATCATCGGATTTCACTGTCAGGATCTCCTGCAGTGTATAGGATGCCCCATATGCTTCCAGGGCCCAAACTTCCATCTCTCCGAAGCGCTGTCCGCCGAACTGCGCCTTACCTCCCAGCGGCTGCTGGGTAACCAGAGAGTACGGTCCGGTTGAACGTGCATGGATCTTATCATCAACCAAATGGTGGAGTTTCAGGTAATGCATGAATCCGATCGTAACAGGGCTGTCAAACTCTTCGCCGGTACGTCCGTCTCTCAGCCTTACTTTTCCAGTACTGTCGATCGGCACGCCTTCCCAATCCTTTTTGTGATCCTGATTTTCTCTTAAATATTCAATCACTTTATCGTCAACGCGGTCTTTCCATTTCGCCTCGAAATCTTCCCAGCTGGTGTTGGCAAAATCATTGGCCATTTCCAGTGTGACAGCAATATCATCCTCGTCAGCTCCGTTGAATACCGGAGTTGCAACGTTAAATCCTAATACTTTTGCCGCAAGGGACAGATGGATCTCCAGCACCTGCCCGATGTTCATACGTGACGGCACACCCAGCGGGTTCAGCACGATATCCAGCGGACGTCCGTTCGGAAGGTACGGCATATCCTCCACCGGAAGGATACGGGAAATAACACCCTTGTTACCGTGACGGCCGGCCATCTTATCTCCCACAGAAATCTTTCTCTTCTGTGCGATATAGACGCGGACTGTTTTATTTACTCCAGGAGGCAGTTCGTCTCCGTTTTCTCTTGTAAAGATCTTGGTATCCATAACGACACCGTAAGCTCCGTGAGGAACTCTCAATGAGGTATCGCGGACTTCTCTGGCTTTTTCACCGAAAATAGCACGGAGCAGGCGTTCTTCCGCTGTAAGCTCTGTCTCTCCCTTCGGTGTTACTTTTCCGACTAAGATGTCACCCGCACGGACTTCTGCTCCGATACGGATAATACCGTTTTCATCCAGGTCTTTTAATACGTCTTCACTTAATCCTGCCAGGTCCCTTGTGATCTCTTCTTGTCCAAGTTTCGTATCACGGGCCTCTGCCTCGTACTCTTCGATGTGAACAGAGGTGTACACATCTTCCTGTACCAGACGCTCGCTCAGCAGGACAGCATCCTCGTAGTTATAACCTTCCCAGGTCATAAATCCGATCAGAGGATTTTTACCGAGTGCCATCTCTCCGCTCTTTGTGGAAGCTCCGTCTGCAAGGATATCATCCTTTTTCACACGGTCCCCCTCGAAAACAATTGGACGCTGGTTCATACAGTTCCCCTGGTTGCTCCTTGCAAATTTAATTACATTGTAAATGTCTTTGCCGCCGTCAGAGTCTCTGCGCACAACGATTTTTGTGCTGGTAGATTTCTCCACCACTCCATTGTTTTTCGCAACGATACATACACCGGAGTCAAAGGCTGCCTTGGATTCCATACCGGTTCCCACCACAGGTGCCTCTGTGGAAAGCAGCGGAACGGCCTGACGCTGCATGTTGGACCCCATCAGTGCACGGTTCGCATCGTCATTTTCAAGGAACGGGATCATTGACGTAGCCACTGAGAATACCATCTTAGGAGATACATCCATCAGATCCAGATTTGCCTTATCAAACTCTGAAGTATCTTCGCGGAAACGGCCGGATACATGGGCGTGAACAAAATGTCCGTCCTCATCCAAAGGCTCATTCGCCTGTGCTACGACAAAATTATCTTCTTCATCTGCGGTAAGATATACAACATTGTCCGTAACAACTGGATTTTCAGGATCTGTCTTATCCAATACACGGTACGGAGCTTCGATGAATCCATACTCGTTGATCCTTGCATAAGTCGCCAGAGAGTTGATCAGACCGATGTTCGGACCTTCCGGGGTCTCAATCGGACACATTCTTCCATAATGAGAGTAGTGTACGTCACGCACCTCGAATCCCGCACGGTCTCTGGACAATCCTCCAGGTCCCAATGCAGAGAGACGGCGCTTGTGTGTCAGCTCAGACAGCGGATTGTTGTGATCCATGAACTGAGAAAGCTGGGAACTTCCGAAGAATTCCTTCACTGCTGCGGTCACCGGCTTAATATTGATCAGAGACTGTGGTGTGATCGTCTCGATATCCTGAGTCGTCATTCTCTCGCGGACAACTCTTTCCAGTCTGGAAAGACCAATCCGGTACTGATTCTGTAACAATTCTCCCACCGCTCTGATACGGCGGTTGCCTAAATGGTCGATATCATCATGGTTTCCGATATTGTATTCCAGATGCATATTATAGTTAATAGACGCTAAAATATCTTCCTTTGTAATGTGTTTCGGAATCAGGTCGTGAATGTTCTTTTTCACTGCCGCTTTTAATTCATCACCGCTTAAACCTTCTGCCAGAATCTTTTCCAGCACAGGGTAAAATACATTCTCATGGATGCCAAGTTCTTCCGGATCAAAATCTACATATTCAGCCAGGTTTACGGTCATATTAGATAATACTTTTGTATTGCCGAATTCAGTCTGGATCAGCACACTCTGAACCGCAGCGTTCTGGATCTTATCTGCCAGTTCCAGTGTAACTTCGGTTCCTGCTTCCGCCAGGATCTCTCCCGTGGAAGTATCAATCACGTCCTCTGCAAGCATATGGCCGGTAATGCGGTTTCTGAATGCCAGCTTTTTATTGAACTTGTAGCGTCCGACTTTTGCCAGATCATAGCGTCTCGGATCAAAGAACATGCTGTTGATCAGGCTCTCCGCGCTGTCCACGGACAGAGGCTCACCCGGACGGATCTTTTTGTATAACTCTAATAAACCGTCCTCATAGTTGTCAGACGGATCTTTCTCCATACTTGCAAGAATCTTCGGCTCTTCTCCGAATAATTCTTTGATCTCCGCATTGGTTCCGATTCCGAGAGCACGGATCAATACGGTAATCGGCACTTTCCTTGTACGGTCCACGCGCACATTAAAAATGTCATTGGAGTCTGTCTCGTACTCAAGCCATGCACCGCGGTTTGGGATCACGGTCGCAGAGTACAATTTTTTACCAATTTTATCATGGGCAATTCCATAGTAGATACCAGGAGAACGCACCAGCTGACTGACAATAACACGTTCCGCTCCGTTGATCACAAATGTCCCCGTATCTGTCATCAAAGGTAGGTCGCCCATGAAAATGTCGTGCTGTTTGATTTCATCCGTTTCCTTATTATGAAGTCTTACTTTCACCTTCATCGGAGCGGCATATGTGGCATCCCTCTCCTTACACTCTTCGATGGAATACTTGATATCATCCCTGCACAGCTTAAAATCGATGAATTCCAGGCTAAGCTGATCGCTGTAATCCCCAATTGGAGAAATGTCCTCAAATACCTCTTTGAGTCCTTCCCCCAAGAACCAGTTGTAAGAGTCCTTTTGAATTTCAATAAGGTTCGGTACTTCCAAGACGTCATCTTGTCTCGCATAACTCATCCTTATGCTCGTACCCGATTTCATTGGTTGAATTCTGTTTTTTTCCATGGACGTGTTCACCTCTTGATTTCTACATGGTTTATATACTACTTCTGATTGTGCGAATCTCTCACAATTTATATAACGAAAAAAAGGCTCGGCTATGGGCATACAATCCCATATTAAAGCATCGCCTAATAATACCACAGTGTCTATGCCGTGTCAAGCACAAATTTCAATAGACGCAAAAAGAATCGGACTGGCATGGCCAGCCGATTCTTTCATGAAGTTTTCTTACATTAGATATGAAACAAAGAACTATTTTAAAGTTACTTTTGCTCCTTCGCCTTCTAACTTAGCTTTGATGTCTTCTGCTTCTGCTTTAGATGCAGCTTCTTTGATCACTTTAGGAGCTCCGTCAACTAATTCTTTTGCTTCCTTTAAGCCTAAGCCAGTTACTTCACGAACGACTTTGATAACTTTAACCTTAGCTCCGCCGATCTCTGTAAGCTCTACGTCGAACTCATCTTTTTCTTCAGCTGCTGCACCGTCTGCTGCTCCGCCTGCTGCTACAACAACACCTGCTGCTGCAGATACACCGAATTCTTCTTCGCATGCTTTTACTAAATCATTTAATTCTAATACTGATAAACCTTTAATAACTTCAATAATTTCCTGAGTTGTCATTTTTATTTCCTCCTAATAATTAATTTAATGTAAACCGCTGATTACTCAGCAGCTTCTGCTGTTTCTTCTGCCGGAGCTTCTCCGTCTTTCTCTGCGATCTGTTTAATAACACGAGCAAAGTTTGTAATCGGAGACTGGATGCTTCCGAGGAATTTTGCAAGTAATTCGTCTCTTGACGGAATGCTTGCGATCACCTGTACGCCGTCTTTGTCATAGAAAGTTCCTTCTACGACTGCAGATTTCAGGCTGAATACTTCAATGTTCTTTGCGTATTTTGCTAAGATCCTTGCCGGTGCAGTTGCGTCTGTTTTGGAAACAGCGATCGCAGTCGGTCCGGTAAGGTCAGCAGACAACGGTTCAAATTCCGTATCTTTTACCGCAAAACGAATCATTGTATTTTTGTATACCTTGTACTCTACACCTGCTTCTCTTAATTCCTTACGCATTGCTGTATCTTCTTCTACAGAGATACCACGGTAAGAAACTAAAACTGCTGACTGAGCATCTGTAAGCAATTCTTTGATTTCGTTAACGATAGGTTGTTTTAATTCTACTTTTGCCATAATGAATGGTGCACCTCCTTGATTTATTTTAGTGTACCGCCGCTTGGATCCAAATTCCGCAGAATTTTCTATAAGAATAAGAAAAGCCCTTTGTCCGCAAAGACAAAGGGCACAATTAGCTCAATACTAATCATCATCCTCGGCAGGCCGTTCTACGTTACGCCATACGGCGCCTGCTGTCTTCGGCAGTGATACTTGTAGTAATATATCATACGGTGCTGAAAACGTCAACTGGTTTTTTGAAATTTATTGAGTAACCTTTAGTTCCATCGCCTCTTCCGCAAATACCTCCATCAGATTATAGTGCTCACCTACATTTGTAACTTCAAAACGGCCTGCGCAAAAACAAAGCCAGGGAAATTCCCCTTTCATTGTATAAATCAAATCAAAAATATATAAGTCTGTTGTTTTAAACGTAGAGTGGTAGCCTGATTGTTGTGCATGCGTAAATTTCTGTCTCAGAAAAAATTTCCTAATTTTTCGGTAGGATTTTTGTGGATTTTTTGTGGAGAAATATTTCTCTAAAGCTTTCATTTTAAGGTCAAAATAAATTGCTTTATAATATTTCTTTTCTCCAGATGGCATTATGCAACACTATCCCTTTTTGTATAAAAATACAGTACATCCTCCACCGAATAGTCCTCTTCATCCGCACCATCATCACTGTTATACCACATCCATTTTATTACATAATCCATAAACCAATCTTTTTCTTTCAGCCGAGGGATGATTCCTCCAAAAGCACCATAGTCGCTCGGATGGCCTTTTCCACGAAAAACTAGTGTACCATCGCACTCTTGAATCATGGGTATATCATGTTTTAAAAAACTTTTCTCCAGTGTTCGATATATACTGTTTGCATCATATTTATGTTCCGACTTAATTTTGGATTCGTCCAATTTGATCTCTAACTTTAACATGACATCCTCCTTGTTTTTTATTTTATTATAACCTTCCAACACTTGTTTGTCAATATTTTACATTTGCAATTCAAGTCTGTCGCTGCTATACAAAAAAACCGATCGGTATACTCCCTGGAGTTCCCTGATCGGTTTTTGTCTTACTTATATTCTTTTAATTCTTTTTCATTCATGATCACTGTGTCGGCCTCAACTGTCTTTCCGTATACCGGAAGCAGAGTCTTCTTATAATCCTTCTCAAAGAATCCTTCCTTTGTAAGCTTGGTGATCTCATCATCGATCCAGCCTTTCAGGTCATCATTTCCCTTTTTGACAGCCGGTGCGATAAAGTCATGCTCGCCGAGAGATTTGATCCCTGTGGTAAACCCTTTATTCTCCCTTGCCCATGCATATACCAGTGTATTGTCATGTGCCAGAGCAGCTCCTCTGCCGTCCTTCAATGCGTTGAAAGCTTCCGTATTCTGATCATATTTTAAAAGCTCAATATCCGGATACTTCTGTGTGAAATAAGTCTCCGCAGTGGTTCCCTTGTTGACGATCAGCTTCTTTCCTTTTAACTGTTTTACATCGGTAATAACTTTTCCGTTTGGAGAAACCACACCGAGAGAAACTTTCATATATGGAAGTGCATAATCCACGACTTCCTTTCTCTCGTCAGTGACCGTAAAGTTGGCAAGGATCACATCTACCTTATTGCTCTGTAAGAATTCCACGCGGCTCGCCGCTTCTACCAGCACAAATTCCACCTTGTTTTCATCTCCAAGCAGATCTTTTGCGAGACGGTGGGCAAGTACAACATCGTATCCCTGATTCTTTCCGTTTTTATCTACATATCCGAACGGAGGTTTATCACTGAATACACCGACCTTGATCTTACCGTTCTTCTTGATCTGTTCTACAGAAGACTGATTATCACTTTTTTCTGATTTTTTGTTTCCGCAGCCCGTCATCAGCCCTATAGCCATGCTGAGAACTGCCAGTACTACTAAGATTCTGCTAAATTTCTTCATCTTTTTTCATCTCCTCAAAATTAAACATGTTTAAAAACTTCTTTGCCCGTTCTGTCTGCGGATGTTCAAAGAACTCTTTCGGAGTATTTTCCTCCACAATGCGTCCCTCGTCAATGAAGATCACCCGGTCAGCCACAGCCTTCGCAAACTGCATCTCATGGGTCACGATCGCCATGGTCATCCCCTGTTTTGCCAGTTCCAGCATAACGTCGAGGACTTCCCTTACCATCTCCGGATCTAACGCTGCTGTCACCTCGTCAAACAGCATGATCTCCGGATTCATACAGAGAGATCTGACGATTGCCACTCTCTGCTTCTGCCCGCCGGACAGCTGTCTCGGGTAGGCATCCTTCTTCTCTTCCAGTCCGACTCTCTTGAGCAGGGCAACCGCCATCTCTTTTACCTCTTTCGGGTCTCTTTTCTGTGCTTTCGTAGGACCGAGAAGGATATTGTCCAGAATGGTCATGTGGGGAAAAAGATCATAACTTTGAAATACCATGCCGATCTTCTGGCGGATCAGATGCCACGGCACTTTCCCGTCCGAAAGGCTCTGCCCGTCCAGGCTGATCTCTCCGCCCTGAAATTCTTCCAGTCCGTTGATACAGCGAAGCAGTGTACTCTTTCCGCATCCGGAAGGCCCCAGAATAACAACTACCTCTCCCTTATTTATATCAAAAGAGATATCTTTTAATACCTCTGTCTCCCCAAATGCTTTTTTCAGATGACTGATCTTCAATAACTCATTTCCCATTTGCTAACTCCTAACTTTGCCATTTTGCTTCCAGCCTCTTAGCCACGATGGAAATCGGATAGCAGAGGATGAAGTATAAGAAAAATATAAATCCATAGACCCAAAGCGGTGCCGCAGGAGTATTTAAAATACCTCCCTCAATAATCTGCTGTCCGACTTTCAGCACCTCCACCACACCGATGATCACGACAAGCGATGTCGTTTTTACCATCCTTGTGGCAAGATTAATCGCACCGGGAAGGACTCTTCTTACAGTCTGCGGAACTAAAATGTAGCGGTAGATCTGCAGCTTCGTGAGTCCCAGGGACAGGCCGCTCTCCGTCTGATGCCTCGGCATGGAAGTCACGGCTCCCCGCACAATGTCTCCCATCTCCGCAGTTCCCCACATGGTGAACACTACAATAGAAATAAACTCACCTTCCAGATGGATGCCCATAGCCCTTGTAAGTCCGAAGTAAAATAAGAACAGCCACACCAGAATCGGAATAATGCGGATAGCCTCCAGATAAAGCCGGCAGACCGCCTTGACGATTAGATTCTTTGAGGTCATGATGATCCCGAATATCACCCCGAATATCAATGAAAGCACGACGGCCACCAGGGCAATCTTAATGGTCACAGCCAAACCGGACATGAGCCGTGCCATATTTTGTCCTTCAAATAAAATATTAATTCCCGAAGCCAGCATACCGAGCCTTCCTTTCTAACACACTGAAAATAATTGAAATTGGAAGCAAAATAATTAAATATGCAACAACGAGCATAAACAGCGCTTCATTTGTTTTATAATACATGCCAATCAAGTCTTTGGCTACAAACATCAGGTCCGCAAGAGCAATCGCACTGAACACCGAGGTCTCCTTCAGAAGAAAGATCACATTAGCCCCCACCGACGGCATGGCAATAGCCAAAGCCTGCGGCAGTATAATATAACGCATCAGCTGAGGCTTTGTGAGCCCGATGCTCAGACCGGATTCTTCCTGGATCTTATTGACTGCCTCCAGCCCTCCGCGGAAAGCTTCTGACATATAGCTGGCACCGAGAAACGTCAGTCCGATCACAGCGATGACAAACGCATTTAATTTAATTCCGATCTTGGGCAGTCCATAGTACAGAAAAAACAGCTGGATCAGCAGAGGCGTATTTCTGGAAAGCTCTATATAAATTCCTACAATCCTATTCAGCACAGGAACTCTATAATAACGGACCATAGAACATAAGAATCCGATCACCACTGACAGCACGACGCCCAGGGCTCCGATTCCCAGCGTTAGTTTCATTGCCTCTATATAGAGAGGTATATTTCGTTCTATAAATAACCAATCCATTTTTTGTCCCTTCTATATTTCATACTTTTTTGGTATGTATTATATGAAATAGTATAAACTCCATTTTAAACCTTGTCAATATAAGACATCCGAAATTAATCGTACATTTTTCTATGGGAAAAGTCAACTTTTGTATTCACTTCTTTCCTTTAGTCTATGCCTTTTTCAAGAGAAAGTTCGTTATGTAAAACTTTCCCTCTGTGAAACAGAGAAAAAAGGAGGCAGTATCCTATGCTGCCCCCTCTGGTTCTGCTCTTCCTGTTATTTTAACAGTTCACTGAAGGGCCGGTCAATATCCTTCACTTCTATCTTATGACTGCCATTTCCCACAGCAGCAAACTTTCTTTCCGTATATACCGGCATTGTAAGACTCTCATTGAGAATTTTTTCATCGATCTCTTTACACACTTTGCCTGCTTCTTTTAAATCTTCCGCCTTTTTAAGCCGGGCATTCAGACTTACAAGTTTCTCATCCTGAAAGTTTCTTTCGTCCAGAAATGCTCCCACTGAGGTCAGAGAAGGTATGGCTGCATTGCGGTAATAGAGGTCATAGTTTCCGGAATCCGTCGTCTTGACAATGATACCTGCCGCTTTCATATCTTTGGTAAACTGCTGTACAAATAAATCCGCATACAGGATGCCGTCCGCTTTCAGAGTGAGAGACAACTCCTTTCCGCCTTTTTCAAAGATCCCCTTTTTATTCTTCTCATACCCCGCATTTTTCAGACATTCCTCTGCCTTTTCCTTAGAGTAAGGATACATTTCCTTTTCCGCTCCGGCCATAAAGCTTCCTTCCTTAAAATTAGAAAAAGCTGCCTGCCCGCTGTCTCCCAGAGAGTCTGTCACAAATCTCTCTTTCTGAAAAGCATAGCAGACTGCCTGCCGCACTTCTTTTTTGTTTACTGCCGATTTGCTGTCCGATTTAAAATCCAAAACTGCCTGTACATCACTGCTTCCGTGATACAGGGTAATCACCCCGGATTTCTTAAGGCGGGAGATCAGGCTTTTGTTGGCCTGGAACTGTGTGATATCCACATTTCCCTTCGTGAGCATTGCCTCGATATTATTGCTGTTGATATTTTTGACAAGAATATTTTTCTCCTTGACTTTCCCGTCATAATAATTCGGGTTGGCTTCCAGAGTCATCGGAAGGTTGGCCGGCTGTCCCTTCAGCATAAATGCGCCGGTATATAAGTACTTGTTTTTTGCCCTGTTGGCCGTTCTGCCGATCCCTCCCGTAAACAGATACATATTGGCCGGGTCCGGCTCGGTAAAATGAAATACAAGCGTTATATCATCCTTGACTTCAATCCCTTCCATATCCTCTGACTGGGTCAGTTTATTTGAATCATAGCCTTTGAGTCTTGCAAAACAGTCACGGAAACCAAAGGAAGATCTTCCGTCTCCAAGCAGCAAAAGATCTTTTTTCACATCGGCGGCGGCAAGTTTTGATCCGTCACTGTATTTCAGTCCGTCTTTTAATCTGACTGTATATGTTTTCCCTTTCGAAGAAACATCGATGTCTTCTGCCAGGATATAATCTATTGAGCCGTCCTGCTTAATCCTGATCAGAGGAGAAAACAAAAGATCGGAAAGGGTCTTCTCTCCTGAATATTCTGCAAACGCCGGATGAAGGCCTCCCTGGTAGTTCTGGATACCTACTGCAGTTTCCTCTCTTTTTTGTCCCGCAAGTTCCTTTTCCGCTTTGTAAAGCACCTCTGCGGAATCTTCTCCGCTGTTCGTCATAAAATATACGGCAATCCCCAGGATCACCGCGGCGGCAAAGGCCACGGCCACTCGATTTCTCTTTTTCTGTAAAAAGTCTTTTGCCTTTTCCAACGTTCTCCCTCCTGTTGTCTTCGTCATTGAGAAAAACATCCATCACAAACTTAAAATCGCTTATGATGGATGTTTTTTGTTATGCTTCTTCGTCCTTCCGTTTCTTTCTGTACAGGACAGCTGCTGCCCCGGCAGATGATGCGATCAGTATAATAAATATGAAAAGATTCCTGTCATCCCCGGTCCTCAGTACGCGAAGCGGACGTCTTGGCTGTCTCTTTTGTCTTGGTTCCTGCTTCGGAGTTTTCTTGTTTTCCTTATAATAAGGCATTTCCTCCTGTTTATAGAAGAATCCGAAGTCAATGCTCTCATCATCTTTTACCGTATTCAGATCAGCCACTTCCATCATTCTGTCTGCATCTTCCTCAAGCCCCTGTTTCTCAGCCTCTTCTGCATTCAGCTTCAGCATTCTTGTGCTCACAAATTCGAATTCTTTTGCCCCGGCAATTCCCGTGATCGTCTCTTCTTCAGAAGGCTGTCCGTTTTCGTCCACGTACCAGCCGTCGCTGTCGGTCTCCTTGTCGTTTCCTGCATTTCGTTTTGTGAGAAAGGCCTCATAAGGTGTCTCAGCTTCCACTTTATAACGGTAAGGTTTCAGATAATCTTTGGATTCCGGATTCAGGTCCGTCACCGGAACAGTAAACTTATAATGTCCATTCTTATCGGTCTTGATACTGCTCGTTCCGCGGAGATCTTTCACCGTCTGCCATGTATCACCTTCTGCATCATAGCGGTAAAGATTCATCTTAACATTTTTAATGCCCCTCTCGCCTTCGTCCTGAATGCCGTTTTGGTTCTCGTCATTCCACACCTTGTCTCCAAGGTTTACGCGGTTTTCATATTTAATGATACCGCAGTCCACCGTCTTTTCGTCCCGTGCAGTCACATAATCATAGAGATTTCCGTAGGCATCTTCTGACTCCAGCGTATTGACCAGAAGGAAACTGTTTGAGATAGCATGCAGCCGGTCATCTTCGTCAAAGAGACCAAAATCACTGTCGATCTCTGCATTCTTTCCGTTTCCAACCTTTAAAAGGGTCAGATCCTCGTCATTATTTTTCTTTGTGCGTATACGGTATTTTTCCGGAACTTTGAGTTCTTTGTTATAAACATCCAGATCTTTGAACTTAAAGACACCGCTACTGTCAGTTTTTACAGAAGCTATCGTCTCATAAGTGTCATCTTCCGGCATTACCGGCTCCTGATAGCTTCCGGTCCGGATCGTTCCATCCCTTCCTTTCTTTCTGCTCTTTGCCGTGACAGGAGTATGATCGTCTGTCTCCTCCTTATTTTCCTCTTCCGGTTCTTCCGGAACGGGCTCCTCTTCTGGCACTACCTTCTTTTCCAGCCATACAGTCCTTCCCTTGACGGCTTTTTTGTTCTTTGACTGGAGGCCGTCTTTATCATCCGTGTCGTCCCATATGAGCCCCTCGATTTCTCCCTTGTCATAGGGAAGGAGTCCGATGTCATAGTCTCTGTCAAAGACCGCATTTAATGTGTCATAGTACTTATTCTGGTAAGAGATCACCGTATTCTTGTTGGCCTCTGTGATGTCCTCTTTCTTAATCTCCTCTGCCAGAATGATATACGGAATCTTAGCGTCTTTTACGCGTCCGTCGGAATAGAGATTACTGTCTTTCGTCTTATCCTTTCCCTGGGCTGCTTTTGTATAAATATACCCTTCTTTCATCTCCGGAACGCTTAAACGGTAACCCATCAGATAATCAATGTCCGGTCCCCCGTCGAAAGAGACTGCCGCAGTCACCGGAAGATTGGAGAAGAAATATGCGCCTTCCTCAGATGATATCGTCTCCTTGTCATATTTCTCAATCCTGATCCATTTGTCCTGATCAGAATCATAATAATAAGCTTCCAGTTTTACTTTGATGTCTTTCAGCGGTTTCTCTGTTTCGTCCTGAATACCGTTTCTGTTCTTGTCATCCCAGACATAATCACCGATGTATCCTGCTTTTGCCAGCACCAGGCCAAAATTGATTCCGTCGCAGACCGCATATTGTTTGCCGTCATTGTCGTATACCGGCCGGCCGGTGTTTTCATCTGTCGGAATAACCGCTTTAAAATTCTCAGTTTTGGCAATGTTTTTATTTCCGGAAACGATCATCGTTCCATCATTGTCATTGCTGTATTTCAGCGGATTCTTTGTGAGCCGCACCGGCGATGTCTTCATTAACTGTCCGTCTATGCTCAGATCTTCCACAGTAAAGTAGTATTCCCTGTTCGGCCAAAGCATGTCAAAACGATACACACCGTCTGCGTCTGTCATTACTTCCAGAGGTTTTCCGTCCATTCCCACGGCTGGGGAATAATTACCCTTCTCATAAGCAGTGACCTTTACTCCTTCCAGAAGCTTTTCGCCCGGATCGATTTTTCCGTTAAAATCTGTATCTTCATGGTTCTGTCCGTCATCATCGATCAGGTCTTTCCAAACGATACCTTTGTAGCGTACCGGCTTCGTGACTCCGATATCCGCATCCACAGCCTGTTTGTCATAGGCCTTTACAGCCGCCTCGGAAGACAGGTCAATGGCCTTTACGCCAAAGCTGTCGGTAGTGTAAGTCTCCGCAGTCAGACCATTATCTCCTTTATGTCCGATAGAAACCTTCGTGTTGGTCTTGGTAATCGGCGTGGAGAGCTGATAGTCGTCATATTTGTTCGGCATTGTAAATCTCAGGCGGTATTTGCCCGGCTTCAGATTTGCAATAATGTAATAGCCCTGGTTGCCCCAGTAATCGCTTCTGGTCACAGTGGAATAAGGCTTCTTCTTTGTCGTCACAGTTCCGTTGTATTCATCCAGCTTCACATCTCCTGTCGTCTCATCCATGACGTAATCCTGGCCATTTTTATTAATCACGGCCTCGCCGTCTACATTGCACGGATTTCCACTCTCCGTCAGGAGTTCGACTTTGACTCCGTTGATTCCCGGATCGTCGGCCTTTCCGTCTCCATCCAGATCTGTGGTCCATTTGCTTGGAAGCATTCTTCCGTTTTTGGCCTCTTTGTACTCGGCCTCATCCTGCTTTCCGTTGCCGTTTAAGTCATTCCAAACGTAATCACCCACATATCCGCGGCCTGTTGGTGCCTGGAGCACGACTCCTGATCTTGCGGAGTCAACCGGAGCATCCCGTTTTGCCCAGAAGGCGAAGGTATTCCAGCCTACAAACGGATCGCTGTCGTTTCCATTTTTAGCTGCATCCGCGGAACCCTTCATAAACGGAAGGTTCAGAGGAGCTTCCATGTCATATTTCAAAACATAGCTGGTAGAAGGGCCAAAGTCCGCAGTCGGATCTTTAAACCGCACCATAAACATTCTGACGCCCTTGCGGATGTCTTCTATGTTGTCAGGATTTGCACTTATCAGATCTTCTGCCTTTACAAAATGCTGATTTAACTTCGTCTCGTCATCGGCAATGGCCTGATAGTATTCTTTTGTACTTCTCTCGTTTACATCCGGCATATCCTTCATGTCATACAGAGCGTAGCTTCCGTCGGCATTCTTCTTCACCGGTCCCACATACACATCATACTTTCCTGCATCCAGCGTGTGGGTTCCTCCCGTATCCGCTTTTTCAATCCTGAAGCTGTCTAAATCGATCCAGCCGTTCCACTTGGACTCACGGGTCAGAGATGTATAGGAACCGTCGGCGTTTTTGCTTCCTGTAATGGCCTTGTCACCGTCATACGGCAGCACATCAAAGAAAATTGGAACGGAGTAGTTGGATGTTGTATCGGTATTGGTCAGGATATCTGAGAATGTATAATTTCCTCCCTCCTGTAACGGAAGCGGCTTCGTGTTCAGCAGGTAAGAGTCATCCACATCTGTGACGACCTTCTTGCCTCTGGTCAGTGTGCTGAATGCCTCAAATGCAATATTATTGCTTGAAATTGCCAGATTCTTATCGGTCTTATTGCCGTCATCGTTGACATCTGAGACATCGACTCTCAGAGAAGCCTGTTCCTCGTCCTCGTCATCTGTAATGAAGAACCGGAAGGAACCGTCTTTCGTTCCGTATACTTTTGTGGTCATATCTTCCAAAGGTACTCCAATGTTTGGCTCCCGAATCTCGTATGTGTAGTCGATGACAATCTTATCTCCCGGCGCTAAATCGTTGTCAAACCTCCAGGTCACCAGATTCCGGTCTCTGCTCGTATCAACCGCTTTCCGGTAAAATACCGGTGATCCCTCTTTCAGCTTCAGTTCTTCCATATGCGGCGCCAATGTCTCATCCTCTGCATTTATGATGCGCCACGTCCAGTAAAACCGGTTCTGTGTATCGGCATTCTTTGCTGAATAATCCGGATTAAGCGGGCAGTCTTTGTCACTCATCACCTGGTCATACGGCACATAGTCAAACTTCATTTCATCGATGTTGGCAATGAACGGAAGTCCTACCGTGAGTTCCGGCCTGGACATATTGTCCTCTTTGGATTTCTCCGGATCGTCGGACGGCAGGTTCATCATCTCGTCACTGGCATTGATCAGCTGTACCGTCTGTTTCAGTTTAGAACTGTTCTTCAGGTTGATCGCGATGTTTTTATCCCACTCATAGGAAATATTCTTGTCTGCGTCCACATGTTTTTTCAGATACAGCAGATTCTGTTTCAAATCCATGCTCGGATTCTGGGAGGAAATCTCCACTCCTGCCCGGTCATCCTGGGCTGTAAGCCCTGCATACTGTGTATCGCTGTATTTGCCCCATCCGCTCACAAAGAAGCTCGGGAATTTACTGATTTCTGTCTGTTCTTCCAAACCGACCTGAACGGCGATCTGCAGCGCATTTTTGTTGACACTGTCCGTAAAGGAATCTGCATGCATCTTGTCGGTCTTATATCCGTTGTCTTCTGCTTTCTTCTTTTCTACGGCAGAGACATCTTCTTTGTCTGCAGTACTGTCATCCGCATCCAGATCCAGCCGGAACCCCTGAGGTACCGGATAGTGTGCCGGATCGTCGGAAGTGACGATCCAGCGCATCTCGTCGACGGCTCCTTTTCCAGAATATTTTTTGAGAGCCCCTGTCAGTTCGATCACCTGGTTTTCATCAATTTTTGCTCCGTCCGGATTCAGGCGCACCCAGTTCATATCTTTGTCGGTCTCGTCTGTGACGTTAGAGCTTCCGCTGTCAATATCCAGGACTTCTACATAAACTCTCAGGTGTTTTCTGAGTTCGCCAATATCAACATTACACTTCGTATCGGCCGGAATCTCCCATTTTCCTGTCTGGACCCGCTTGACAGAGACAGCGATCCTTGGATCAGTCGGCTCTGCCGGTCCGTTTTTCACAGTGTTCGGAGCCCGGTTTGGAATCTTATACTGGACGATGAACTGATTGAGGTTGCCCTTATGCACAGTAGCCTCATCGACCAGTAAGGTAAATACGTCTTTTGTCTTATAGAGTGCATCGGAAGACCGGATATCCTGAGTGATGTCATCCTTTTGGTAAATTCTCCTTGGATCTTTTGTGTCTGTGCGCATAGAAACCGAAGGTTTTGTCACTTTGATTCCGGCAGCCTTTGCCATGCTGTACCGCTCATCGAAGATTCCGTCGAAGTCATAATCATTTTCCTGGCTGTCTTTCACCTGGTTTGTGTAGCTGACCGTCTCGATTGGACGCTCTTTGAAATTACCGCCCGGCACGAAGTCTCCGTCCATGCGGTGAAGATCAAGGTAGCTGGACTCTGAATTATACTGCCAGTAATCCGGATCTTTCAGAATATCTTCCGGTTCCGGAAGCTCTGCAATCCTGGATCTCAAAAACAGTGTAAAGTCTTTGCCCGATCTAAGCGCTCCTGATGGCAGCTTTCCTTTATGGATATTCCCGGAAGTAACATCTGCTTCCTGTCCCGGAATAATATTCGCCAGAATTTCCTGGTGATCATAGTTTCCGTCCTTGTCTTTCACCTTTTTTACTTCCAGCTGTATTTTCCAGCCTTTGTTTTTGGACGGATCACTGCTTTCCAGATCTGACTGGCTCAAGGTCTGTTTGATGCCGTCCCGGTCCACATATTCGATATAGTAACTTTCCAGATCGCCGCTGTCATCATAGACCAGTGCTTTCGGGAGCGTGTGATTAACCGTAAAGGCTGAATGTGTTATATCCCCTGTTGTACCATAATCGGTCAGCGGTCCCCAGTACCCTGACCTCTCAGCCGGAGTATTGGCCGCTTTCAGCTGATACCACAGATTGTCGCCGTAGGCAAACTGGATCGGAGCCAGTTTTGCCAGGCTTCCAGTGTTATTTTCCGGCTCTGCGGAATAATATGTTCCTGTTCTGCTGCCGGAAATGCCTGCGGTCAGACTGATTCTCGGATTTTTCGAATACAGACTTGCTGTATTCATGACTCCATGATCCTGAAGCACGGCTTCTTCCGCGCCGTCCCCAGTTTCTTTTTTTCCATCATAGTTAAGGTCTGTGTATTTGTCTTCTCCGCTTCCGGTCTGCCAGAACAGCAGGGAATCTGCCAGTCCTGTATCCTGAAGACTGATCTTGTCGCCTTCAAAATAAGGAGTCATCCGGCCAATCGCCCTGTCTGCCATCGCCTTGTTGTCATATATGGTTTTTCCTGTGCGGTACGTGCTGTACGTATAATCCGGGCTGACTGCATCCAGACGCGGGTCCTGATTATAATAGCCCTGATTTGTGTCCACGCCGACCGCATAGCCTGCGTTTTCGCCGCCGATCTGTTCGTCCGTGATATATCGGAAAAGATTATGCTGGCTTCCCAGATAGACTCTCGTGCTGTCCCAATCCTTTCTCTTATCCGCATCATCCGGCCAGTTTCCGGCGTAATCTGCTGCAATTACATTCATTTTTATGTTTCTGGACCGTCCTGAGAGCACTCTGACATCCTCTGTGGAGGTTCCTGCTTTCGGAACAAACCGGATCACATACCGTTTTGCCGCTGTTCCGTCGTCATCCACATCCATATACCGGATCTCTGTGTCAAACTTGGATTTTAAATCAGCCGGCAGGTCCGGATCTGTGTCGGCAGCCAGTCTGCCGCCGGAAGACCAGACTTTCTGTTCCATTTCCCAGTCAAAGTTCTGTACAACTGATCCATCAGAATCTGCATGAATCACTTCACCGTCTTCATCCACAGGCTGTACGCCATAAGGAAGCACAACGGTCACAACCGGTTTAAACAGGGTTCCCCTGGCTCCTCCGTTCGTAGTGTAGTTATAGCTTCTTCCGCTGTCGGCACCGCTTCCGTTTCCGTGGTGATAGTCTGACAGGATATACTCATTTTCCAGGCGGACATTCAGCTGTTTCAACTCTGTCTCTGCCTGAGCATACCACTGATCAGCACTGAGGACGTCATTTTCATCCCTCCTGCCGTATTCCGCCCAGAAACGGACCAAAGGTTTCCTCTGTTTTGCCCTCGTTCCGGTGACCGCATATTTGGTGGAGTCTGTACTTCCGTCTGAAGCTTCAATGTTAAATCCTATATCTTTTCTGTCCACTGCCTGAGAATAAGTATTCCTTCCCTTCAGGTAAAGAGGCCACGGTGAGAGCAGATTATAGTAGGCTTCTGTATTACAGTATGAGCAATACCAAATACCGGTTTCCAAATCATTGCACTGAACAGTTCCGCTTTTGTTTGCCTCGGACATATCCATGCTGTCGTTCTTGTCATAAATCTGGTGATACATCGTATTCGGAACTTCGCTGTCCTTGGATTCTATATCGACCGGCCGCACATACAGACGGTCATACCACATTTCATTCATATTCTCTTTGAACACTTCGGATTTAAATTCTACAGACATCTGGTAATGCTGCTGTTTGGATGCATCCAGACTTCCTCTGTTCCAGAACCGCGTAAGTTTCTCCGGTACTGTAATTCGGATCACCCATGCTTTTGAATCTGCATCTGCTGCATTATATGTTTTTCCGGTATATGCTCCGTTATGCACAGGGTCTGCCAGTTCTTTCGGCGCAAGAGCGCCGATATCCGTATCTCCCGGCTGCTGAAGAATCTTAATATTTTCTTCTGGAACAGTAATCTTTGTACCGTCCTTCATTTCGGCCTTCACTTCAAGTCTGCCGTCTTTCAGCACTGGTCTTGTACCTCTTGGCATCACGTAAGTAAACTCCGCTCCGTCTGTGTCCCAGTCTCCATAGTTCAGCGCATAAAGCCTTGTTACATAGTTTTCTTCAGCTTCCAATGCCGCAGTCTGCTGGTCGTAGTTTGGAACGTCATCTCTGTGTCCGGAACCGCCGGAATAATTGATATCTGCCTGATCGTAGTATTTTTGATCCGTTATCATATCACTGCTTCCGGTAATCCACGCTTTCTGCAGATGCAGTGCATGTTCTGCCCAGATAATATTGTGGTATTCATCACCAATGATGTTCTTCCATTTATTCATATTGGCAGAGCCCGTTCCGGATACGACCCTTCCGGATGTGAGATACCTGTAATAGGCACTGTCCGTGCCTCCCCTTCCGGATGTGAGATACCTGTAATAGGCACTGTCCGTGCCTCCCCCTCCGGCACCGGTGCGGTAGGATACAGCTGAGGCCTCTTTGGACGGGTCTGTCACAGTCATATTTGTGAAACACATCTGCCTGGAAGAAGAATTGATATCATAATCAAAAAATCTGCCTCCGTCACTGGTCGTCTGGCCCGGAATATATGCATAAGAATCCGTCAGGAATTCTCCCGGATCAATGCCTTTTCCGGGTGTTCCGGTAACTCCGAAATCATGGATCAGATTATCCATATCCATAGCTTTTGCGGCTGTATTGTTTGCATTCGGCGCAGGACCGTCTGCATATTCTCCATAGCGCGGAAGGTATGCGTTTTCTTTTGTATCCTTCCATGATGCCATCGGCAGGTCTTCTTTTCTCGCCTTGGTCTTATAGACGATCTCGATCCGTTCGCCTCTGGACAGCTCCTGATCACCGAAGTCGTATTTGTAGATCTTAAAGTTAATTTCCTCTGCAGGATTGTTCGCTGTATCTGTCGGCTTCCTGTCTGTGCCTGAAGTCACTTTTTCAAATTCCTGACTTCCTCCGATATCAAAATCTTTCATGTCAGTCACCGTGACTGCTGGTTTTTGGTAAGCTGAAGAATCCTTCGCATGTCCGTCCTTGTCATACCATATGATTTCAACATCATCCGGATTTGGTGCATCTACATATTCCGGAATCTTGTCATAGAGCACCGGATGATCAAGGGCCCCTCTTCTGGCACTGTCGTCTGTGCGCTTGTTCCAGGCAGTCAATTTATACCAAAAACTTTCATTCGGTCGGTACACTGCTTTGTTTTTGCTGTTATTTTCAGCATAGGTGCTCTTTGCGTCTTCTTCTTTGTCAAATGCCTGGACGTCTGCCAGCATATTCGGCAGCAGCCGGTATACGGTAAATGTATTCTTTGTATCTGCCAGCAGATGGGCTTCCATCTTGTCATCATCTGACACTTTATAGTGTTCATGGCCATAGTCAATATCCAGAATACCATTCATAGTACTGTAATTTTGGTTGACAGCAGATGCTCCGTTTTCATCCACGTAGTTCGCCGTTCCATGAAGAATGACATCCGGCATTTTATAAATATTTGTACCGTCTTTGGCAGGAACGTCCTCGTAGACCCATTTGATCTGCTTTACTTTTTTCAGGTTGCTGTCATCAGACCGGAAGGACGCATCCATGGCTTTCCAGTCTGTGTCCCCGTCTTCTTTATAGTAAAAGACAGCCTGATGTTCTGTTCCCGCAACCGTATATTTTGCCTCCGGCCATTTTCTGAGGTAGAAATTCTGTTCATTTTTTACTGTCTGGTTGGAGAGATCAATTTCAATTCCTGTTTCCTTAAGATCATGCATCGTATTGTTTTTAATGTCGGAAACCGTCAGATCTACATCCATCAAATCATTGACCCATGCCGTTCCCCCTTCCACAGAAGATGGATTGGAAAACTTCATTGCAGGTGTTCCCGCATCCATATAAGAAACAGAACTTGTAAGCTCTCCTGTCGGCACAGGTGTATTATTCAGTGCCAGATCGACGGCAGAGCTGTTTTCCACACAGCGTTTAATGAAACTGGCGCTTCCAAACGCATCGCTGCACCATGAGGAGTAAGAATAGGTCGGATTCGTGTCTCTGTTTCCGAAATAATATGGGTAATAGTGATTTCTCTGACCGCCTCCCGCATAAACGCTTGTATTCACTGTTTTTCCCTCAAATGCTCCGGAAAATTCATCCTTTGCCTCCAGAACAACAGTCACAGTATAGTCTTTGTTCAGTTTCAGATACTGGTCTCCATGATCTGTATCGGTTGTAATCACCAGATTCCGGTATGTATTTTTTGATTCCGGTGCCTCCAGTGCACCATTTACCACAGGTGTCCTCGTTGATACAGAACTGCTGTTGTCTACAAATTCACCCTTCAGATCTCCAATGCCCGAATCTGTCTTTTTCGCATACTTCCATCCCACGATCTTCATTCCTACAGGTGCCGTCACCCGAACCGCCGGATTTTTAAACGGCGTATTCGTCTCAGAACCGTCAGACTCCTTTTCGGATTTGTTGGAAACCGTCACCTGATATTCAATTCTGTCGCCTGGAATGATATGATCCTTATCTACCTCCAGTTTTATTCCGTCTTTTTCATCATACGCAGGAGATTTCGTCTCTTCATCCTCCCGCTTCTGTTTCATTTCCACATGGGAAACTCTGTTATAAACTGTTTGATCAGCATGGGGAGCGGCAGTTATCGTACTCTGCTGATAACCGAATGTAGCTGATTCTGCCTTAAAATTCTGAATGCTGTTTCGGATGTAATAAGTGTAGAAATAATCATGTGTACCGCTTCCTCCTATGGTAGGCACAGAATTCTCGTTCCACTCATCCTTTTCCAAATCTTCTTTTGTCCGGTCCACAAAGATTCCGTCGTAGACAATATCCTCTAATGCCTGGCCCGGTCTCAGGAATTTTTCATTCTTGCTTCCATCGGTTTCCTTGGCCTCAATTTTTACAGTAAAACTTTGGATATAACATTTTGTAAATTCTGTACCACTTATTGTATAGGTGGATGTATTTAAGGCATCGTCCCCCACGAATAGTTTGGAAACATCTAAAACATAGTATTCTTCATCATTGATTGTCTCCAGCCTAAACTTGTCTTTTACGTCCACTCCTTTATCATCACCGGAGTGGGTTCCGTCATTGATCTTGAACTGAGTCACATTCCACTTGTCAGAGTCAAAGACACTTTTCGGAATCTTAATTGTCTGAAGCCGGAACCGGCTGTCAAGAGCCTGGTCAAAGGCAAAACCGCTGATATCTGCGTCCCTGGATTCAGAGTTGGCAGGATCGCTGCCTCCGTCGTCTGTACCGGCGTTTTCCAGATGGATGGTAAACGCTGAAGACTCCGGCTTCATTTCCGGTTTACCGGCATCAAGTTTGGATGCCTGATAATCCCATCCTTTTGTATTGTTGGCAGTCAGCTTATAACCCGGCTTCAAAGGAATCCTTCTTGCCAGCAGAGTACCCGTCTCTGTGTTTCCTTCGATTACTGTATTGACCGGATCATAGTCTTTAAACGTCTTTGTGTTAACCGTATTGACTCCGGCGTTATTTCCGTCGCCGTTCAGCGCCAGTATTTCACCGTAGATGTTGATCATCGGTTCCGTGTGGTTGTCAAATACCGTGTCTTTGGATATTCCGTCGATCTCAGTCTTGCTGAAATCACCGTCACCGGCAATGTCCTTGACAAACAATTTAACCTTCGTCAAATACTGTCCGGAATTCAGAACGATATCTTTTCCGTCCACAGCTTCTCCGGCGTTGTCCTCTCCTTCGTAAAACACCCTGATCTCTTTATAATCTGCGTCTGCTGCATCGCTGAAATCCGCTGCTGCTCTTTTTACTGTGCTTCCGTCGGAAAGCGTCAGCATAATATCCCCGTCTGTCCGGTTCAGCAGTTTTTTCTTGATCTGAACAGACGTACTCTTAAATCCTTTATACTCCCCGTCACTTTTTGTGATCGGAGGAAGTGTGTCTTCCAGCACCGCATTGTCGATATACGGATAATAGCCGCTCCAGTTTCCGGAAGCCCCGGTTTTGTCCCTGTAGAAAGACATGCTGTAACATCCGGTTGCACCATATGGATAGGACTCTTTTCTGTCCGTCTCGGGATGCAGGTTGACTCCTTTTAGAGAGTACATTCTTGCATCGTCATAGACAGTGATCGGCACTTCCGATCTCATATGTCTTGCTGTGTATTCCTGCATACCAGTATACTGATTATACCAGTTATATGTATAGTAATAGTTTTTAAATGACCAGCCGGAACGGTAGCTGCTGTTCTTCGTAGTGTCTGTATTTTCAGTTTTTATTTCGGTTTTCGTTCCATCAGGTTTTTCAGTGCCTCCGATCGTCATTTCTGTCTCTGCAGAGGCCTTATAATTTCCAAGTTTATAATACCTTCCCACAAATTCGAAGGTATTTTGTGTGTTTACATTGCTTTGGTTATACCATGTGCCGTAATCCGGTGATTTGGCAGTTTTTACGCCTCCGATCTCCTCGTATTCCTGCTGGTTAACAGAAAAACGAATCTCTGCTTTTTTGACCGCCGCTTTCCCGTCCGGCTCTTCTTTTGGATGACGGTAGTAGTTCCCTTCTTTTTCTGTCTCGTAATTCGGCTCCCCGTCCAGAAGATTGATTCTCCAGTATCCATTCTGTCCGTCCCAGCTCTTGGCATTTTCATTGGCAGCCCAGACCGCCTTCGGATCATCGATCGTATAGGAAGATCCATCGGCACGGTATAATTTAATCTCTTTTACATAGTCCTTTACTCTCGGATCCACTTTCAGATAGTAAGTCTCAAAGCCCTCAGACGGAAGATTCACTGTCATCTTCAGATCTGCCGGTGTATTGTAGGCATAATTCTTTATCTGATATCTTGCGTAGGCTGAATCATTGTTCTGCTCCTGGTCGTTGTGCCTTTCCGGGGCCCCGCTGCTGTAATCCTGCAGGTACTGGCGGAAATCGACACCGATACTGCCGACCGCTTTATAGCCGATCTCAAAGTTCGTATCATCACTGTATCCATAGCTTGAACGGTAATGCTCGGAAGGCTCTGCACCATTATTATATCTGGTTGTTTTATTATCCGGCGTTACAAAGTACGCATCTACCGCCGTATCAAAATACATGGGACTGATCATCAGCCTTGCCGCATCCTGATTTGCAAGTTCAAAAGACCTGTCGGTGGTATAGAGTTGGCTCGTAATCTTTGCCGCTGCCTGGTTAACTTTCCGCATTTCAATGTCTGAAAATCCGGTGACCTCGATGGCCTGAGACGCTTTCGGCGCCTTTCCGCCTTTCATTGTCCCTCCGGTCACCTCTATCCCTTTTAAAATTCCCAGATCCTTAACGCTGCTTTTCGGAAGCTTCCAGCCTTCTCCTTCTAAAGTATAGATCTTGGAAGGCTGGCCCTTTTCTTTGAATGTTTTGGCATCCTTGTCATAGACAAGAGTTAAGCTGCCTTCGGAACCTGTCAATGTAATTTCTTTGACATCGGCAATATCCAGAAGCTCTTTCCTGATCAGTACAGACTTTGCATAAAAACCTTTTCCTGTCTCGGCAGAAAGCTGGTTGGCGGAATTTAATTCCGTAAAATCGATCACCGTATGGAAATCATGTGCATCATTTGCCGCACTGTTTCCAAACCAGAAGGAAAAGGAAGCTTCCTTTTCATAAGGAACCGCAAGCCCCATCACATTGCCGTCCACCATACTGCCGTTGTTTTCTGTATTGATCTCTGTCTTATCATAGTATGGATTTAAATGTGCATTCACTTCAGGCTTCGGATTATTGACATTCATTGTCATGCCCGCTGTCTGAGCAGGTTTGTTCATGTTCAGCGCATCTTTGCATGCCCATTCACCCCTGAAAGAAGCCGCGCCGTAAAAGTCTGCGGTTCCGCCTACGGTGATGTCCAGTTTCTCCGCAGTTTCCATTCCGTTAAACGGCTCAAATATAATCCTTACATATTTCAGTCCGTTTGCCATAGAACTTTTCCACAAACCCTCAGGAATCGTAATCAATCCGTCTTTTTCTGCCGGGATCTGATCCGCCGGGAGAACAAAATCCGGCTCCTTGGAGTTTCCTGCATAAGTGTTGTTGGAAATATCATAAAATTCTATTTTTGAAATCTTTCCGAATTTTTTCAAATCTTTGATGGTGATCTCATCTGCCAGGAATCCCACCGTCTTTTCATCGACCACATTTGTCGGCAGCGTCATCAGAAATTCCCCGGGGTTCATTTCTGAGTGTGACTTATTACCTATATGGAACACAGCCTTAGCACCGTCTTCATTATATGGCACCGTAATGGATGTCAGATTGGATGCCTGCGGATGATCCGGCTCATTGTAGACATTTCCTGTGATGGCCGGATTCACCCCTTCAATCGTGATCGTCCCTGTCCCTGTCTTTGTCACAGAGCTCGTGGATGTCCCCGGATAGTTTGTGGAAACTGTACCGGTGGCGGTAAGGGAACCATAATCCTTTAACGTTCCCATAACCTTCAGATAGGTCTCCGCAGCCAGTTCATCTCCGTTTACAATTTTCTGGTCTCCGGCAAAATAGTCGTATTCAATCCTTACACTTTTAAGGTTATCTAAATCGCCCTTCCACAGACTGCGTTCAATCACCACATTTCCATCGCTGTCTGCGTAGCCCTGAACGAGCGTCTTCAAGGAGATTTTCTTTGTCTGGTTATTCACATCTTTAAGAATGAGATTTCCGGACGGATATTGCTGATCTTCTTCGCTCGTTCCTATAGAGACATTGATCATGGCATCCAGAAGTTCTTTTTTCAGAAGAATGTTTTCGGTCACATATCCTCTGTCATTGGCGGCTCCCGGCACATCCAGCTGAAGATAGCCTGGCGCGATCGGTCCTTTAGACTGTGTTCCCGCCCTCAGGATATACCCGTCCATGCCCTGGCGGTTGTATTTTCCGTATACTGTCTGATGATACGGTGACCGGCTGCTTCCGCCTTCGGTCACTGCTGCCTGGCTTTCCCCTTCTTTCTTTTCTGTATGTACTGCTGTAACGACAGTGTCGATTTCAGGAGGAGTCAGTACCATATCTGCCTGGATCTTGTACGGCTCCTGCTCCTTGACCATCCATTCGCCTTCCGTATCACCGTCGCCAACTTTGTAGTATTTGTAGTCAAACTGGATTTCTGCTTTATTCTGAATCGTAACGTTGTTTTTGGGATAACCGCTGATCACGATCTTGCCTGGCAGTGTAGTTCCGGCATCTATCTTTTCTTTCAGATTCACACGGACTCTTCCCGTGGCATTGCCGGGAAGCCTGCCTTTAATTCCTGAGATTCCCCACCTCACTTCATCATCGGTACTCTTCTCTATCACACTCTGGGTAAAGTCAATCCATTGCTTTTCTCCTGTAGCGGAATTGGTAACCTCATACTGGAACGGATGCTCCTTCGCCAGAAACTTTTCTATTCCGCCGTCTGCATCTTTTTTTGGAACCTCATAAAACAGTCCGTCCAACATAAACTGACCCGGCACCGTATCTGTCACTCTCGGTGAAAACAGCGGGATATTCCCTTTATTTGTAATGCTTTCTATATAAAATTCGGATAAGCTGTTTACATAAACGTGTTTATTATACGGAGCTTCTGATTCTGAAACTTTTTTCGCAGAGTAATCCGGCTGCGGCTTCATAAAGGTAGCCGTAGCTGTATTTGTCTTAGACCAGTAAATCTCCGGTTTTCCAAAAATAATCGTGGATACCAGCTTCGTCTGAAGTTCGTTGGTCGTGCTGCTGCCCTTAAACTGAATATTGTTTGTGAACGGCAGCCTTACCAGAAACTTAGCCTGGTGGTGCAGGTTTTTATCCGGGTGTGCTTTTGCGTAGTTTGGAGAGTGTATTTCTTCTTCATGAATGACTGCAATCTGACCGTTTCCGGTATAAGAATAAGGGATAGGTTTTCCAAGCTTCCCATCTTTGATCTCTTCATCTGTCAGATCTGTGACATCGTAGACGAGAACACCTCCCTTATCCTCTTGCCCGATAAACTCCGTGTTCTTCCATGAATTTGGATTGTTCGGCTCTGTATTTTCGATGATCTGCCCGTCTTTATAAATCCATTTTGTGATATCCCGTGTAAATATCCCGTCTAGCCCGCCTTCAGAGGAACAGAACGGAAGCTCAAACATCAGGTTGATCTTATCAAATGAAACATCTTTCGGACCGTCCTTATCCTCTGACTCTGAGGTGTTTTTAACTGTAACATAGTGATCGGCATAATTATACTCTTTCCATACCGGAATGGCAGGGGAGTCTTCAAACACCGTCTCCCATGAAAGGTTCGTGTTTACAAACACTTTAATTGCATTTTCATCTACCCCAGGAGATTTCCATTCGTCCGCGATCTTATTGCCGTTCTTATCGTAGTACTCCTGGTAAGATGAGCTTCCGGTAATCTTTCCGTGTGTTTTCTCAGGCACATCTCCGAAAAACTTCACCTTAATACGGAAGGTCAGAGATTCCCCGGCCTTCAGGTCATTGCTTGCTACGAATACGATCTTGCCTTTATAAACTGTGTCCTGGTCAAATGCCTTTCCCTCCACTGTCTGCCAGCTGTCCGCCTCTATGACGTTGGCCTGCATTCCAAGCTTTACATCCTCCGGATTGACATTCTCATCATAAACCTGGAGATTTCCGTCGCTGTCATAGAAAAAAGACGGCAATGCGACGGTGACTTTTGCTCCTTTTGCATAGCCGGAAGACGTGGCTGTGACATTGACCTGTCCTGTCAGTTCTTCAGATGCCCCGTTTTTAAGCATCGTAACATTGGTCCCCGGCTCCTGCTTACAGGAAAAACTGACCTGCAGCCCCGGCGACTCATCTGCTTTTACATTTTTAATAATTGCTGAAAAATTTGGACTCTGTACCACCATTAAAAGTGACAGAATGATAGAAATGACCTGCCTAATACGTTTTTTCATAACTCCGTTCCCCCTACGGACTAATGCCCCTTATTTTATTTTGATATAAATGCAAAAAATCTGTGTTTCATCTAACCCACAGATTGATATAGAACATATTAATTCTCCTTGATTGTATGCCCATCGAAAGATAATGTCAATTATAATGTCAAAGTTTTGTCAATTTAATAACAATTTCGCCTTTTATTTGTGCACTATGTACAGAATTTTAAGATGATTTATTTTACACTCTACTTTGTTAAAACCCCAAAAAACATAATAAAAAAGCCAATGTACAGGATGGTTAGCCCATACATCAGCCTTTCTATATTTTTGTCTATATTTCCTATTATACCGCTATGATAACAAATGTCTTTTAAAACTTAAAAGTGTCTTTTAATCCGGACCATTTCTGGTCTTTCTCTGAGATCACCAATTCCGTACCCTCCTCAAATGGCCATTCAATGCCGATGTCAGGATCATCCCACTTGATCCCGCCTTCATCTCCAGGGTGATAAAAGTCTGTACACTTATAACAAAATTCTGCCTCCTCTGAGAGGACGAGGAAGCCATGGGCAAATCCTTCCGGAATATAAAACTGCTTTTTATTCTCTGCGGATAATTCTACCCCAAACCACTTTCCGTAAGTTTGAGAGTCTTTTCTCAGGTCCACCGCCACATCAAATACCTTACCACGAACGACGCGCACCAGCTTTCCCTGCGGATACTGCTTCTGAAAATGAAGCCCTCTTAAAACTCCTTTTACCGACATAGACTGATTATCCTGTACAAAGGTCATGCCAAGCCCCGCCTCTTCAAAATCCTTTTGGTTATATGTCTCCATGAAATATCCCCGTTCATCCGGGAACACTGCCGGCTCAATGATATGCAGTCCTTCAATCTCACAATTTGTAACCTTAATCTTTCCCATCTGTTCCTCCTAATACCCGATTTCTTTTAAATATCTGGCAAGAGCATCCTGCCATGCCGGTAGCCTTTCAAAACCGTTTTGTGTCAGTTTGTCCTTACTCATACGGCTGTTTTCCGGTCTTTTTGCCTTTGCCGGATACTCATCGCTGCCCACCGGAGCTACTTCGATTTCGATGCCCGCCTGCTTAAATATTTCACAGGCAAATTCATACCAAGTGCAAATCCCTTCATTTGTGGCGTGATATCTTCCATACTTCTCTGTCTCTATCATATCCACGAGAAGCCTTGCCAGATCATAAGTATAAGTAGGAGATCCGGTCTGGTCGTTCACCACGGTAAGTCTGTCATGATTTTTTGCCAGGTTCAGCATTGTCTTAATAAAATTTTTACCGTTCATTCCGAACACCCAGGCAATCCTCACAATAAAAAACTTGTCCAGATTCTGTTCAATGGCAAGTTCTCCCTCATACTTTGTCTGTCCATATACGTTCAGCGGATTCCTCTCATCATCCGGATCCCACGGTCTTTCTCCCTGTCCGTCAAATACATAATCTGTGCTGATGTACATCATCTTAAGATCCAGATCACGGCATACACGTGCTATATGTTCAGTGCCGTCCGCATTGATCTTCCTGCACAGTTCTGCATTGTCTTCTGCCGCATCCACCGCAGTGTAAGCCGCACAGTGGATTACCGCATCCACATCTGCAGCCGTTATCACCTGCCGTACTTTTTCGGCATCTGTGACGTCCATTTCCTGCACATCCACACCGATCCCTTCATGGCCTCTCTTTTTCAGTTCGTCCATGACGTCATGGCCCAGCTGTCCGGCTGCCCCTGTGACTAATGCCTTCATACCTTACTCCTGTTCTAACCTTTTTCCGTATTGGTTCTCAAAATAGTTTGCATATTCACCGGACAAAATATTCTGCCACCATTCTTTGTTGTTAAGATACCATTCGATTGTCTGACGGATTCCCGTATCAAATGTATACTTTGGTTTCCATCCAAGCTCTTTCTCTATCTTTGCCGGATCGATAGCATAACGCATATCATGTCCCGGGCGGTCTGTCACAAATTTGATCAGGCTTTCCGGCTTATCCAATGCTTTCAGTATGGTCTGCACAACCTCAAGATTTGTGCGCTCGTTGTGTCCGCCTACATTGTAGACTTCTCCCGGCTTCCCTTTATGAAGGATCAGATCGATGGCTTCGCAGTGATCAGACACATGGAGCCAGTCTCTGACATTCTCTCCTTTTCCGTATACCGGCAGTTCCTCATCTGCCAGCGCCCTGCTTATAATAAGCGGAATCAGCTTTTCCGGGAAATGATACGGTCCATAGTTGTTGGAACACCTGGAAATCGTCACCGGCAGTCCGTATGTGCGGTAATAAGCCAGGACAAACAGATCTGCGCTGGCCTTGGAGCTGCTGTATGGACTGGAGGTGTGGAGAGGTGTATCCTCTGTAAAAAATAAGTCCGGACGGTCCAGAGGAAGATCCCCGTACACTTCATCCGTCGATACCTGGTGATACCGTTTTACCCCATATTTTTTTGAGGCATCCAGAAGCACTCTCGTTCCCATCACATTGGTGGTCACAAAAATACCGGGATCCGTGATGGAGCGGTCTACATGGCTCTCCGCCGCAAAGTTTACGACCATGTCAAATTGTTCTTTCTCAAACAGGTCCATGATAAATACTTCATCTGCAATATCACCTTTTACAAACTTGTAGTTCGGTTTATCCTCAACTGGTTTTAATGTTTCCAAATTCCCCGCATAGGTGAGCAGGTCCAGATTCACAATCTCATCGTTGGGGTATTTGTTCACCATATGATGCACAAAATTCCCTCCGATAAATCCGGCGCCGCCGGTCACTAAAATCTTCATAAATGTTTTCTCCTGTCTTACTTGTCTATATACTTTCCATTCATAACGTCTAGGAGGTACTGTCCGTACTGGTTCTTTTTCAGAGGCTCAATGTCTTTTAACAGCTGGTCCCTGGTGATCCAGTGCTGAAGATATGCAATCTCCTCCGGGCATGCAATCTTCCTGTGCTGGTGTGTCTCCACTGTTTTGACAAAGTTGGTCGCCTCCACGAGAGATTCATGTGTCCCCGTGTCCAGCCATGTGAATCCCTGTCCAAGCAGGGTAACTTCCAGTTCTCCATTTTCCAGATAGATTTTATTCAAATCTGTAATCTCTAGCTCACCTCTGTCCGAAGGTGCAAGGTTCTTTGCATACTCTACAACCCTGTTGTCATAAAAATACAGTCCCGTCACACAGTAATTGGACTTTGGATGTTCCGGCTTCTCTTCTATGGAAATGGCTTTACCGTCAGAATCAAACTCTACGATGCCAAACCGCTCCGGATCATCTACATAATAGCCGAATACCGTTGCCCCGCTCTTTTTGTTGGCCGCCGCCTGAAGCCGTTTCCTGAGCCCGTGCCCGTGGAAAATATTGTCCCCCAGAACCATAGCCACATTGTCATCACCGATAAATTCTTCTCCAATGATAAATGCCTGTGCAAGCCCGTCCGGTGAAGGCTGAACTGCATAGGAAAGCTCGATGCCAAACTGGTGTCCGTCTCCTAAAAGCGCCTCAAACCGGGGTGTGTCGTCTGGAGTGGAAATGATCAGAATCTCCCGGATGCCTGCGTCCATGAGCACAGACATCGGATAGTAGATCATCGGCTTGTCATAGATCGGAAGCAGCTGCTTTGACGTCACCATGGTCAGCGGATACAGCCTTGTCCCGGAACCGCCTGCTAAAATAATTCCTTTCATAATAAATATTCCCTTTCTCTTTGTCCGTTATCAGTTAATGTCATTGTAGTGGGTGACGTAACGTAATGGTCAAGAATCAATTCTTTAATGATAACGTTTGGAATGTTCATCCTGGCACTGCTTGGCTATATAGATAGGAAAAACAAGTGGAACAAAGTTTAAAAGTCCCTCATTTTTGAGAAACTTTTAAACTTTGCGTGCCGGATGCGATTTGCCAATGCAAATAATTTCCTTACGCATCCGTGCACAACCCGCGGAGCGTTTTTATGTTATAGGAGGTTCCGCAGGAATTTCCTATAACATAAATAAACCTACCTTTGTACTTGGCCAGTCAAGGTAGGTTTATTTCTTAACTTCGAGGCTAACCACCAACGTGGGCAGTTTGCTCCTTTCTTTATCTTTAATATAACATTATTTTGGCTTATTGTAAACCATCTATCTTCCTTTTATTTACATCTATTTTCTTGTCATTTCTCTTTCTTTGACACAAATACACCAGCCTGCTTTGTAATTTTTACTTGTCCCTGTGTATCTATTTTCTTTTTCAGAAACTTCTTAAATTCCATCTGGCGGTTATTTAATATCTCATTCTGGTTCCCATGACAGGAAAGAATATAATCCAGCAGAGGCTCTGCCTCGGTAACGATTAAAGCATCCTCATACTCTATCTTTTTCACATCCGCAAAATACCTTTTAAGAACAGCTTCCCCTTCATCCAGGCCAAACATATCAAAAAGATTTACTTCCGACAGACTAATGCGCGGATCAAACTCCTGGACCAGCATCGTGACTTCCTTCATATGCTCTTTTCCATAAGCGCTGCAGTAAAAAATCCCGTCATCTTTCATCACTCTGCATATTTCCTCTAGTGCCTTTTGAAGACTGCCAACATAAAACAGCACATGATTGGCAATAACCCGGTCAATGGTCTTATCAGAAAACGGTATGTTCTGGCAGTCAAACCTCCGAAATAAAAAATCAGGTCCCCTCACCCCTCCAAGATTCTTTTGGGCATCAGACAACATCCCTTCCGAGATATCCGATAGTATGACTTTCATACCTGACAATTCTTTTGTTTGTTCATTTTTCCACATCTGTCCATTGCCGCAGCCGACCTCAAGCACTGTATCCGCATCCTTGAAATCCACAAGAGAAAAAAGCCACGGAAACCACCCCTGTTTATTTACAGAAAACCTGTCATGCAGGCTGATTCTGATATCCAGGTTTGTGGAGTTTTGATAGTGTTCTACCAGAGTCCGCTCCATACTCGTCATATGGATCAGGCCGAGAATCTCATTCCAGTCTACCTCGCTGGTCTCTTCAATTATTTTTGTCGTCTTTAGCAAAGCTTCTTCCATCAGCTTCAAATGCTCTGCTTTTTTATGAAGCAAGTCCGCCTGCATCTGAAGCGATTTTGTAATATCTGATACATCATCGTTGATTGTCATATTTTTGATCTCTTCCAGCGAAAATCCCAGATATTTTAAAGACAGCACCTTTTGGAGTTTTAAAAAGTCCTGATCAGTATACATCCTATATCCCGCATCATTGCGGAAGCTGGGCTGTAAGATACCTTTTTTATCATAATACCTTATCGTCCGGATGGTCACTTTCGCCCTTTTGGCAAATTCACCGGTAGTATAACACTTCTGCATAAGATTCCCGCCTCCCTCGCAGTTTCTATCTACCAGTATAAGTGATTCGGCTTTTGCCTACAAGCCCGTGTACCCACACGAACTTTCCTGTGGCGGAACAACGCGGGCAGGACCACTTCAATTTTCCTATGAAATAAAACAGCTGAACAGAACCCTTTCACCGGAATCTGTTCAGCATCACTCATTATTTTATATTTAATTCCTTTTTAAGCTGACCGATCATTGTCTCATATTCTTCATCGGCGAGAAATTTTGGTTCATCATTTCCAATGGCAAAAGCTCCTCCGAACTCAAATCCGCCCTCATATTTGGGAACCAGATGAAAATGCAGGTGAGGCAGCTTGTCCCCGTAAGCGCCGTAGTTGATCTTTGTACATCCCCAGAGTTTTTTTATAGCTCTTGCAGCTGCCGCTACATCATCTATGTAATCATGTCTCTGTTTTGGTTCCAGGTCAAACAGCTCACTCTTATGCTCCGGCACTGCGACTACACAGCGTCCTAAATGAGCCTGATCTTTAAACAGGTATAAAACCCCCTCCTTCATCTGCCCCACTTCGATCATCAGATCCTTTCGCCCCTGATGGTCCGGGTCACAATAAAAACAACCTTTTTCCTTTACCGCCATAGCATTCTCCTTTTGATTACAAACTGATTACATTATGGTTATATTATATTCCTTTTATGAATATAATTCCAGCAATTTTATATTTATTTTTTGATCAAAGATGGAATCTGCCATTAAATCCATTCTTTCCACGCTGCTCTCAGCCGTTCCACACAATCAGGAATATCCTCTAAAGAAATTTTGGCAAAGCCTAAAAACAGAGAATTGGGCGGACAGGCAGCCTTTTCCTGCCAAAACTCCATGGTCGGATACACTTTTACCCCATGCTCAAGTGCTTTCCGGATTAACTCATTTTGATCAGCCTGCGCGGCAAACCTTAAACGAAAATATTGCCCGGTACCGTTGCCGGATATTTCAATCCTGTCTTTTACATCGGCTAATTCTTCTGAAAAACGTTCCAGCCGCCTGCGGAATATATGGTTCATCCTCCTGACATGGCGGTCATATTGACCCGTTTCTATCAAACGTGCAATGACATACTGATTAAGGAGCGAAACCGTACTGTTGTAATTTTTAAACCTGTGAAAATAAGCTTTCAGCAGCTTTGGAGGCAATATCATATATCCCATGCGCACTGAAGGGGAAAGCGCTTTTGAAAATGTTCCAAGGTAGATGACACGGTCATCTCTGTCTATGGACTGCAGCGCCGGAATAGGTTTTGAGTAATATCGAAACTCGCTGTCAAAGTCATCTTCCATAATAAAGGCATCATTCTTCTGCGCCCATTCAAGAAGTTCATACCGGCGGCCGGCGGATAAGGTGACACCGGTTGGAAACTGATGGGATGGAGTTGAGTAAACGGCGCAGGCATCAGACACACGTGGAAGTTTGGATACTACGATTCCATGTTCATCCACAGGAACCTTCTACACATTTATATTGTTATTAGAAAATACCGCTGCCGCTTTATGAAATCCCGGTTCCTCCATTAGAATCGTCTGCCTTCCAGGCGGGAACAGCCTGCAGAGATAGTCTAAAGACTGCTGTATCCCACATGTGATAATGATTTGATCTTTGTCACAGGTAACACCTCTGATCCGCTGCAGATAAGACAGCAGATTTTTTCTCAGGTATAATTCTCCCTGCTTATCCTGACAGGATCATATTCTGGCCTCGTTTTCCAGCATATCCAGGCATTCTAACGTACAGAGTTTCCAAAATCTCTTCGGAAACAGATCGCTTGTCTGACTGCTGTTTGTCAAATCGTACAGAATGTCAGGCTGTTTTCTTTCCACAGGCATCGCTTGTTTTAAACGGATCTGAACCGGTCTCTCCCTGCTGACAGTAAGTTCCGGAACCTTTGCGGCAGTATATCCAATCCCTTTCTGCGGTATGATATATCCCTCCGCGGCCAGCTGGCCATAAGCATTGTTTACCGTATTCCGGCTAACCCCCTGCTGCCGGTTAATACCTGACCTTCCTTGATAATGCCGTTTAATATTTCCTCTTTTATTTGTGTATAAATCTGCATATACAAAGGTTCATTGTTTTTTCTGTCAAGAATAATCATGAAATCCCTCTCCCGGTGGTACTATTTTTTTAGTATATAGTGGGTCTTTTCATAGTTCCAGTGTAAGTGTATCATGTTTTAAACACAAAGGAAACCTGCACAGACGGAGGACAGACTCTTGAAGATTATAAAACGGAACAACGAAACAAAATATGTACTGCTTGAGCTCTTAGCAGTTGCATTCCTTGCAGCAGGAGGCATTTTGTAAAACTCAGCTCACTGACTCCTGTCAGCACCGGGTTTTACAGAGTTCTTTTTTCACTCCCTCTGCTGCTGCCTCTGGCGTTCAGGGGCCTGCGAATTTTAACCAAAAAGGATGTACTCATTTTATTTCTGGCCGGAGTTTTCCTCGCCGGTGATGTAGCATTGTGGAACCTATCTTTCAGCTATACATCCGTAGCAAATGCAAACTTACTTACAAATCTGACGCCTTTTACTGTGATACCGGTCTCATACTTTTTATTCCGGGAAAAGATACCGAAGTTATTTTTAGCAGGAGCTGCGGTAACCTTAATCGGAGTCTTTGTTTTATTGGGCGGAAAGATCAGCCCACTCCGGTCAAACTATTTTGGAGATTTTCTCGCCTTTAGTGCTTCTTTTTTCTATGCGGTTTTTATCCTGATCTCCTATCGTTTAAGAGACAGATACGAAAGCAGTGTCATCATGTTTGTAAGCGGGTTCGGAAGCGCCCTTGCATTGGGGGGGCACCTCAGTTTTAACAGAGGGCATCCAGATTCCCCATGGGACAGAGCAGCTCTGGCCGCTATTGGGACTGACCCTCTGCCTTCAGGTCATCGGACATAACCTGCTGGCCCACTGCCAGGGAAAGCTCAGTGTGAACCTTTCCTCGATTGTATGTTTATGCCAGCCGGTCATCGCCTCACTTTATTCTTATATTATTTTTTCCGAAGTTCTTTCTCTAAGGGAAGTCCCGGGAATTGCCATTGTGATTGCCGGTGTATATTTAGTAAAAGCCCAGTATTCTAATAAAATCAAGAAATAAGAAGCAAAAAAAGCCTGTATATGCAGGCTTTTTCTGACTCACGCGGCATACCTGGCTTTTTAGTCTCAGGCCTGTGCCGTCTCCTTCAAGAAGTCTTCAATCATAAACATGTTCATCGTGTCTGTGACTTTTTTACGGTTTGTCTTCCACACGGAAAAATAGATCTCATCGAGAGTGAATAAGTCTATACTTCCAAGAAGCTTAGAAGTATCCGCTTTCAGGCTGAAAGCATATTCCAGCTCTTTTTCCTCTGTTCCATCCTCCTTTTTAGCAGAACGGTAATACAAAAACGCCTGCTGTACATAGATACGGATAGACATTGGATTAAAGCCGCCGCCTGCTTTCTTAGGATCGCTCATACTGTTCACGGTACTGTTCAGCTGAGTCTCCATATCCGCAACCTCTTTATCTCCTTCTTTGGCACCCATCAATTTCCTGACTTCTTCCACCATCTCCTGTATGGTCATTCCCTCCTGGCCTGCAGAATCTGTCGGCGCCAGCAGGAGCATCATGACGTCCCCATCTTTTTCAAGCGCCGCCACAAAATGATTTTTCAGCAGCGTAAATTTCACTCCCGCATTGATGCGTACAGGAATCGCCACATTGGTCCCTGTCCCTCCTTCCATAACTATTTCCGGTTCCTTTGGTACTACCTCGCTTGGTTCTTTTGGATCAGGCATAATGTTTCTCCTTTCTCTTTTATGATAAATTTTTAAACTTCTCTAAATCATTCAGGATATCCTGTGAAAGCTTCGGTTCCGGCTTCTCCATACTGTTTTGCTTTCCGAAGTCTCCCACATAAAAACCATTGGCAAAAAACCCTTCTCCATCTTCCAGTTCCAAAGAATATACCCGGTCATAATAAGGCTCGTCATAAACCTCATCCACCGGACTGTACAGTTCTCCATCCATACAGATCTGTTCTGACCCAGTGAGTTTCCCTGCCTGTTTCCATCCTTCCTTTGTCATGACCGGATGGTCCATTGTCATCATGATGGTTTTTTCTCCAGCCTTTATATATTTCAAAATTTCTTCATTTCCAGTATAAATATTGCTGACCTTTTCATAATTTCCCTTGGCGGAAGCCACATAATCCCCACTCTTTACATCGCACACCGGTATACTGCCCCGGTCCCTTGTTTTGATCACAGCTTCTTTTTCAAGGCAGCCCCAGAGCAGGTGCATACAGGGGATCTCTACAACATTGCCTCCCTCATATTTTTTAGGAACCAAATAGCTGTCCATCTGCAAAGAATATCGATACCCGTCTGTACATGAAAACTCTATATCCATAGATAAATAAAAATCATCTTCCCCTGCCACGCCGCCCTGGCTGATAAAACTGTTCCACGCCTGAGGCAGAACTAACAGATATCCTTTTGTAAAGCTCTGCGATATCTGAGGATAATATGGAAACATGTTGTACCACTGAGATGCGGGGATTAATTTAATCTGCTGAAAATTCTGAAACTGCACTGTGGAATGTCTGGCGCTGTAAATATAAATATCTCCCTGTACTCTGGGAGCTTGGGCCGCCTGCTTTCCTGCGTCCAGCTCAAACTGCACGGCAATCGGCAGATAAACACAAAAATTACTGTTCCTTCTCTCGGGGTTGGCATAAAAGTAGTCCGATGTACCCATGGCATCTGTACGAAAATAAACAATGTTGATCTTGGATCTCCCGGCTTTGGGCTGCGGATGAAGAACCTGGCCTTTCCCGATAATATCCAAACCCGCACCAATAACCGCGGTTCCCTTCATATTTCCTGCCTTAACCGGCTTCCAGATGTCAGGAACCCTTAACATATAATTGATTTCTGCCTGTATTCCGGACAGTTCGTCCTGTTCCATCTGTATATTTTCCTTGATCATAAGAAAACTGCACTGTGGTACCGAATAAGAAAAAGTCCATGTTTTTCCCTGCCCATTCCAGACTTTCAGCTTTGCAATCAAATAATCGGGTCCGCCCGATTTATGGATCTTTCCATTTACGGTCAGTATCTTTTTCTTTGGATCATAAAACAGCTTTAATTTTTCAAATTCCTCCCATCCGTCAAAATCGGCATCCTGTGAACTTGTCCTTCCCTCTTCCTTCCGGTTTCCGGCCTGCTTTTGTGCCGTTTTCATGTCTTCATACAATGCCGGGTATTCCTCTTTTAATTTCTGCTCTCCTCCAAATATACTGATGAGGATCTCTTTTTCTTTCCCCTTAAAAAGTTCTGTCTGTATTTCCCGCATAACATACCCCTTTCTTACCCTCTGTAAATATACTGACCGCTGTCCTCATAAATATTTTCAATTTTCGTCCTGACGGTACGAAATTCAAACAAATACTGATTACCCGTATTGGAGATCACTCCGGCCCGGAGCAGAAAGTCCGCAAAAAGCCCGTCTCCGCTGTCATAAAGATTCCAGAATTCCTCTGCGAGTTCTGTGTAAATACGATTCTCTGCCGTTTCTTCAGGACTGTTTCCGTCATTATATTTTCTGCTTCTGAGAAAGTTAAAAACACTTTTTTCATTTACTTTCAAATAATCCACCAGCTTATATACCGGTGACCTGGGAAGCACACCCCACATGTTTTTTTCATCTGCGTGATTTCTGTCAAAGTCTGAAAAATGCTCGTGATCCGGATGCTGCCTGACATAAAGTCTTACTGACCAGTCAAAGATCGATCCGGCGTAACTGTACATAAATTTCTGCTCCGCCGTGGGACTGACAGCCCCCAGCGGATCAGCAAGTTCTTCCGACAGGTCTTTCATCCATGGCATATCCCATTTTCGCTGATCCCAAAGTGCTTTCTGTAAAAATTCACTTGTAAGATCATCTCTCCCGATCCCGATTGTCATCTGATTGGCACATCGGATAACGGAGTGGTACTCATTCCGGAAAAAATAAAATTTTCTTCGGTCGCCCGGTTTTCCTTTTATTTTATACGTCTCCGATCCTTCTCCCTGAATCTCTGCCGAGAATTCACCGGCAGTATAGTGTTTCCCACTGACTGCAAAGTCAGCGTCCGCCGGTTTTTTTGTATGTTTCTGCATAGGAACAAATTCCCTGACAAAAAGCTTTATCGCTTCTTTTCTTTTTCTCCACCGGTCCGCTTCATGGTTTCCTGCAGGCGTAGTGGCAAGCTCCAGCTGAAAACATGTCCCGAACCCGGGAATCGTTATCCTTGTATCTGCGGTTACATCGACGAGCTTCTCCTCGCCATTCCAGATAGAAGCAATGGTCTTGCTGTCCTGGTCCATCTCAGCCGGCGAACCATCCTCATTGACGAGAAACAGATATACTTCTTTTACCTCTTGTTCCGTACCGATCGTAATACTTTCGTAAGCCATATGAACCTCCTTATTTCAATTCAAATGGATAGATGTCCGCAAATTCAATCTTTCCCTTTTCTCCTGCATCGCACCGAACAGAAAGTGTTACAGTCTCTCCGCCTGTCCTGGCAAAAGAAGCGCGCCCGGAAGCATTTTTGGCAAATGTGGTCTTGTGATCCGACGCCTCGATGATGACGTCCTTTCCATCATTGTTCGCAACCCTCCACGATAGCTCATATTTTTGCTCATTTCCATTCTTCATCATCACATATTTGAGCCTCTGGATTTCCGGTGCATCCGACCTTCCCGCCTTAACCGTTTTTTCTTTATATCCGGTTTCTCCGCCGGCTGTCAGAATATCGTATCTGTATACGGTGTATTGGTTCTTTAACACATAACTTCCTGAACGCCCCTCAACTCTGCCGATTCCATGATCCAAATACCCAAAAGCAGTTTTGATCAGCTGAAAATCAAATTTCGTCTCCTCACCGGAACCAGCAGGGCCAGCAGGGGACACAGAAATTCCTTTAACATCCTCTCCCCCACTGAGTTTGGCTGTAATCTCTTTTTGTACACTCTCCCTGTCCTTAACTGCTCTGAGAATTACGGTCATTGTTTCATAAATATAGATTTCCATCTCTCCATTACAGTCAACTTTCCAGTTGTATGGATAAATTATACAGAAATCGCAGCCCGGACAATCCCATTCAATCTTCAGAAGTTCTCCTGCAGCCGCCTCGTATGTCTGACCCGGGCCAGTGCCGTTTATCTTAAATAACTTCACTTCCATGGCATTCCCCTTTCTTAAATCGTGATCTGATACTCTTTTCCTGTACCTTCATCGTAGCCTTCTACATACATCGTCACCAAAATATTCTCTCCGGCCCTTGCCGGGTCTGTCCCCGTCAAGATCTGCTGCCAGCTTCCCTCTGTACCCAGATCCTCACCTCCCTTTATGTCGTAAAGTTCATTTCGTTCACGGTCCTGAAAAACAATGCGGATGGATTTGGCTGTATTATTGCTTCTCAGTTCATAAAGCTTCCACAGCACATCCAAAATTTGAAAGCCTTTATAAAATGTAATGGTCTTCTGGAAATGTACGACATCCATTCTCTCATCCTCTGTTCCATAGTAAACAGCACTTTCCACAGATGTATTTTTTCCCTCTGCAGTCAGAACAACAGGGCGTCCCGGCGTATACTCACTGAGATTCGCCGACCCGGATGCAAAGCTTGTGGAAATACCGTTTATTTTAATGTGATCCCCGCAGCATACGTCCCACTTAATCTTTTCTTCCTCATAGTCGGCCCAAAACTGTCTCAGGCAGAGCGGCAGTACCTGGATCGAAATTTTTCTTGTATCCTTCTTCTCACCGTTAACTGCTTCCAGCGTATATTCCGTCGTATCAGAAACAGTCACTAACTCACTGCTCTTTGCCGGATCGATTTCCTTCTTTGACGCTCCGGTATACAAAAACAGCTTTTGGGCGTTTTGGACAAACCAGCTGAGCCTGACCTGCTCTCCCGACAGAGCACATCCCGACTCGGGATAAAAATCCTGAACCTTCACTGTGTGATCCTGTTCTTTTTTTATTTCCAGTCCATATTCCTGCGGATCTTCTGCAAGAATCCCGACTGTGCACCGGATGGCAGCAGTACCTTCTACGGCAGTGGTCACCACGTTTTCCATGGTCAGATCCATAATCTGTTGATCTTTCATTGTCCACGCCTCGCCCGGTGTTAAAGCATAAGTAAATGTTTCTTCCTCCTCAAACCTGCATGCATACCACCCCACATTTCCGCTTCGCTTTTTTTTCTGTTTTTTCAACTCTATAAATTCTTCTTTTGAAACATCCACCACAGTCCAGTCATCTATTTTGAATTCTATCTGTCTGAGGTTCTTCATTTCTGCAAAATCAGTGCTTTTCGCTCCCGCCGGGAACGCATACTCAATCTGGCTGATCAGCGGTTCTTCATCCTGATCAAATTTCACCCTGATCTCCAGCTTGTTTTTGACCGGAGATATCTGACTGTCAGAAACAATCAATTTATTTTCTCCCACAGTCTCAAATGTAAATTTTCCTTCCACCACAGTCACCCCTTTTCTTGCACACCGGCCTTCAGCAGCAGCCAGCCTTCTTTGATCTGTTTCCACTCTTCTTCCTGGTCCGTATCCAGCCACGGAGGCTTGATGTCCCGTTCCTCATTTTTTATTCCCGGTTTTTCAAAGGATAAAAAACTCCATTCTTTTTCCATAGCTTTGGGAAGAAACATCTGCAGCTGGCTTTGCGGCGTCAGGAAAGGGCCGTAAAATAACGTAAGATAAATGTTCTCCATGGCCCGCTCTGTCCATGCTTCACTGAGCTTCATTTCCCTGACCGGAAGCAGCCCCGTCGTCATGCTGATATTTCCTGCCGGATGAAACAAAACAGTCAGTCTTGCAGGCAAAGCGTCTTTTGCGGTTTTCATGTTCAGTGTTGTATTCTGATCCAGATATGCCGTCCTGATCTTCGCTCCCTTCTCTCTCCGGCACTGATGAAATACAGAAAATCCGCCGCCCTCTCCGTGCAGATAAAATCCTGCAGTGCCGTCTGTCTGGCGGACTTCATCTCCGATGCGGAGGGGGATCGAAAACCGTTCCAGGAGAGACTCTGCCCTTTCACTGTCATCGTAAATCATAGGCACAGGACTGCTGCCCTTCACATCCACCTCAATCTCGATTCCTGCCAGAGCCAGAGGCCTTCCCATGCCGGCCTGGATCTGCTCCTTGGCGGTACCCCCTCCGGATCTGCTTGTCCACATACTGTCATCGAGAGCCTTTAAAAATTCCGGCAGCGCGGACGGTTCTCTCCTGCCGGCTTCTAAAAGCCCTTCCGCAAATCCCCGGAGTCTCGGTCCCATCCCGTCTAAAATCTCCTTTTCTTTTCTTGTCTGTCCAGGCGGATTTCTCAGAGAAATTTCATACATGCCGCTGCCGTCCATCCTTATGGTATTTTGAATACTTCCGGCCATGGTGCCGTCCGGATGATAGATGTGCAGACAGGAATCCAAAAGGTTCACCCACAGCCATCCAAAAACCGGTGACAGTTCATCGCCTATACCTGTCTCCTCCATAATCCAGCGGCTTTGAATCCTCATAGGCGCCAGAATTCTCGGTCTCAGCAGAAACCTCGGTGCAGGATTCTCCTTTCCCATACGAAGGTTCTCAGGCACGATGACATCCCCTACATCGTACTTCAGCACCCTCCCAAAGCTGTCGATCACCCGGACCCGGTCAATCTTTCCGAAACCAGCCCTTATAGGATAAAAGGCCTCCTCCGGCTTTCTCTGGTTTCTCTTCGACTGATTCAGGTCCTCGTAAAGCTCTGTCCCCTGAACGGCCCGGGAAGTCAGTGCCGTGATTTCCTGATCTAACGTCCGGTTCATCCACGGAGCCACAACCACACTCTCCTTTCTGGTGATCAGTTTGTCATGAAAACCGTCCAGACTCTGTGTCAGAATCTTCATTCCCGCCATCTTATTGCCTATATCCCTGTACTTCTCGTCTGAGACATATTTTTTGAACATCCCTGACAGATAGTCAGACCCATATGGCGACAAAATACATCTGCCGGTGAAAGGCTCAAAGACTTCCTCCCCGATGGTTTCTCCTTCATAGTCAAAATCCGTCTCGCTAAGCCTCCAGTTCTCAAGGCCTGAAGCCCCCTCTTTTATCTTCGGGTCAGGATAATACTTCATGCTCCACTCAAGGATCAGGGGATTCCACGCCGGAGACCAGATATAATTTCCAATGGGGCTGGCCAATGTCCCCCCGCATAGGTTTTCTTGTCTGTTAAGACAGTCCTCATATGCCGTGACCGCATGAGACATCAGCCTTGTATCTCTCTGTTTTTTATACCGGCGAAGAAGCTTGTCTGCCGTGTAGAAAATACTGCCCCGGGCAGTCAGTACCCCCTCCCGTACAAGCTGTTCTATGACCGGCTCTCTGATCCGCTCCGTTCCCTCTAAAAGATGTTCGCCTGAAATCCTGGCTTCTTCCCCCTCCGTAACTCCGGAAATCTTCACTATGACTTCGGAAATGAGATCTTTCCGCCTGCGCTCTGGTATTTTACCGTCAATTTTATATTTTTCCAGCCGCTTATAGATGCTGCTCTGGTCCGCCCCTTCCAGCAGGAACGTAAGGTCTCTCGGCCTCCAGTACCTCTCTCCGGACGTTTCGATCAGCACTTCCCCGTCTCCAAGCAGAGCTCTGAGTTTTTTTACCGCCTCCTGCTCCACGAATTCCTCATGTTCCCTTTTCTTTTCCAGACCAGTAACCGCTTCCATTCTCTGTGAAATTCCGCTCCTTGCCTTTTCAAGAAATTTGGGGTCCATCGCGTATTTTCGCCAGAGCAGATAGATCTCCTGCCGTTTTTCTTTCATCTGTTCCTCATATTCCTCCTGATGTTTTCTGCTGCGGGAAATTTCATAAAGGATCTCCTCTCTTTCCCGAAAACAACCGGCTTCTTTTCCCTGAATTTTAATCTCTTGCCTGGAGGGTTCCGGGCGGAACTGGTACTGTTTGACCTTCTTCTCCCCCTCCAGAGCCCCGTCAAGTTTCTCCCAATCGGACAGGGTCCCGAAAAACAAATGCTTCAGCACTTTTTCCATCTCCGGCTGCTTCAGATAATAGCTTCCGAGGGCTGCTGCCGCCTCTTCCAGCGAATTCCCCACCGCCACATTGGGTATATTGGTGCCGCTTGGGATCCCTGTCTCATAGCTGCCGTAAGGACCCGTCCATTTGATTCCGGTGACAATTCCATGGCACACCGCATGATCTCTGGGGTCCTCATTCTCCGTCCAGCCGCACACGATGTAAGTGAGCCTTATAAAATCCTCCGTCCCTTCTCTGACCTTGAGATCAGAGAGACTGTCATAGCAGCCAAGGACATTTTTACACTCCGGATAATATCCGCTGAAATGAGGTTTCCCCGTACTCACTGCCGAAAGATGTGAAAAGTGCTCTCCAGGAGAAGTCACCACCCCGTCCCAGTCTCTCATTTTGCCCAGAAACCGGTACGGCTTTTTGGGATCATCATATCCGATGGACGTGTACTGTTTGTCGCTGTCTGGGAACGCCGTTAGAAGATCACTCTCAAGAATCCAGTTTTTTCTTCTCAAAACCGGTTCCTTTCCTTCGCTTTCCAAAACCGCGATCCTTGTCACCGTCCACCGGTTGGGAAGGTCTGGATAGACGATATCCCCGCCTTCCTCCTGCTGGCTTCCGTGGGTATACTCCTCCGGAAGAATGAAATGCAGATGTACCCCGGGCTCCTCTGTGCTGCTCTTCTCCGTAAATGTTTTGCTCTCCATGTCATCTCCCGTCGGCGCTGCCAGCAAACTCCGGTAATTTTCATTGATGTTAGCTATGGGAACATTTCCGCTGCCAAACACGGCGGCTTCCACATGGATCGGGAGCAGACGCATTTCTTCAAGATCATCTGAAATCCTCATTTAAGTTCCTCCCCCATTGTAAATACTCCGGTCTGTGCGTTTTGTATCATCTCCAGGGCAAATTCCGCCGATGTCATATTCTGAAGCCCTGCTGCTTCCTCCAGTCTGGCCGCCGAGGCCTTTACATCGATCACCCTGTTTTCTTTGGATTTCAAGACAAGCTCTGCCTGTCTGCCGCCCAGCTTTCCCTCTTCGATGTCCCGGACCGTTTTCTTCATTATCCCGTCTTCGGTAAAGAACCCAAAATGAAGTCCCTCCGGAGGCTGCGCGATCTCAAGCCGCCGTATTTCTCCCTTAAAAATTCCCAGAAGAACCTGCCGCCCGAGAGTTTCAATCCGAAGCGCCTTTAAAGGTTCTCCTCCCTCCCGCTGGTCATATGCCCGAAATTCCAATCCCCGAAAATTTTCTGTTAACACGGAGTTCAGCAAAAATCCACTGATCACTTCCGGGACTTGTTCTCCTGTATCCATGTACTCTCTATCCTGGAGTTTCAGGCGCACCTGCTCATTTTCCCTTAATGCCTGACGGTAAATATCCACAATCAGTTCTGTGTCGTGGGAATAATCGATGGACGCATTCCTTCCCACACTGCAGATCCCGTCCAGCATCGCCAGCACCCAGTTGTGATCCACCTGAAAAAAGTTCAGGCTGTCCTTTTTCAGCATATCCGGCACCGGAAACAGGTACGCTGCCGGCACATGATAAAACAGGCTTGCCTCTTTTAACATTTCCAGCACTGATTCCGGAAATTCTTCGGTACCCAGCCCCTCAAAATAGCCGGTCCGGTCACAATTCCCCTGAATCCATCGCCCCATCGTCCTCATCTCCTTTCCCGGCTACCAGCTGTCCCGCTGCCCGGACGCATGCGTTTATCAGCTGTTCCCCCACATCTTTTCCCTCTGCCGGAATCCGGTCAAGAAGCTGGCTCTGCTGAAAGTTCTTTGCCGCTTCCGAGCAGTGATCCAGTCTCCAGGAAACCAGCTCTCTGCACACCGTCAGATGATTCATGGATACCATCCGTCCCAGCTGCCATGCGCATGCATAACTCACATCCATCATTCCGCAGTCGGGGTCATAAAAATAAAATTCATCCGAGAATATCCGGTATCTGGGTTTCATCTGCTTCTCTCCGTATGGAATCCACGGTCCCCGATACCAGGAAACCGTTTTGCTTCCATCCCTGACATCGTGGTTCACCGGACAGTACCCCCGGCTTAAAATATCCAAAAGTTCCCCCGGCTTTCCTTCCGGGTTCACTGCCCTTTTCAGCACGCCGGGAGAAATTCTCTTCAAAGCCGCCCGAAAATCACAGGGTTCCTTTGTGACTGCAAACTCCCATGTATACAGACAGATCAGACGCACAAATTCTGCATTTTCAGGAATGGTGATCCCTTCATACTCTTTCAGAGAAACCACATAAACTTTATGAGCAGTCTTTTCCCCCTTTTCCTCCGGCTCTTTCGGATACCTGTTGGACACCAGGCAGGAAAATGTCCCGTTTTTGACCAGAGGATCTGTGACCTTATCATCAAGCTTCACCTGCCTTACATGGGTGAGCAGTTTTCTCTCTTCCGGATCTGTGCACAGCCGGCGGAATAATTTCAGGGGAATATCCACAATCTCACATGTTTCATCCCCGGTTTCGGCATCGCTGTTCTGTAACCGCAGGTGTTCAGAAACAAAAATACCCTGTTCTTTCTGACAGCAAACCTCTGCCGTTTTCATCGCGCGCTTCTTCACTCCCTCATCCTCCGTACAGAGGAATACAGCCAGCCCCGGGCTTCCGTCCCGGCACCCGAACTCCCACGGCAGAGTCCCCCGGCTGAACACAATATGGGGAAGACAGTTTGAAAACTCCCCTTCGCTCCCTGCCGCCGGATAAACAGAATACACCTCTCCGGGGTCCATCGAAAATCTTTTTGCCGCAGCGACCAGATGAATCGTCTCTTTGCTCTGCTTTTCCGTACCGTCTTCTCTGATCCCGGTATTTAATCCTATTTCCAGCTCATAAAGCCCGCTCTTTATTTCAGGCAGGTCTTCATCTGCAAACCTCATGCTCACTTCCATAGCCGGACCCCCTTAATTTTTATCTCTCCTGCATCCCGTACTCCTCATTTCCACCGGCGCCGAGAAGACTTCTTTAAAATGTGCTGCAAAATGATCCATATGGATCTGGTCTTCCGCCCTGACTCCAAACTCATTCAATTCCAAGAGCCATTCACTTCTCTTATCATTTTTTGCAATGGAATCCTCCATCTCTTCTCCCGTAAAATCCTTTCCCTCTATAATTTTGGTCTTCTCCCATATAAAATGCTCCGGACAGCGGTACTCCTCATTTTTTAAGAGCTGTGCCAGCCGGTACCACGCCGGTCTTCCTTCTTTGTCCGGCGGTATGAAATGTCCGGTCTTTTCCCCGCCCCAGACAGAAAGTCCCATGCATGCGTCCTTTATCATGTCCTGGTTCATATCCGGCTGCCGGCTGTTCCACAGGGCCCTGGGAACATTTTTACAGACGGGCCGGTAATTCACTGCTGTCTCCGACATCGTTCCATCCGCGTGATATCCGTAAAGATGAACGTCCAGCGAAGCATGGAGTCCCGTAATCCCCATAGGGTATATGCCATATCCCGGGTCCTTAAGCTGTTCACCCTTTTTGTTCACCTGTGCAGACACAACCGGCAGGGCGCTCTCAATTTCCATCTGAAACTGCCTCGCATTTATGTAATGGTATTTGAGCCCTCCTTTTTCCCTTTCTCCAAGATATCCTCCCTGAGGATTCATTCTTGCAAGTTTCAGCGGTTCTTTGCTCTTTTCACTAATATCAGAGGAAGAAACTTCACCTTTTATACCTCCGCTGAAGTCCGGAAGAAATTCTGTATAAAACTGCTTCCAGTTAAGCCTTGGCGGCTGATTCGGGCTTCCTGTATTGAACTTTATAGTAAAAGAGATGATAAACCATTTTATATGTGCGGTTCCGGAAAATTCAGGTCCCCATAAGTGCAGGTCCGCACCCAGTTCGATCTTAAAAGTCTTATGAATAAACAAAAGGTCCAGGCGGTAGGACGCTCCCACACTCACTCCTATGGAAATATCGTAGTGAAACGGCTTCCACTGGATCAGAAAGTCTGCATAAGCATGACACCAGGCCGCAAGCTTTCCTATATGATAATTAAGTTCCAGTTTTCCCCCAGCCATCAGACAGTTTGGCGTCAGTGCAAAATAGGCTTCTCCGATCAGTTCCAGATGATCACTGATTTTCCAGTTCAGCCCCACCCGGTCCACCGCCGGATAATGGCCTCTCTGAAACTGAGGGTGGTATCCTCCCACAGAGAGCACAAAATCTCCTGCATACTCTCCCTTAAACCAGGAATAAAAAGCAAAGCCTCCGGTGAGTCTGGCATCTCTGCAAAACAGGTAAGAGTCATTTGACATGGCTCCCTCGATCAGCAGAATCCCGTCACCTGGCGAGAAGACCGCTCGCAGATTCAGGCATCCGTAGACAACCGGATCGCTGCATTTGGGAGGAAGGGAGATCTCAGATGTCCCCAGAAGGGAGAGTTCAAACTTCGTCCCAAATTCCACGTTAACGATCACAACCGACTCTACGATGCCAAAGGATGTAAATTTAATCCCCGCCGTCAGAAAGTTCATGCCCTCACACGGTTTTATATGGTCACTCAGAGTATTCAGAGCCTCGGAAGCTCCTGTTCCCGGCTTTAAAGTTTTACTCGTGCCTCTGGCCGCTGCCACAAAAGGAAAGTCCTTAACTCCGGACAGAGGAGGTATGTTAATTTTCCGGTTCAGTCCAAATCCTGCACATAATCCGGTAATATAAAAACAGGGAGGTCCTCCGAACGCGTAGTCCAGCATAAGATATATGAAAAAGGAAGGCTTGTCTGTCTGTTCTGTCAATCCGTAAGAGCCAAGGGCTAAAAAAGTGAACTTCTCAAACGCCACTGTAACTTCCCCGTTATAGAGCCGTCCGGGTTCAGCCACATACAAACCTCCTGAGATCATCAGCGGAGGTTTTTTCACCGTCACTGCCATGCCTCTTAACCCAAACTGAAAATCAAATTTCGGACCGGGCTTGATTCCCAGAGAAAGCTCCATGAAGTCAAGCGTCAGTACCGAGATCGTCAGCCCTGTGTCCACACACACCCGGATTGTTCCGTCCTGAAACGCTCCTCCGATTTTTTTTACAATACAAGGGCCGATTTTTTTGTTCAGCTCCATCCAGTGTACGCCGGATTTCTTTTCTTCTGCCGGAGATAAAGACTTGTGTTCTTCAATGTCCTGCTGAGGAAGCTTAACGTCCTCATCTCCGAATTTGTACCCGCTTCCCGAAAAACTGGCCTCTATAAGGCACTGTCCACGGAATCCCCCTTCTTTCTGGTATGAGGCCTGCATATAACGGACTTTGATCAGATCCTGCTCCCCCAAATATTTTCCCATCACGGGCAGGTTGTGAAGCCTGCAGTAGATTTCAGGATATAGTCTGAGACTGTAAATTCCTTCTTTTATTTTGGCAGCAAACAGAAGTCTCCTGTTTTCGGCAGTGCTGATCTCCATTAAAATTTCTTGTTTTCCTGCCTTGTATAAGACTCCTGCTCTTCTAAGCTCCATTTCCCAGTTCAAAAATTCAGGAAGATCCAGTGACAGACTTTCCGTGACACCCGACAGGCTCAGCTTGTGATGATTTTCGTTTTCCCATCCCGCACCCAGACAAAGCCCGTCCTCTCCATAGACAATCGATGAACGGAAAGGCTCTCCTGCTATATGCACCCCTGTCTGGAGTGCCGCCTTAAGTTTTGGTTCTTCTGCCACATGATCACCCCCGCCATAAATAAACAAAAAGATCCCTCAGCATAGAAGGATCTTCTTATTTTTACCGCCATGTATATGCTTGTTCAACCCCCGATGTCATCTGTTTTTCAAAAGACCCTGCGGTTTTGCTGCAATTCTTGCCTTTTACTATATCGGGGTTTTGTTACATTTTCAATCATATTCTGTCAATGACTGCTCTGGACAAGTCAATAACCAAATATTATATATAAATTTCGTTTTCTCTCTGGTTCACTGTACACAGAATCTTTTCTTTGATGTTCCTGTATTTTTTCTCAGGAATGGGAAGTTCGATTCCCTGGCTGATCGTCAACTGGTATCTCTTAATTCCGGTAATATATCTGCTGTTGACAATAAAGCTTCTGTGTGTTTTTATGAAACCTTCTCCGACTTTTTTCTCCAGATTGGATATAGATTCCCTGGACAGAATATCCCTGTTCAGACAATGGATCACACTGTCTGTATTTTTTGCTTCTATATACACAATGTCTATATTTCTTATAACATAAGTCTGATCATGTTTCCCACAGGCAATAAGACGGCGCCGATTTTGGCTGAGCAGTTTTCTAACATATTCATATGTCTTTGCTCCCATGGAGCGAGGAAAATATTTATTATTTTTATGGAATTCAATCGGATTTGATACATGAAAATGAAGCAGTTTAATTTTCTGCCCCTCTGTCTTCCATATAAGAGAAATGCGCTGAACTGCACCCAATACCTCACTGCTTCCCTGTGAAGCAGCAACTTCCATCCACCCTGCTACAATAAAAATATCATCACTGTTTGCAACTACCTGAAATTCTTTTTTAAGAATATCACATCTGGGTACATCAATATTTTTAATGTATTCACAAACCTGTTCATATCCTTTGATGCACTCTCCGTCCGCGGCTCCGATCCACGTTACATCCGGATGAAGTTTTTGGATTAAAAGATTTAAATCCTGATGATAAAAGCTTTCAATTACTTGCCTGGTTAATTCTTCTGCCTGATGATAAATTGAGATCATATTCAGTCCTCCTTTGCGTTTCTGTGAAAGTATTGCTCCCGCACACTTAAGTCAACCGCCTGTATTCTCTCTTTTCCATTATATCATATTGATCAGTTTATTAAGTTCCCGGTTTAATATTACAAATTTTGCGGCAGAAGACTACTGTGCCCGAAGTACAGTAGTTATAAAACAAAAAAATATGTACATAATAATTAAGCAAGTTAAATTTATGTCCATATTGTTTGACACTTTTTTTATCTATTAATATCATGGATTTTTTCCCATTTAATTGGAAACATTTTTAATTCTTTATATAATAGTTACCATACGAAAAAAATTTATTACACAAGGAGAAAAGCAATGTCATTATTTTCTGAAAAACTGTCTTACTATATTAAAAAAACCAGATTGACACTGCTTTTTTTATCCTCGGTCAGTGATCTTGACGTCAGTTATATATCTAAAATCAAAAAAGGAGAACGTCTTCCGAGGAATAAAGATCTCTTGGTCCCTCTGATCAATGCCCTCAGATTATCTCCTTCTGAGAAAGAAGATCTTTGGAATGCCTATAAAATTTCCTTCATTGGAGAAGAACGTTTTTTGCAGCATCAGGCTGTAAAAAAGTTTCTTTCATCTATTTCCAACGCTGAAGGAGAGTCTGTGATCTGCAGCTTTGCGCATCAAATTCCCAGCAGTTCTGTGTATTACGGAAAGACAGAAGTTGACCATATTGTAAAGGCTGCAATTGAATCTGAGTGCTCTAAAGAAAATGGATGTATCCAGATCGTTGCCCAGCCGGATTACCAGTTTCTGATGGAGCTTCTGTCCTCTGTAAGCCTTTGCTTCCCTAAAATGGAGATGACCCAGATAGTATGTCTGCAGACAGGTTCCGAGGCTGGCAAGTTAGCTTACAATGTGGAAAGTCTAGGGGCAATGTATCCTCTTCTGTCTTGTACCGATTCTTACCGTGTCAAATATTATTATGATGATATACCTGCTCATATTAACCATATGAATGTCATGCCATTTTTTATTTTGACTACTGACTGCACAATTTCGTTATCGGCTGATTATACTTTGGCAGATGTCTCCTCCAATCCGAAACGGCACAAGCTTTATACTTCAATTTTTAAAGAAATGTTTTTCCACACGGAAGATTTGATATTTCATGAGTACAAAGTAAATATAGTATCGGACAGCCCTAAAGAAATTGCTGCTTCCAAAAAATCTTCATTTGCAGAACTTTCGGCATCACCGTTTCTGTTGCCTTATTATTCAGACAGAGCACTAAAAGAAATGGTCAGAAAGGATACATCTGATTTTACATCTATTGTGGACTCCATCCTGTCGTATGCGGAGAAAATGAGATACATGGTACAAAATTCAACCAGTTTTCTTAGTTTTTTTACTGAAAAGGGGACCATAGATTTTTTTGAGAATGGATATCTGTTCGGATTTTCTGAAGAGTTGTTTTATCCGATGAAAAGAGAGGATACAATTTCTGCGCTTAAAAAATTGTGTTCAAAACAGGAACTCACCCATCACACTCCTTTGCTGCTGAAGCCTGGCTGCATGGCGCTCAGCAACAATTTTAGAATCTTTTCGGACTCAAGATCAAATACAGTACTGTTCCAAACAGAAAAAACCTTTTCTTTAGCAGAGCAGAGCCTGGCTGTTTCTATAAAGGACTTTCTAAAATACATCGTACACAGTGATGAAATATACTCTGTGGATGACACTGTCAAATTTATTCAAAAACAAATTCTCTTTCTGGAAAGACTTTAAAAAGACCGGGGCTCTGTGGCCCCGGTCTTTTTTCTGCTCATATATATTTTTTCTGAGCCCGTTTCCCGAACCACACCGACACGCCGGTCCCTATCACCCATCCGACGGGCCAGGCAGCCCATATGCCTGCGGCCCCAAAAGGAACGGACAGCACATAGGAAAGGGTCACCCTCGCGATCAAATCGACAAATGTGGAAGCCATAAATCCTTTCATTTCACTCATGCCCCGAAGCATGCCGTCGCATACAAACTTTACACTGACCAGTGCGAAGAACGGAGCATTGATCCTTAGAAAATCAACTCCCACTCCCATGCTCCTGACTGCCTCTGCAGAGTTTCCGGAAAGAAACAGCCCCATTGCCTGCCGGCTGAAGACCAGACAGAGAACAGAAAATACGGCGGCCATAGCCACAATCATTTTAATCCCGGCATTGGTGCCTTCCTTTGTTCTCTCCCATTTTCCCGCGCCCGCATTCTGGGCCGTAAAGCTTGAAACTGCATTGCCGACAGTTCCAAGCACCGAAAGGATAAAAATCTGTATTTTAAATCCTCCCGAATATCCTGCCACGACCACAGACCCAAAGCTGTTGATGCGTCCCTGTACAAAGAGCTGTCCCACCGATACAAAAGACTGCTGCATAATACTCGGAACCGCGATCCATGTCATTTTTTTCAGAAGAAGAGGACTGAATCTCCGATAATTTCCGGCCTGTATTTTGGAATTCTTTTTAAATACCGTGACCACCGCCAGAACAGAGGCAATGCCCTGGGCTATAAAGGTAGCCCAGGCAACCCCTGCGACACCCATGGAAAAGGCAGTGACAAACAGTACATCCAGAATGATGTTCAGGACCGATGAAAAGATCAAAAATATCAGCGGAGTTATAGAATCTCCCAGCGCTGTGAAAATAGCGTTCGCACCGTTATAAAGCATCAGGAAAATAATTCCCATAATATAAATCCTGAGATACAGCGCAGAATCCTCAAATATATCCCCCGGAGTGGACATGGCTCCCATCATCCACCGGCAGCCCAGCAGCCCTAAGAAAGTCAGGACAGCACTCATAATTACGATCGTGATCACCGCCGTGGAAATACAGCTTTTTACTCTCTTATATTTTTTTGCTCCGAAAAAGCCCGATATCACAACATTAATTCCCATGCCGGTCCCAACGGCTATGGCAATAAAAATAACTGTAATAGGCTGGGACGCACCTACTGCTCCCAGTGCACTGACTCCAATGAACCGGCCGGCCACAATGCTGTCCACAACACTGTACACCTGCTGAAATATCATACTGAGAATCATAGGGAGCGCAAATTTTCCGATGACTTCAAATGGTTTCCCTACCGTTAAATCCTTCATATTTTCCTCTCTTTTTGCACGCATGGCACACAATTTACTGCATTCAAAAACCCCTCTAAAAAGATAGAGGGGTTTGTCATAACTTTAACTATTTTATTTAAGCAAACTTGCCTGTGTCAATTTTAACTCCAGGTCCCATTGTAGAAGTGATTGTCACATTCTTAAAGTACTGACCTTTTGCTGCTGACGGTTTTGCTTTGATAATAGCATCTATTAACGTCTGGAAGTTGTCCGCTAACTGTTCTTCTGTAAAAGAAGCTTTTCCGACTGGCACGTGGATGATGTTGTTCTTGTCCAGTCTGTATTCGATCTTACCTGCTTTGATGTCTTCGATCGCTTTTGTAACGTCCATTGTCACAGTACCGGCTTTCGGGTTCGGCATTAAGCCTTTTGGTCCTAAGTCACGTCCTAAACGTCCCACGATACCCATCATGTCCGGTGTTGCAACTACTACGTCAAAGTCAAACCAGTTTTCTTTCTGAATCTTAGGGATCAGTTCTTCTGCTCCGACATACTCTGCTCCTGCTGCCTTTGCTTCTTCTGCTTTTGCATCTTTCGCAAATACAAGAACACGAACTTTTTTACCGGTTCCATGAGGCAGTACAACTGCTCCACGGATCTGCTGATCTGCCTGACGGCCGTCTACTCCGAGACGGAGATGTGCTTCGATCGTCTCATCAAATTTAGCATTCGCTGCTTTTTTTACTACAGATACTGCTTCCTGTACATCGTACAGTTTCGTTCTGTCAACTAATTTGGCAGCCTCTGCATATCTTTTACCTTTTTTCATTCTAAAAATACCTCCTGTGGTCATATCGGGAGCAACCCTCCCACTTTCTAAATTTAAGGAAGTTACACTCGACTAAGCGTTCAGGCTTCGTCTTCGACTCGCCTTCACTGAGTCTCGGTAACGGCTTTCACACTAAATTCAAATCGAGCTAAGGAAGTTCGATTCACTAAATTCGCAGTTCGCCTGTCGGCTCCCGCTCATTAAGTTCCTTCGAACGGAATTCGCACTAACCTCGTGCTCGTTCCACTCCCACTCGCTAAGTGCTCTATTCCTCCACTTCGATTCCCATGCTTCTTGCTGTTCCTGCAATCATGCTCATTGCAGCTTCGATTGATGCAGCGTTTAAGTCTTTCATCTTTGTCTCAGCAATCTGCTGTAAATCTGCTTTGGATACTGTTGCGACTTTCTTTCTGTTCGGCTCTCCGGATCCTGACTGGATCTTGCAGGCTTTCTTTAATAAAACTGCTGCCGGAGGAGTCTTTGTCACAAAGCTGAAACTTCTGTCCTGGTATACTGTGATTACAACAGGAATGAGCAGGTCTCCCTGATCTGCAGTCTTTGCATTAAATTCCTTTGTAAACTGTACGATATTTACACCGTGCTGACCAAGTGCAGGTCCTACCGGCGGTGCTGGTGTTGCCTTTCCTGCCGGAATCTGAAGTTTAATATATCCTTCTACTTTCTTTGCCATAATCGTTAACCTCCTGATGATTGTGGTAATTACGGGAGATATCCCTCCCACCTTGTTACGTGCAGAGGTTTTGTCATTTACTCTGCTTTTTTGATATCTAAGAAATCAATTTCTACTGATGTAGCACGTCCAAACATCTCCACCTCGATGGTCACTGTCTGTTTGTGCTCATTTACTACGGTAACTGCACTTGTCGTACCTTCCCAAGCACCGGAAGTAACAACAATGATATCACCTACTTCAACATCAATATCAATTTTTTCCTTCTTAGGCGTTTCTTCATTTGTACCGCCCACGCTGATTCCCAATGGCTTCATCTCAGCCGGTGTCAATGGGACCGGTTTGGAACCAGGGCCTACGAATCCTGTCACACCTCTGGTGTTTCTGACAACATACCATGTGTCGTCGTTCATCACCATGTGGATCAGCACGTATCCTGGGAACATCTTCTTGGAAACCTGTTTTTTTACACCATTCTTCAGTTCCGTTACATCCTGAAGCGGTACCCGGACTTCTAAAATCTGATCTTGAAGCTTGCGGTTCTCGATCGTCTTTTCGATATTTGCTTTTACTTTATTCTCATATCCGGAATAGGTATGAACTACATACCAATTTGTTTCTGTCATATGCTCTCCTTACCTTTACCCTACTAACATCTTGATTCCATATTGAAGTCCCAAATCCAGAACAGCAATAATAATACCAATGATAATAGCACACACGACCACAACGCCCGTTTCTTTGGCAATGCGTTCTTTAGAAGGCCAGATGATTCTTCCGAATTCTGATTTCAATTCTTTGAACCAGCTGGTTTTGCTTGATTTGCTGGTATTCTTCATGTTCTCACTTCCTTAAATAAACGTGCATTACTTAGTTTCTTTGTGTAATGTGTGTCTTTTACAGAACTTGCAGTATTTTTTTGTTTCCATACGTTCCGGATGTGTTTTCTTATCCTTCATCATATCGTAATTACGCTGCTTACATTCTGTACATTCTAATGTGATTTTTGTGCGCACAACTTCCACCTCCATTGTTTTTAAAATAAGGCATAAAAAAAAGACCTCTTCCAACGCTAAAGTCTAGCTTACACATTGTATCACGGAAGAGGCAGGCCGTCAAGCCTTGTTTTATCTTATGTACAGTACTTTTTTCATCTGATCCAGCGACCTTTTCACATCGATCACCTGCTGGTTGGAACTGCCTCTCCATTTGAGAGCGGTGTCCTTTAAATCCTCCTCAAAACGACCGTCTACCAGAACATCGGTATTTTTTACGGCATCCAGAGTACAGACTTCATCCCACAGAAAACCGGTATACATCCATATGGTCTTTTCCGGAAACTTTTCTCTGACCTCTTTTACCAGCTGTCCCACCGGCTCCCGGTTCTCAGGGTGCAGAGGGTCTCCTCCGCTTAACGTCAGACCACTGATATAATTTTTGCCGAGCTCCTTAAACAGTTCTTCTTTTGCTTCCCTGTCAAACTCCAGTCCGCCATGGATATCCCAGGTAACCGGATTGTGGCAGTTTCTGCACTGATGGGTACATCCTGACAGCCATAAGACAACTCTTAATCCGTCCCCATTCAGCATATCGTCCTTTGTAATGTTGTGATACCTCATACTTCCCACCTCTACGCTAATATCATCCACAGTCCCGCCGCTGCAAAGACAAGAAACGGCAGAAGACGCTCTGTCCCAAGTAAAGACACAAATGGCTGCGGTATAAAAATCTCCTTTGGATCTGAAGGGTCCAGGAGTACTTCGGTCTCCCGGCCTTCTGCATATTCTTCTTTTTCCCTGTATTTATACAGCCTGAGAACCGAACTGTACTCAACGCCTTTATATGTATAAGTAAAAACAGGATTTTTCATTTTTAAGTTCAGATAATTGATATATGGTTTCTGTCCGGTGCAAACTGCATGCACTTTCGGAGAATACCGGCGTATCTTCAAAAATTGTTTTACTACAGGCTGAATTAAAATTCCCAAACCAACAATACAAAGTACTGCACCAATATAAACCATAATATCAATCCTTTCTACATCGACTTGCGGTCGGCAATCTCCGCCATCTTTGCGTCATTGAGTCTCGTGTCTCCCTTGACTCTGGAATAAGACAGATAGCCGTTCATTCGGTCGATCTTCGTCAGATTGCTGCTTCCGCAGACCGGACACACGTCCATCTCCAGCTCCTCATGCCCGCAGTCGTCACAGTATGACAGGGATAAATTCACCCCTTCATAGTAGCCAAGGTCCATGGCACGCCTTACCAGTGTCCGTATAGCGTCTTTATTGTAGCTGATCGGATACTTCACATACTGGATCTTTCCGCCGTTGCATTTTTCCCAGAAACGTCCTTCTAAGTTCTGTTTCTCGATCGGTGTCAGGTCTTCAGAAACATGGCAGTGGAAAGAATTGCTCACATATTCCCGGTCAGAGACATTCTCGATCACACCGTACTTCTTTCTGAACTGTTTCACCTGAAGTCCGCAGAGGTTTTCTGCCGGTGTTCCATAAATCGCATACAAATGTCCGTCTTCTTTCTTAAACTTCGTTACCTGGCTGTTAATATATTCAAGGACCTCCAATGCAAATGCGCCGTCCTGGGCAATGGACTTTTTGTTGTGCAGCTGCTGAAGTTCATTGAGCGCCGTGATGCCGAAAGAAGCTGTGGCAGACGCAAGCAAAGGCTTGATCTTGTCGTGAAGGCCCAAATGCCCTCCCAGAAAACCTCCCTCACAGTATGCCAAAGGATTTGTGGATGCTTTCATCTCACCCAAATAATCGTAGGTCCTTCTGTGAAGCTCTCTGATCAGATTCAGGTAATAGTCCAGCACTTCATAGAAGTCACGGCTTTCCTGTTTTGCCTTTGCATAGATCATCGGCAGATGCAGACTTACCGCCCCGATGTTAAAGCGGCCCACAAAGACCGGCTCGTCCTGCTCGTCCAGAGGCTCTGCCCCTCCCTTTTCATACCAGGGGGATAAAAAGGCACGGCAGCCCATCGGGCTTACGATCTTTCCATATCTTTTATACATGTCAGGGACATATCCATCCCCTGTGAGGCTCAGCCAGTCAGGATACATCGTCTTGCTGGAACAGCGGATTCCAGCTTCAAACACATCCTCCAGTTCTCCGCCCGGTCCATGAAGATTTTCATCATAAAGAAATACGATCTTTGGAAACAGCACCGGTTTCTTATGTCCTTCTTTTCCCTGTCCTCTCCTCCTGACATCCAGCATCGTGATCGCTGCCATCTTTGCAAACCGGCCTGTGCCGGTTCCCGCGGTCACTGTGATAAAAGGATAGTCTCCGCGGCTGGAAGAAACACTGTTAAACTTATATTCAAGCCCCTGGAATCCCTGACAGAACTCTTTCTGGACATCTTTCAATGACTCAGCTTCCGCCCGCTCTCTGGAAAGGCCGAGGGCTTCATACTTTTCAATGCCTTTTTCATAAGACTTCTCCGCATAAGGTTCCAGAATCAGTTCAATATTTGGCACCGTAAACCCGCCGTACTGCTGGCTCGCAGCGCTCAGTACGATATCTCCTATGACGTCAAAGGCTACATCCAGCGTCTTTGGTTCATTGTACCAGAGATTCCCCATCTCAAATCCGCCTTTTAACACGGCCTCCACATCGAACAGACAGCAGTTCATCGTATCTCTTCTGGCCGACATATCATGGATATAAATATAACCGTCCCGGCAGGCCTGGATCTCTTCGGTCGTTAAAAAGAACTTCTGATACAGAGACTTGTTCAGCTCATTAAAGATCAGGCTCCGCTTTGTAGACACAAGGGCACTGTCTGTATTGCTGTTCTCTTTGTCTCCTATGTACATGATGGACTGGCTTTTCTTATACACATCATCCAGCATTTCCACAAAATCCTGTTTATAGTTCCGGTAGTCCCGGTAGCTTTTGGCCACGCCGGGATTTACCCTCTCCAGAGCCCCTTCCACTACATTGTGCATCTCCGTAATATGTACTTCTGACTTATTAAGCTCGTCCACTCTCCCATTGACAAACCGGCAGATCTCATCAAGCTCATCTTCCGTAAATTTCACAAGGGCACGGTAGGCGGATTTATTTACTGCCGTCACCACCTTCTGAATATTAAAATCTTCTTTTGTTCCATCTTTCTTTACTACCCGTATCATACTCTCTCCTCCCTGACTGTTCCCAGAGCATCGTCCTGCCTGCGGCATATCCCGCTGAAAGCAGGAGACACCGCAGGCAGGGGACTCTTCGCTATTTTCTTAATCAAATTACTATATATTGTTTAATATGATCTATTATTCTACTATATCTTGTGTGAATGTATCCATCTTACCATCTCATCCGATCCAAGTCAAGACTGATTTCTGTCACTTTCTGCCGTAAATCCTGCCAAGGCTCAGATCCTTGGGCTTTTTCACTTTTGGGGAACTTTCAATGCCTTTGACCATGTATTCACCAAATGAGACAGGCAGATCTTTCTCGATCGAAAAAAGCTCTTTTAACTGTTTTTTACTTTTAAGAATCAGCACGGATTTTGCGATTTCTGAATGATCTAAAAGCTCCTCTATCATAGTATCATCAATCTGTCCGTTGGTAAATACGATCACCTTTAAATGCCCGAAGTTTAATTTTTTCGGCTGAGTTTGCTCAAAACTTTGATTTGTCTCATTAAAAGACCTGCCTGAGTAAACCACAGACTTGGACGGCACTTTCGTTCCCTGATTGTCCTGAGCCTTGGAAAAATCTGCACAGGAATAATCGATCAGATACCCGTTCTCTGTCTTTTCAATGCCCATTGCCAAAACATAACTGCTGTCCTCGATGTCCCCGGCTTCTTTGCAGCCCGTAAGTGCCGCTGCAGTGACTGCGGCCATCAAAAGGCTAATGATGATCTTTTTCATGAGTGCCTCCTCTCCGTTCCAGCCAAAACAAAACTGCCGGAATTAAAATTCCCAGCAATAGATTAGCAAAAAGGAACACAGAAATATAATTTTCCCAAAGACGGACCATGGGGATCAGAAATCCGGTGATTAAAAACAGTCCGCCGTAGGAAATCCATCTGCCCCATTTCTTTTTTCCCGCAAATGTGTTTTCAAAACTCCAGTTTCCATAGAACAGGTATCCGCTCAGCACACAAAAAACTCCAACAATCCAGAATGCGATCAGAAAAATGTCCAGCCTTGCCATGATCCCCCCTGGCATTGCTACATTCTGTGCCATGGAGATCACCGGAAACGGGTCCCTCCTGATCATCTGAAGCCCCAGGCTTCCCGCCGTGGCGGCAAACACTCCCGCCGATAAAATTATGATTCCGAGCAGTGTCTTTTTATTCATTCCCTTTTCCTTCATATGCCCCTGATAAAACCACACCAGTTCCATAGGATGAAACAGTGCGAGCACATACAATCCGCCCACCGCCAGGTTCTTCGGTTCAAACTGCCGGATCAGAAAGGGTTTCACAGAAAACTCCGTCATGCTGAGAAGAAGGATAAAAATAAATGGGATCAGAATAAACCAGAACAGCCCTTCCATGACTCTTGCCCTGTCGTCCAGCCCCTCTCCGTTCATCCGGAAAGCCAGAAAAATAACCGGCAGCCCGATCCAGTAAATATTCATATACGGAAGCAGGAACACTCTGGCCAAGAGCAGCATGTATGCATAAAAAAATGCAGCGTTTATAAAAAATCTCACATAATAGAGAAAGGAAATCACCCGGTGTTTTTTTAATACTTCTTCCATAGTCAGACTGCCTTCTGCTTTTTGTACAAGCCATGGATAGCAGACTGCGGCAATGGCTCCAAGGAGTACCGTATAAAGCCCTGTTTCACCAGATTTCAGGGCAGCTGCCTGGGGAAGGAACATGCCCACTCCGCAGAAGGTTTCCAGAAGAAAGATCCTGCTTCCCTGCTTTTTAGAAATTTCAAGATTCGCCGTCCACATGATGTTTCCTCCTTCCCTGACGTTTTTTCGCCCCGTCCTTCGTAAACCATGGCCTGAAGATCATACGCCTGATAGGCATCCGCACCATATAGTCCTCCCAGGGGTCCGTCTCTTCCACCGTGGCTGATACGGTCGGAAACAGATACGGGATCCCATAGCTCTGAAGCTTCATTAAATGGATCGCAATCGCAAGGAATCCGAGAAAGAATCCATAAAGCCCCCATATCGCACAGACAAGCATAATAGAAAATCTCAATAGCCGGAACACCCCTGAAAAGCTCTCATTTGGTATAGAAAACGACGCGATGGCTGTAAAGGCTACAACAATTACCACGATTGTGCTGACAATATTAGCGTCAACCGCCGCCTGTCCTACGATCAGACCTCCTACAATTCCTATGGTGCCGCCCAGCTGTCCAGGCAGACGGATACCCGCTTCCCTTAAAAGTTCAAACGCAAGTTCCAAAAGCAGTACTTCCACAACCACAGGGAAAGGCACTCCCTCCCTGGCTGACACAATGGACAGCATAAATGGTGTGGGAAGAATCTCGGGATGATAATTTGCAATGGCAATATAAAATCCCGGCAGCCCAATGGCAATAAAAGAAGAAATGTATCGAAGGATTCTGGCAAATGTGGCAACTTCCCACCGGTTATAGTAATCATCACTGGCCTGAAAGAAAATGTTCAGTGTCACCGGCAGCACAATGACCTCCGGAGAATTATCCACCACGAGCACAATTCTTCCCTCCATGAGTCCGCTTGCCGCTTTGTCCGGTCTCTGAGTCAGCTGATACTGGGGAAACGGAGATTTGCTGTCCTGCTCCATGAGCTGTTCCAGCATTCCGCTGTCAAAAATTCCGTCAATATTCAGTTCATCCAACTGTTTTTTTATTTCTTTTACTACCTCATCTTTGGCCAGATCTTCAATATACATAAGCGCTACATCTGTTTTGCTCCTTGTTCCGATCCTGAGCTGGACAACCTTCATTCTCGTATCCCTGACCCGCCTTCGGATCAGAGCCGTGTTGGTCCTGAGGCTTTCATTAAAACTGTCCTTCGGACCGATCATGGCTACTTCCCTGTCAGCTTCCTGCACTCCTCTGGTAGGGAAAAACTTGCTGGATATAAAAATTCCCTGATCAAGCCCGTCAAAAAACAGTACCGTATCTCCTGATAAAACGGCCGTGACAACTTCATCCATGGTCGTGACCATCTTCCGGTCTGCACTCTCAATGACCCAGGAGGTCACAGACTCTTTCAGAGGGTGAAGAGGGTCTGTGAGGAGAGGTTCCAATACATTTTCCTGGATCATGTCAGCTTTGGCAAGACCGTCCGTGTAGATCACATACATTCCTGTGTTTTTTTTCTTCCCAACGTAAAACTTCTTTTTTACAATATCATTGCAGTCTGAAAATACCGCTTCGAGATATGCAATATTCTGCTCCAGATCCTTTGATATTTTACCTTTCATTTTGTGATTTTTATCATGAAATCGATCCATTTTTTCACACCACCTTTGAAAGTAGTATGAGCAAAAAAAAGAACTCTATGCGCACGCACAGAGTTCTGTCTGAAAGTCCACGGACCTATTTTTCTTCTTCCTGGATCTTTTTGATTACCGTCTCTTCCTGATTGTCGATATGACGTTTCATGATCTCTTTCGCTCTCTCTTTGTTGCCTGCGAACATGGCTTCCACCAGTTCCTCGTGTTCTTTGAGAAGAACCGCATGATATGCCGTATCCTTGACATATTCCAGACGGTAGCGGTAAATCTGTTCTCTCAGATTATTGATGATCTGGATCAGCCGCTTATTTTGAGTCGCCTCAAAGACGGCATCATGAAATTCCACATCACAGTCTGCGATCTTAGGATTATCATCCGTCTGGATCGCCTCACGGAAATTGTCCAGGGCTTCCTGAATCTTCTCTCTGGAACCATCATCCAGGCGCTCCGTGGCAAGTCCTGCCGCCAGTTCTTCGAGAGAGCTTCTCACTTCCAGGACATCTCTTAAATCTTTTTCCGTGATGCGGGCTACTTCCGCGCCCTTTCTCGGAATCATGACGACCAGACCCTCAAGCTCCAGCTTCCTTATGGCTTCCCTGACCGGGGTACGGCTGACTCCGAGACGGTTTGCCAGGGCAATCTCCATCAAACGCTCTCCGGGTACAAACTCTCCGGTAATGATTGCCTGTCTGAGTGTATTAAACACCACATCCCTCAGCGGCAGATATTCATTGACGTTCACTTTTAATTTATCACTGCTCATCTTTCGTTCCCTCCAATTATGATTCTCTATTGACCGGCGCTACCACATAGGCCTGCTTCACATCTTCAAAAGATCTTAGATTGGAAAGGGCTCTCTGCGCCTTTTCCTCTGAAGCAAATATTCCAAATACCGTCGGTCCGCTCCCGCTCATGAGTGCACTCTCGGCGCCCTGTTTCAGCAGGAACTCTTTGATCTCATGGATCACAGGGTATCTTGGTATGGTGACTGTCTCCAGAACATTTTCCATCCTCCCCGTGATCCCCTTCAAATCCTGATTTTCAATGGCAGATATCATTCCTGTAATATCCGGGTGTGATAAAAGGCCCGGCACGTCCAGATTCTCATACACAGTTTTCGTGGACACACTGACCCCAGGCTTGGCGATCAGTATATGGCAGTCCGGCACAGGAGGCAGCTTTGTAAGCTTTTCTCCAATCCCTTCTGCCAGTGCGGTTCCTCCTATGACACAATAAGGCACATCCGCTCCCAGCCCGGCTCCGATCTCACACAGTTCCTCTTTCTTAAGTCCAAGTTCAAACAGCCGGTTCATTCCTCTCAGTGCTGCGGCACAGTCAGAGCTTCCGCCCGCCATGCCTGCGGCGATAGGGATACGCTTTTCCAGATACGCTTCCACGCCGCTTTTGATTGAATACTTTTTCTTTACGGCTGCAATGGCCTGACAGACAAGATTCTGTTCATTGACCGGAAGAAATCTAAGATTGGCGGAAAGTGTAACGGAATCACCGGAAGTCTTTTTAAGCTCCAGCCGGTCAAAAAGACCCACCGTCTGCATGATCATCCTTACTTCATGATACCCGTCATCTCTCCGCCTTACTACATCCAGCCCTAAATTTACTTTTCCATAAGCTTTCAGAACTACCTTTTTCATCTGTACTCCTCACTGTCTCCTACCGCTGAAACTTAGTATTGTATACAGAACATTATAGTATTGTTCCTATAAAAATGCAATCCTATTTATCAATTCCATCCAATTTCTTTGACAATTAACAGTTTATCACCCGGCTTTACTTCCTCAATACCCTCATTTTGATCGCGGATATCGTCAACGGTAGTAAAATAACGTTTTGCTATGGACCACAGAGTATCTCCGTCCTTCACGATATATCCGACGATTCCCGGGATCTTCTGCAGTTCTTCATAATCCAAAGGCTGCTCAGCAACATTTGTCATGATCTTTTCTGCTTTTTTGTGGAAAGAGATGAAGTCAAATATCACATTTGCTTTAATCTCGATCTCATCCCCTTCCGTCGGTGTGGCGCTGATATGATCCAGCATAACATCCAGCTGATAATCGTCCTCTTTCATCAGACCCTTAGCCTCAATAAAGTAAGAGAACGGTTCCATGTAGGAACTGCTCATCACCGGGTTCTGGTCCTCACTGGACAAAAACAGAACATCTGCCATTAGGACACCCTCCACCTGGAGCCCCTGCTCTTTGACTTCCACATCGTCTATATTGCAGCTTCCTTTCACAGAAAGCACCTGCAAAAGTTTTCCCGGCTCCTGCTCGATGGAAAAACGCTTCGCCATCTTCATCGTAGCCTGATTTTTTCCAATCAGAGATTCAAATGCAAAGTCTTTGTATTCCGGCACCAGTGTTTTTTTCATTGTATAGCAGTCTCCCACATAAGACAGCACCTGATCTTCGTAGACTTTAATATCACACTCTAGAGTTGCGTCAACCGATACCACTCTCTCTTCTCCGTCCACGTCCGGACGAATCTCCAGCTGATGGTTTCCAAGGGAAATGTGGATCTTGCCGATCATTCCCGGTGCACATTCATAACACTCCAGCTCTGTATGCAGCGGGATCTCCCATCTTGCATACTGGACCGGAAGCTGTTCATCCTCTCCGAGATATAAGATAAACACATGCATATCACCCTGTATGTCGATGCTGTGGTCTTTTAATTTTCCCTGTACATTCTCAAGCTCCACCTGGCTCCAGAGTATCTCATAGATGTTGGATTTATTGGCCGGCAGCACCAGTTCCTCTTTCATTCTGGCAATATCCTTTTTATTGACGATCAGGTCTGTCACCTGGACTTCCTTTTTCAGGGAAGATATTCCGTCGCCCAGAACATCGATAATGCCTTCCTCTTTAATCTCCTCGTTGACATGGAGGGTCAGAGTCAGAAGAATCCTTATACTCAGTTTCCTGGAATTGATCAGCACTGTGTTGATGTCATCAATGACATAAGAAACTTTCACATAATCTGTCGGCACAGCGCCGTCCATATGTATATACTCCTCAAAAGGGAGAACAAAATCTAGAGACTCTAAATAGGTCCTGGCGTCAATTGTCCCGTACAGACCTGAAAAATGGAATTCTCCTTTGATCCGGATACGGTCCACCATCATCTCTGTCTCCTGCATGATCACCAGCCCTTTAGTCTGAATCATCTTCTCCACATCCGGCTTCGTATCAGGCACATTACAGTCCTGGTCGATTGTTATTTGTACCTGCTTTCGTTCTTTTGCGACGATTCCATAAAAATCCTTTTTGTTAAAATCCATAAAAAATTCCTCCCTGTCTTGTATATACAAATATATTCAGACAGGAAGGAATCTATTCCTTCAAGATTAAAATTGTATCCGGTACAGTGTCAGCCTTCCAGCAGCATCATCCTGACATCTTTCGTGATCACATCCTGATAACTGAAACTGACCGTTTTACTTTTGGTACTGCTGTCGTCTTCAATCTCTACCAGAAAAATGTTCGGATATGTCTCCGTAATGACTCCCTGTGAAGTTACAAACTTGTGTCTACCTTTATTTGAGCTGATCTTGATTTTGCTGCCAATGCGCTCCTGAATTGACTTACGAATGCATTGAATATCCATCTGTGTCATTCTTTCACCCCATTCTATCTATACAGAACTCGTGACACCTTCTGTATACTGTAAACTTTATTGTATCATTATAACCGAATCCTGTCAAATCTATACATGGGATAACCAGAATGTTACATATCCTGTGGATTATTTTCCATATCTTCTGACGGCTGTTCCTGTACCGTCTCATCATCTGCCGCTGAGCTTTTAGCATCTTCGCTGAAATCTTCCTCTTCCTGTTCAGAAGATTCTTTCTTGGCATTAAAAATTTCCATAAACTCTTTTCCCGTGATCGTCTCTTTCTCGATCAGGAACTGTGCCGCCTCATCCAGGATGTCCATATTGGCCCTGATCAGGTCAAGTGCCTTTTTATATGCATCTTTTAAGATTTCCATAACCACCTGGTCTACCTTTGCGGCGGTGGATTCCGCACAGTTCATAACAGGACGTCCGTCCAGGTAACGGTTGGTAATGGATTCCAGACCGATCAGGCCGAACTCTTCTGACATACCGTACTGTGTCACCATGGCTCTTGCGATGGCCGTGGCCCGTTCAATATCGTTGGACGCGCCGGTTGTCACCGTATGGAACTTGATCTCTTCGGCCGCACGGCCTCCAAAGAAAGATACCAGGTCTGCCAGCATCTCGTCTTTTTTATTCAGGTACTTCTCTTCCTCCGGTCTCTGCATCGTATATCCGAGCGCTCCCATGGTCCTTGGAACGATGGTAATCTTCTGCACCGGCTCAGACTCCTTCTGAAGCGCCATGACAAGCGCATGTCCCACCTCGTGGTATGCAACAATCTGTTTTTCTTCTTTGCCGAGGATACGGTCTTTCTTTTCCTTTCCGGCGATGACTACTTCTACAGCCTCAAAGAGGTCTGACTGAGACACATACTCCCTTCCTGCCTTGACGGCGGCCAGCGCCGCTTCGTTGATCATATTGGCCAGATCCGACCCCACTGCCCCTGATGTAGCCAGGGCGATCTCTTCAAAGTCTACGCTCTCATCCATCTTGACATCTTTGGAATGGACTTTTAATGTCTCGATTCTTCCTTTCAGATCCGGACGCTCTACGATGACGCGCCGGTCAAAGCGTCCCGGGCGCAGAAGCGCTTTATCCAGCACTTCCGGGCGGTTGGTAGCAGCCAGAATGACAAGTCCTTTGGAAGTATCAAATCCGTCCATCTCTGATAAAAGCTGGTTTAATGTCTGTTCCCGCTCATCGTTTCCTCCGCCCTGGATGCCGGTGTCACGGCTTTTTCCGATGGCATCGATCTCGTCTATAAATATAATACACGGAGCCATAGACTGTGCCTGCTTGAACAGGTCACGGACTCTGGACGCACCGACACCGACGAACATCTCTACGAAATCAGAACCGGACAGGGAGAAAAACGGAACATTTGCTTCTCCCGCCACTGCTTTGGCAAGCAGGGTTTTACCGGTACCCGGAGGCCCCACAAGCAGTGCTCCCTTGGGCAGTTTCGCACCGATTTTTAAATACTTGTCAGGGTGATGCAGGAAATCCACCATCTCGGTCAGCGACTCCTTGGCCTCCTGCTGTCCCGCAACGTCGGCAAAAGTGACACCTGTCTTTTTCTCCACATAGACCTTGGCGTTAGATTTTCCTACGCCCATCATGCCGCTCTTTCCGCGCATCATAAACATCAGCAGTCCAAAGATAATGATGGCAGGCAGAATGCTCACAAGAACACTCATCAGGACCTCAGATCCGTCCTTTGCCTTTGCCTGGTAATTTTCGATCCCTGCCTTCTCCAGCCGGTTGACCAGCTGATAATCAGGTACGGGAAGCTGGACTACTTTGTATGTAGTCTTATACAGCGGGTTCTCTGATTCTTTCGGGATGACCGTGATCACATCACTTTCAAACACAACCTTTTTAATTTCTTTTTTCTCGATCATCTTGACAAACTTGCCGTAGGAAATCTCGGTCTCTGTACCGTTTTTCCATTTGCCTACTACAAAGTTAAACAAGACAGCCACTAAAATGGATGTAATCAAAATCGATATAATCATCTGAATCGAATTCTTGTTATTTTTATCCGGTTTCTTCTGTCTATTATCCACGAACGCTTTTCCTCCTTCGATCTTCTCAAGCATTTATAGACTCCATTATATGGTTTCACTGCTTGAAAATCAATAAAACAATTCTAAAGTTTTTGTGACATATCACAAAAATACTACGTCTTTTTCATAATTCTGGCTCTTGATCACGATATATGGATACGAATATCCTTTTTCCTGCTGCCGCTTCGGAACTCCGATCAGATTCGTGTCAATATAGACATGGCCTTCATCCATAGTCATTTTTTTCACCCGGATCTTATATCCGCTTCCGGTCTGTTTCCCATATCCGATCACATAGTACATTGTCTCTTTCATAGAATACGTAAAATGAAAAACTTTATCCTTCTGTTCATTAATTCTTGCCGCTAATTCTTTCGGCAGATTTTCTTTTTTGCAGACTGCATAGTCTACATTCTCTTTTGCGCCATGCTTCTCCTGTCTTAAACATCCGGCACAAAAGCAGCCTAAAGTCATCATGAATAACATGATATAGATATATCTTTTCATAGAGCACTCCGTTTTTTTATTAACATATGAAAAAAGAAAGCTTCTCATGAATTCTTTTAAGAAAGTATCTCTTTGATCAGCGGCTCCGGCATCTTCCTCTCAGACTCAATTGTTACGTTTTTCAAAAAATGCTCTTTTGCTTTTGCCAGCTTTTCTTTATCATTGGCGTATATGACTGCCAGCCCTTCTCCTTTTCTTACTGACTCTCCTTTTTTCTTCCGGAGTACCAGTCCCACAAACGGGTCGACCGCGCTTTCTTTCGTCTCTCTTCCTCCGCCCAGCAGGAGAGAACAGACCCCGATCTCCTGGGTATTAAAGGCAGTGACAAATCCAGTTTTTACAGAAGGGATTTCTTCTATATAATCTGCCCTGCAGAAATTTTCCGGATGTTCGATCCAGGACGGATCTCCACCCTGTGCCATGACAAATTCTGTGAATTTATGCAGCGCGCTCCCGTCCGTGATCTTCTGTTTTAATATTTTTTGTGCCTCCTGCGGCGTTTCTGCTCTCTCTGCCATACAGAGCATCCGGGAGCCAAGTGTCAGCACAAGCTCCGTAAAATCTTCGGGGCCTTCTCCCTTGAGTGTATCAATGGCCTCTTTTACTTCCAGCGCGTTGCCGACTGCTCTCCCCAGAGGCTGATCCATATCCGATATGACCGCTGCCATATTTTTTCCGGCAGTTTTCCCGATCCGGATCATAGCCTCCGAAAGCTTCCTTGCATCCTCAAAGTTTTTCATAAAAGCACCGCTGCCGCACTTCACATCCAGAAGTATAGCATCTGCTCCGGCTGCAAGCTTTTTGCTCATAATGCTGCTGGCGATCAGCGAGATCTGATCTACTGTAGCCGTCACGTCACGAAGTGCATATAAAAGCTTATCTGCCGGTGCCAGGTCTTTTGTCTGTCCCATGATCGCTATGCCCACGGATGCTACCTGTTCCATAAACCTCTCTTCTGTAAGCGCAGTCTGAAATCCCGGAATGCTTTCCAGTTTATCAATGGTGCCTCCTGTATGCCCCAGTCCTCTTCCCGACATTTTTGCCACAGGAACACCACAGGATGCCGCCAGCGGTCCCAGCGCAAGAGAGGTCTTATCCCCCACTCCTCCGGTGCTGTGCTTATCTGCTTTTATACCCGGAACTCCGGACAGATCCAGCCGGTCGCCGCTCTCTGCCATGGCCATCGTGAGTTCAAAGGTTTCCTGTGTGTCCATTCCCCTGAAATACACTGCCATCATCATTGCCGACATCTGATAATCCGGAATATTTCCATGTAAATAGTGGTCTATCATCCACCTGATTTCTTCTTTTGAAAGGGAATACCCATCTCTCTTCTTCAAGATCAGATCATACATTCTCATAGGGCCGCCTCCTTTAAGCATACAATGCGTCCATTAATTGAATATTTTATCCTTATTGTACCATAATAATAACAGAGTATGTATTGACTTATGTACTTATATCTGAGATAATAAAACAATAATAATTACTATTATAGAATCAGGAGGTTATGTGGAATGCCAAATTTAAAAGGAACGAAGACAGAACAGAACTTGATGGCTGCATATGCAGGGGAGTCACAGGCACGTACAAAATACGATTTTTATGCAAGCCAGGCAAAAAAAGACGGCTATGTGCAGTTCGGCAACATCTTTGCTGAAACCGCATTAAATGAAAAAGAACATGCAAAAATCTGGTTTAAACTATTACATGACGGAATGCCTTCAACAGAAGTGAACTTAAAAGATGCTGCTGCGGGAGAAAATTTTGAATGGACAGATATGTATCCAACGTTTGCCAAAGAAGCAAAAGAGGAAGGTTTCGATGAAATCGCAGCACTGTTTGAGATGGTTGCAGACATCGAAAAACGCCATGACGAACGCTATCAGCAGCTGACAGAAAATATCGACAAAGGGATTGTTTACAAGAGAGATACTGAACAGGCATGGATCTGTACAAACTGCGGACATGTACATTACGGAACCGAGGCGCCTGAAGTATGTCCGGTCTGTGCACATCCGAAAAAATTCTTCCAGATTCATTCAGAAGACTATTAAGAAAACAGAGACGGCAGCAAAAAGCCGCGGCAGACTTTAAAGTCCTGCCGCGGTTTTTTAATAAAAGTTCCGTATCCACTGATCTACCCTGCGTGCTGAGGGATAGATTCTTTTTTGCTTCTTTGTTTTAAGATTGATTCTGTAATATCTCATTGTCCCGGAGACCGGTTTTGCATAGACAAGTGACCGGCTGCTGAAAGACAGCACCGAAGACGGGCTTTTGATCTTTTTTGAATGAACCTTTCTGCCTTTTCCGTTAAGCTTCCTGCTCACAAGGCGGTCCGTACTCTTTGTGTGCTGCCGGTTGTAAGTACATTCCAGATAATAAAGCCGTTTTCCATAGATTTTCATCCTCGCCTGGTTGGCTTTTTTCGTGATGCACTTTGCCTTTTTGCCGTTTGTCCTGCTCACATAGATCGGAACACTTCTCGCATCGGTGGCAAATCCATTTGTATAAAGCCTGTTTCCTGAAATCAGCATGTGACGCACGTTCCGTCGCACAAGATACTTTTTCTTCGTCTTCAGATTAAAACGATACAGATGCTGATCGGAATCATAGGGGTAAACAGAATAATACAGCCATTTTCCATATTCGGCCTTTACCGTTATGCCATAAGTATTCTGATGCGTCAGCAGTTTCTTCCATTTTCCTTTTTTCTTCCGATACAGCATGGCTTTCGGACGGCTTCCCTGATTTTTGACTGATGCCTTATAGCGGTGTTTTCCCACTTTATAAATATTGTTTTCTGAATAAGCTGCATACTTTGCAGATGCTGCCGAAGCCTCCCTCGGAGCTGAAAATGTAATACTGAGCAATCCTGTAAATAAAAGAACGGTCAGTCTCCGAAATATTTTTCCTGATTTTTTCATACCTATGCCCTTCCCCTCATTGTAAGAAAAAGCACACAGGAACCATAAATTCCTATGTGCTTTTTACGCTTATTTTTTCTTCACGGATAAAATCTGCATGTTTGCCTGGCCTTCCAATGCTCCGTAAGTAAAGGAGATCTTTGTGCCCGGTTCCATGTCATTTAAGGCATCCATAACCTTTTCATCCTCAATGATGAACGTCTTGTATTCCCCGTTGGACATCTTTACTTCCACTGAATTACTGTCGCCGAAACCATTGTACACTCCAGTTGCACTTACCGGTTTCTTCTTCTCATCCTTTTTGTCTGCGATCGTCGCTTCTGTGGTAGTTTTGCCCGCTTCCGTTGTCGCTTCCGTCTCCTCGGTAGCCACCGTAGAAACTTCCTCGCTGGCCGTCGTCTCCTCTGATTCAGCCGTTGTGGCTTCTGTGGAAACCTCAGAACTCGGACTCTTCTTTCCGCATGCCATCAGGCCGACAGCCCCGATCATCAGCATACATGTTATAAGTAAATATTTCTTTCTCATGATTTCGTTCCTCCAATTGTACTTCTGTAACATTTGTAACATTTAGATTAGTACCAGTATACTTCATTTTTTTCCGAATTACAAGACGATATCATATCCGGCACCCCGGACACATACAATTAGAGGTAGAACTTTGAGGAGGGCATATTGTGAACGACAAATACAAAATACTTTTAGATCAATATGATCTGCATGTTGATTATTTAAAAAGAGGCCGCGGCGAGATCATCTGCGGCACTGATCAGGGGTTATTTGCCCTGTCTGCTACGAAACTGTCCGAAGAACGTCTGGCTGTCGAGCATCAGTGGAAAGAAGAATTGATTGACCAGGGATTTACAAAAATTGACCAATATATCGAAAACAAAGAACATGAATTTATTTCTTATGATAAATACTATGAGCCTTTTGTTATGAGAAGGACTTTCAATGGTACAGAATGCAATATCCACTCTCCTTCCGATCTGTCTTCCGCCTGCAGGAATCTTGCCTCTTTCCACCGCGCTTCAGGCAGAATTCCCTACCGTGCGGACTACGGAACGCCTCATTTCTCCCTGACAAAAAGCTATCATCAGCGGAGACGGGAGCTCAAAAGTATTTGGAAATATATCGGGAGCAGAAAAAACAAAGGAGACTTCGAGTATCTTTTTTTGCAGGAAATTCAGCCATTTTGGAAACAGCTTGAGGATTCCAGCGCAAAAATGGAAGAACTTACAGGGTTAAGGGAAGGATGGTGCCACGGTTCCTACAACCATCACAATGTATTGATGGGACCCCATGGGACTGCTACACTTCACTTTGAACATTTTTATTATGGCTATCCTCTGACCGATCTGTATTATTTTATCCGAAAGGCTCTGGAAAAAAATGAGTATCAGTTCAGTATCTGTGAGACTATGCTGAAAGGCTACAGTAAGGTTCAGCGCCTCACAATGAATGATTATTCTTTTTTGTATGTGCTTTTTTTATACCCGGAAAAGCTTTGGAAAATCTCAAATCAGTACATGAATCATAAAAAACACTGGGTATCTCCAAGATATCTCAATAAGCTTCAGGATATTGTTGATTTAAAAGAAAAAAGAGAGAAATTTCTTTTACAATATCACAACTTTTATAATGTTTTTTAGGCCCAGATAAGTTATAATAAAACATAAGGAAAAACGTAAAGGAGGAGCACTACTATGAACTATCAGGAAACATATCAGGAATGGCTTAACAATCCATATTTTGATGAAGCTACAAAAGAGGAACTTAAGAACATTCAGGATGATGACAATGAGATCAAAGAGCGGTTTTACTCTGACCTGGCTTTTGGAACAGCAGGCCTTCGCGGGATCATCGGTGCCGGCATCAACCGTATGAATATCTATGTAGTCCGCAAGGCGACTCAGGGACTCGCAGACTACATTCTGGAACAGGGCACGGACAAAAAGCGCGTTGCCATTGCTTTTGATTCCCGGCATATGTCTCCGGAATTTGCTGACGAAGCAGCGCTGTGCCTGGCAGCAAACGGCATCAAAGCATATATTTTTGAATCACTCCGTCCGACCCCGGAATTGTCCTTTGCAGTCCGCTACTATAACTGCATTGCTGGAATTAACATTACTGCCAGCCACAATCCTCCGGAATATAACGGCTATAAAGTATACTGGGAGGACGGTGCGCAGTTTACGCCGCCTCACGACAAAGGGGTAACCGCCAAGGTCAACGCCGTCACAGATATTTCCAAGGTTAAGACCATGTCCAGGGAGGATGCAGTCAGTGCCGGATTATATGAGGTAATCGGCTCAGAAGTCGACGATGCATACATCGCCGAAGTAGAAAAGCAAGTACATAATCAGGATGCGATTAACCAGATGGCATCCAAATTAAAAATTGTTTATACTCCTCTGCACGGAACAGGAAATCTCCCTGTCCGCCGCGTATTAAAAGATTTAGGATTCCAGAATGTCTATGTAGTGCCGGAGCAGGAACTTCCCGACGGGGCTTTTCCAACCGTAAGCTATCCAAATCCGGAATCCAAAGAGGCATTTGAACTTGGCCTGAAGCTTGCCAGAGAAAAGGATGCCGACCTTGTATTGGCAACAGATCCTGATGCCGACCGTCTCGGAGTCTATGTGAAAGATTCAAAGACCGGAGACTATATCGCTCTGACCGGCAACATGTCCGGTTCTCTTCTGTGTGAATATGTCCTAAGCCAGAAGAAAGCCATGAACGGATCACTTCCGGATGACGGAGCCGTTGTAAAATCGATTGTCACAACCAATCTGGTAGACGCAGTGGCTGAGGGCTACGGCGTAAACCTGATCGAAGTGCTCACAGGATTCAAATTCATCGGACAGCAGATGCTGAATTTTGAAAATACAGGCAAAGGAACTTACCTGTTCGGTCTGGAAGAAAGCTACGGCTGCCTGATCGGAACTTATGCAAGGGATAAGGATGCGGTATCCGCAACCGTGGCACTCTGTGAAGCTGCTGCATATTATATGACTCAGGGCAAGACCTTGTGGGATGCAATGACCGACATGTATGAGAAGTACGGCTATTATCTGGATAAAGTGAAAGCCCTTGAATTCGCAGGACTGGACGGAGCTGAAAAGATCCAGAACATGCTCAAGTCTCTGAGAGAGAACCCGCCGAAAGAAATCGGAGGGCTCAAGGTATTAAAATCCCGCGATTACCAGAACGACACGATCACGGATCTTACCACCGGTGAGACAGTGCCAACCGGACTTCCAGCTTCTAATGTACTCTATTACGAATTAGAAAACAACGCATGGCTTTGCGTGCGTCCTTCCGGAACCGAGCCTAAGATCAAGTTCTACTATGGGGTGAAAGGTTCCTCCATGGAGGATGCAGAAGCTATCGGTGCCAAGATCGAGACCTGGGTAGGACAGTTTTCATAATCATGAATCTATGACAGAAAAGACGGATCAGGAGGATTCCTGCTCCGTCTTTTTTCTGCCCTGTTTATGTGATAAAATGAATGTAATAAAACTTCGGCACAAGCATTACAGACAGGAGGTTGATTATGGGCGGATATCAGATAAAAGTCATCATAAAAAACAGCAGGCCACCGATGTGGAGACGTATATTCATTCCTGACTGTATATCATTTTCCGGTCTCCACGAAATTATACAGGCCGCATTCCAAAAATCCGGGCGGTGTCTGTTTCGTTTTGAAATCCCTGTGCACCATCAAAGAATCTTTGATAATTCTCTGCTGATCGATTCTTACATGAAGGATAAACAATTTATTGATTACACATATATTTTAAAGGGAAAGACAGAGTTTCGGATAGAGACAGAAAAATTAATCCCCGCTTACCAAAACCGTTTTCCGGAAATCATAAAATATAAAGGTGATTTCCGTGCAGATACCCGTTTGGAAGATCTCAATCTCTCTATGAAGGAAAACCTCTGCTTCTTGGAGGACGGAACAATGGAGCCTTCAGAAATCCTCAGAAAAAAAACAGAAGACGTCCCGCCCTCTTTTTCTTCCGATTCCCTCGGGGATGTTTATCTTCAGTATACAAAAGACGATCTTCTGGAGATTGCCCATATCCATCAGCTGGACCACTGTTCACAGATGGAAAAGCCTGATCTGGCCTCATATCTTTCTGAATATATCATAAAACCTGACGCTATGGGCAGCTTTTTTCTGACCCTTACGGATCTTGAGATCCGGGCATTTGAAGCTGCGCTGGATGGATACTTCCCCATTGATGACGAAGATATCTTTGATGCCTTTCTGGATGGAGGCTACTGTGCCGTTGATGAGGATGACGAAATTTATATTCCGCCGGATGTATCTGCATCCTACTCCGCCATGAATACTGAGAATTTCAGGAAACGCAGGGAGCTGACATGGAAACAGATTCAGTACTGTTATTACTGTGTCCGTATTTTCGGAGCCGCGCCGCTTGAGCATATTGCAGAACTGTACAACGAGTATGAGCAGGTACAGATCACGCCCAGGGACCTGATCAACCTTTATTTTCTGCCAAGCCCTCATGCCTTCAGTTTCGGATATCATAATAAAATGTTTGTAGACTCTATGCTTCTTGAAGATCCCAGCCTCCTTGAGGATATTTCTTCGATCCGGAAGGACTATGCCTATTATCATCCATCCCGTGAAGAAATTTTTCAGGGAACCTTTGATAACGGTCAGGCATCTCTGAAATTTACTTCTTATCTGGTTGATGTGCTGGGATTTAAAGTGACAGAAGCTGTGGATCTCACAAATCGGATCTCTTATATTATGAAGGTTGGAGCTGATCCGGAACAGATCTTTGAGATGCTTCAAAAAGGCGATGTAGCCTTCGCAGATCAGGAACAGGCAGACAACTTTGCGGGGAGGATGATGGATCTTTATGCGGACACCCGCCTGTTCATAGCTTCCGGTCATACCCCTGCAGAACTGGAACAGATGGAACATCAGGAAGATTCCTGAAGCCATTCACCTTTTTTTCATTACAGATGTTTCTATACTAGAAGGTATTATGGAAGTTATATAACTTTTCTCCTGAATATCATATCATTGGCCACTAACTCTCAAAAACGTGATATTTACATATTCAGGCATATACTTTCTGTCAAAAAAAGACCCTGCCCTTTAAAGGCAAGGTCTTTTTTCTGTTATTTGGTTGTGCTGCCGAATCCGCCGTTGCGGACTTCTTTTGCATCATCGTCTATGGTCACACCATATTCCATAAAAATACCCTGTACGATCCCTGTTCCTGCTTCTACTCTCACAATTTTTCCTTCATTGGAATCATTGGTGAGCTTGACAAAAATATGTCCCTCGTTGTCTGAATAAAAGTAATCACTGTCGATGATCCCCACCGTATTGTTCATCTGAAGGCGGAACTTAAACCCAAGGCCGCTGCGCGGAAACAGATTCAGTACCCAGCTTTCTTCCATATACACACGAATGCCTGTCGGTATCTTGATCGTCTCACCCGGTTTGAGTTCAAAATCAACCGGACTGTAAAAGTCGTATCCGGCGGAACCTCTGGTGGCCCTCTTTGGAAGCTCAATACTGTCAAAAATCTGTCTCACTTCATCCTCGGAGGTACCCTCAAAGGTATCCTGCCAGCTTTCTAAAAACTGTCCAAAACTTACTTTATGGAACTGTGCAATCTTTTTCATTTGTTCTCCTATAATCTCTTTAATAAGTCTTCTCTTCTGTCTTCAAATCCAGGTTTTCCAAGCAGGGCAAACATATTTTTCTTATATGCTTCCACTCCAGGCTGATCAAATGGATTTACGCAGTTTAAGTAACCGCTCATACCGCACGCAGACTCAAATGTGTAGAACAGCTGCGCAAGATGGTATGCATCCATCTTAGGAATATCAAATCTTAAGTTCGGAACGCCTCCGTCCACATGAGCTAAGATGGTTCCCTTCATAGCGTTTTGGTTTACGAAGTTCATGGTCTTGCCTGCCAGATAATTTAATCCGTCCAGATCGTTTTCTTCTGCTTCGAGCACAATGTCTAATTCCGGTTCTTCCACGTTCAGCACGGTCTCAAAGTGATTGGAAGATCCGTCCTGGATGAACTGGCCTAAAGAATGCAGGTCTGTGGAGAAGTCAACAGATGCAGGGAAGATGCCTTTTCCGTCTTTTCCTTCGCTTTCTCCGTATAACTGTTTCCACCACTCAGAGATAAAGTGAAGGTTCGGCTCGTAGTTTGCGAGGATCTCCATGCCCTTTCCTCTGCGCATGAGAATGTTTCGGATGGCAGCATAGAGCATCGCCGGATTTTCATTAAACGGTGCGTTTAAGAACATCTCTCTTCCGTCCTGGAATCCCTTTACAAACTCATCAATGTCAATTCCCGCAGCTGCGATCGGAAGGAGTCCTACGGCTGTCAGGACTGTAAAGCGTCCCCCTACATCATCCGGCACAACGAAAGTCTCGTATCCCTCGTCTGTGGCAAGTGTCTTCAATGCTCCCCTTGCCTTGTCTGTAGTGGCGTAGATGCGCTTGTTTGCTTCTTCTTTTCCGTATTTGTCTTTAAGAAGCTTTTTGAAGATACGGAATGCAATGCCGGGTTCTGTCGTCGTACCTGATTTAGAGATGACATTGACAGAGAAATCTCTGTCTCCGATCACATCGATCAGCTGTTTAACATATGTACCGCTAATATTATGTCCGGCAAAGTATACTTCCGGAGCTTTTCTCACTTCTTTGTCCAGCTTATTGTTAAAGTTGTTGGACAGCCCTTCGATCACGGCTCTGGAACCTAGGTAGGATCCTCCAATACCAATGACAACCAATACATCGGAATCACTCTTAATCTTTTCTGCAGCTTTTTTGATTCTCGCAAACTCTTCTTTATCATAATCCACAGGAAGGTCGATCCATCCTAAGAAGTCATTTCCCGGGCCTTTTCTTGACAGCAAATACTCTTTCGCATCCGCAACCTGCTTCTCGATCATGTCGATCTCATGGTCTCTGATAAAATCTTTTGCGTTGCTGTAATCAAACTTAATTTTTCCCATGTCTTTCTCCTTTACTGTTGTCTCTCTTGGTTAAATGCGTTATCTATATTTTAACAAATAACGCCCTTCTGTTCAATAGTCCGGGAGCTTTTTCAGCGACCGGAATTCAAATCCTTTTGCCTTCATATTCCTGATAACGGTCTCCAGCGCTTCGGCGTTAGACTGGGATACATTGTGCATCAGCGGAATGGCTCCATTATGGTAATTTTCTTCAAAATGCTGAACTACATAGTCCTTGCCCGGCTGGCTGTTCACATTAAAATCCACATATGCCATACTCCAGAAAATTGTCTTATATCCGAGCTTCTTTGTCAGCGCTAATGTATGTTCGCTGTATTCCCCCATAGGCGGGCGCATAAACATATCCATATCATAACCGGTTGTTTTTTTGCAGTATTCCGCACAGTCGATGAGTTCCTGCTTATTGTCCCTGTCTGAAACCGTTGGCATGCTCTTGTGATGGACCGTATGATTTCCCACCACATGCCCCTCTTTCTTCATTCTCTTTACTAACTCCGGATCTTCCCGGATAAAAGGCTTCGTCACAAAAAATGCCGCCGGAACTTTCTCTTTCTTTAATACATCCAAAATTTTGGGCGTAAAACCATTCTCATATCCGCAGTCAAAGGTCAGATACATCACTTTCTTATTTTTCGCCTTCGTATCCACAGAGTATGCGTCATATTTGGACAGATCCACATTCTGTGAAAATTCCGGCTGCTGATGTTCTTTATTTCGTTTCAGCCACCATCCTTCTTTTGTATTGCTTCCCTGGCTGATCACCTTCGTAGTCTCCACCTGCGCCTCTTCCTTTTGGCAGCCGGCAAGACCAAGCATGCAAATGATACAGAATAATAATAAAACTTTCCTCATAGTTTGATTTCCTGCTTTTTTATTATTCTATTATGTATACATTAGATTTATAATCCATTTATAAAATCTTTCACCGCCTGCATTTCTTCATCGGTCAGTTCAAATTCTCTGGATGCGGCCGCTTCCTGCCAGTGTCTTTCTATTTTTTTTGCTTCTTTCTTTTCTTCCTTTACCTGCTCCTTTTCTTTCTGCTTCTCCTTCTGCTTTGCCTGTTCTTCTTTTTCCTGTTTTTTCACAGATTTGAGATAGCGGTTTGGAAGAATATTTTCAAGAAAATGGATCAGATTGGCTCTGACCAGCTGTTTTTTTCCGTCAAAGGTGACCAGCCTGTCCACAAACACAAGAAACAGTCCGGCCGACAGGCTTAAAAACAGACTCTCTGCCACAACACTTAAATCGGCTCCTTCTATGTATCCCCGTACTGTTCCAAGACAACCCAGGAAAAAACTCAAAACGGCACACAATCCGGTGATCTGTTCCATGATCTCGGAAGACACTCCTGCTATTTTGTGATTTTTCATATACTTGTCCACAACACAGGGAATGTTGTTCAGGTTGGCCTCCAGCTGATAGTAACTTTCGAACTTTTTTTTCAGCACTCCCATCCACTGTTTCTTATTTCCGTCCATCTCATAAGAATCTCTTAAAAGCCTGCGGTAATTCCTCCAGACAATAAGTTTTGACAGGACACCTGCGGCCATAACTGCAATCAGTCCCGGTAAAAAAAATGCGTTTTTTAATACATCCATGATATTTCTCCTTCTTCCTTTATGATTCTTATATTATAAAATCACAAAGAGGGGAATACACGGATTATTGCCTTACAAAGTTTGACGCTTCTTTGTCTAAAATACCGTGAATCAGTCTAATTATATGCTTTATTGCAGCTTCCTCAAATTCGCTGTAATTTACTGTTGCTGTGTGGTCGCACTTGTCGGAGATGGCTCTTAAAATCACAAAGGGTACGTCATTTAAGTATGCTGTCTGGGCCATGGCCGCCCCTTCCATCTCCGCACAATACCCGCCAAAATTCTCGATCAGCCAGTGTTTCTTTTGGTCGCTGGAGATAAACTGGTCGCCGCTTAAAACCCGCCCGGTAAAGCATTGGATATCCGGATTGGCCTTTTTGCAGGCTTCCTCCGCCTCTTTTATCAGTGCGGCATCCGCCTGGAACACAGAACACTCCATACGCGGGATTTCCCCCAGCTGATAACCAAAGCCCACGGCATCCATATCGTGCTGTACGGCATCGCTGGAGATCACAATATCCCCAATCTCAATATCCTTATACAGGCCGCCTGCGACCCCGGTATTGATCAGTTTTTCCACACCAAAGCTGTCGATCAGTATCTGCGCGCAAACAGCCATGTTTACTTTTCCAATGCCGCTCATAACGACAACCGTATCATTTCCCCAGAGCCTTCCCTCATAAAAATCCATGGAGGCTTTTGTCTTCTTTTTTACATTCTCCATAGAAGAGATCAGGGATTCCACCTCTTCCTGCATTGCCCCGATAATTCCTATTCTCATAAATCATTCTCCTTTTTACTGTCATTATTTCCGTCTGATAAAAATTATAACACAGCTTCCCCATCTATGTATTCTCCGATTTTTATGATATAATACGGATTACCCATATGGTATTCAATAAAAACATCAGGAGGTAACTACGATGGTTTACAAGACAAAAGGCGTCTGCAGCAGCGCTATTGAATTTGAAATAGAAGACGATATAATAAAAGACATACAGTTCCGGGGAGGCTGCCAGGGAAATACCACAGGCGTGGCAGCCCTTGTAAAAGGAATGTCAGTAGACGAGGTGATCGAACGGCTTTCAGGCATCCAATGCGGTTTCCGCGGTACCTCATGTCCTGACCAGCTTTCGAAAGCTTTAAAGGAATATAAAGAGACTCATTGACATCTGTTTAATTGATGGAGGTATTATGAAACGAATCGTATTGACCGGAGGGGGTACTGCCGGACATGTCACTCCGAATATGGCATTGGTACCTGCACTGGAGAAAGAGGGATATCAAATCAGCTATATAGGCTCCAAAGAGGGGATGGAAAAGAAGCTGATCGAAGACATTGGTCTTCCCTACTACGGTATTTCCTCCGGTAAACTCAGAAGATATTTTGATGTGAAGAACTTTACGGATCCCTTTCGGGTCATGAAGGGTTATTTTGACGCTAAAAAAACATTAAAACAGTTGAATCCCAATGTGGTGTTTTCCAAAGGCGGATTTGTCACCGTACCTGTGGTCATGGCGGCTAAGCATCTGCGGATCCCTGTCATCATCCATGAATCTGACATGACACCGGGTCTTGCAAATAAATTAAGCATTCCAAGTGCCAATAAGGTTTGCTGCAATTTTCCGGAAACCGTAAAACATCTCCCAGAAGGGAAAGCTATACTTACTGGTTCACCGATCAGAGAAGAATTGTTTACCGGTTCTAAGGAAAAAGGCCTTAAGCTTTGCGACTTTATATCTTCAAAACCTGTTCTGCTGATCATCGGCGGAAGCCTTGGTTCCGTAGCGATAAACAATGCGGTCAGGGAAAATATTGATGAGCTGTTGGAGGATTTTCAGATCATCCATATCTGCGGGAAGAATCACCTGGAATCTATGCTTGCAGGCAAAAGCGGTTACCGCCAATTTGAGTATGTGAAAAAGGAACTGAAGCATCTCTTTGCCTGTGCAGACGTTATCATCTCCAGGGCAGGGGCCAACGCCATCTGTGAGCTCCTGGCCCTCAGGAAGCCAAATATCCTGATTCCGCTGGGATTAAACGCCAGCCGGGGAGACCAGATCTTAAACGCCCAGTCATTCCAGCGGCAAGGCTACAGCTATGTACTGAACGAGGAGGATGTCACCTCTAAGTCCCTGCTGAACGCAGTGCACGAGGTTTATAACAACCGGGCAAGCTATGTGAATGCCATGAATCAGAGCGAACTTTCCGATCCCATCAGGACCATCGTTAAGCTGGCCAACGAGCTCGCAAGAAAATAGACGGATCAACCAAGTATTCCATGCAAGAAAATAGTCAGGCCCTTTAAAATGAGATGAAGGGCTTGACTATTTTTATTCGTAATTATTTTACCTGTTGAACTGTTTACTTCACGATGCTCTCAAGCTGGGGCAGGATTTCATCTTCCGGATGGCTGGAGCCGTGCTGTCCGATACAACTAGACGGCTTAGTCTTCCCGTGGTAATCACTTCCGCAGGTCACGAACAGTTCATACTTTCCGGCCTCATGGCTGAAAAACATAGCATCCTCCGGTGAGTGATAGCTGCTGAAGGCTTCCACCCCATCAATGCCGGAAACGGCGATCTCTTTCCAGAGTTCCATATGGTCCTTTAAGTTCACTCCCGGATGCGCCAGCACTGCCTTTCCCCCGCTTTCATGGATCTCAGTGATCACCTCTTCCATAGAAGGGAACTTTATGCCCACATGACAGGGTTTTCCCTGGGAGTAATAATCCCAGTAAAAATTCACGTAGGGATTGCTGCTTCTGTCTCCTCCCGGACGGTAAGGCAGGAGCAGCTCATGTTCCTTATATTCTGGTTTATTTAATAGAACTTCTGCAAACATCTCCCCTGTCCAACGGTTTTTCCAAAACATAGTTTCCGTCAAGGCTTCCATGTCTTTCTCAGACACATCAAATCCTAATTTTCTCGTCTCCTCAAGCATCTTAACCGATGCTTCACTGCTCTGCTCTGATATATTGTCCTCGATCTTTTGAAAAGCCGCGTCCCTTTCATCGATTCCATAACCAAGAACATGCAGGTTAACCCCTTGAAAGGTACAGTCAATCTCTACCCCTGAGATAAAATGAATCCCCTCTTTCTGGGCTGCCTTTCTTCCTTTTTCCACGGCCCGGACACAGTTATGGTCCGCAATGGCCATATACCGGATGCCCTCCTCTTTGCATTTTTGCACTAATTCTTCCGGCTGAAACTCCCCGTCATCGCTGTAATAAGAATGCATATGTAAATCTATCATAAAAACCCATACCTCCCGAATATCTGTACACCAGTCACCTTAATATATAAATACCGTCTTTTGCCGATTGAAACAATACTAATTTGGACCTATAATATAAGAAAAGCGACAAAAAGGAGGACTCTCTATGCCTCTTCAGGATTGTACAATCTATACTGACCAGGACAGACGGGAAGTGCGGCCCCACGGAACCATCGAATTCCCGTGTGCCGGCTATGACTCTGTCTATTCTGTTGACAGCGTCAGCAGGATCCCATGGCACTGGCATGAAGAATTGGAAGTCATTTATCTGTACTCCGGGACTTTAGAGATAAGGGTTCCCGGCAGATCCCTGCGCATGAATGCAGGAGACAGCCTGATGATCAACTCCAATATCCTCCATGAGGCGGAAACCTCCGGCACCTGCCGGCTTCAGTCTCTTGTATTCCATCCGGATTTTATATGCGGCTCTGAAAGCTCTGTTTTCTATATAAAATATATCCAGCCGCTCATCAGCTCCTGTGCCATAGACTGCCTTCAATTTTCTTCTGTAGGCGACACCGTGCCGGAACCCACGCAGTGCTTCTTAAAGGCTTTTCAGGCCTTTTCTGAAGGTTTATGGGGCCATGAATTCACAGTCAGGGAACATCTCTCCCGCCTTTGTTTTCTTCTGTATCGAAGCCATGAATCTGTGATCTCAGAAACCACGGCAAGGCAGGACCAGGATTCCTGCCGCATCAAAACAATGATTCATATGATTGAGGAGCGGTTTGCGGAACCGTTAAAGCTGTATGACATCGCAAAATCCGCCAATATCGGAGAGAGGGAATGTTTACGGTGCTTCCGCCGGACACTGGGGATCCCGCCCATGCAGTATCTGATCCGCTACCGTCTGTCTAAAGGAGCCCTTCTGCTCACCAAGACCAGCCAGAGCATCTCGGAAATCTCCATAAGATGTGGTTTTGACAGCCCCAGCAACTTCTCTCGGATGTTTAAGAGGACTTACCAGTGCTCGCCCCGTGAATACCGGAACCGTAATAAAGAACAAAGTAGGCAAGCCCACCTCATCTCCCCAACCCCTCACTCTTTGAGGGGATTGACAACTTTGAGCACCAAATGCGATTTGACGTAGTCAAATGATTTCCTTACGCATTTTGTGTGCATCCTGGCGGAGCGTTTTTGATGTCATAGTAGGTTCCGTAGGAATTCCCTATGACATCAAAAAGGCCTGCTGTCCTGTTATAATAAAAAATTTAGGGAAGGCGCCTTTGGATGAGGTTCCCTCCCTGCTGTTCATTTATAGCTGACCCTGAAGTTCCCGTTCTGTCAGTTCCTCCATGATCGTTTCATATTTTTTGTCCAGTTTGTACAGGACCAGTGTTATGATGACTACGACCCATACAATAATCGGTCCCGTTTTATAAATGTTCATAATCATATCAATGGCCGACTGGGGCTGGGTGACTGCTCCTGCCGCAGAGCTCAGATAGCCTGCCAGTGAGAGAAGTCCCGTCATGATGGCTGAGGCCAGGCCGGAACCGATCTTTGTTCCCACCGACCCGCCGGCAAATATCAGGCTCTCCTGGCGGATATGATGCTTCCACTGTCCGAATTCCACCACATCCCCCAGCATGCCAAAGACAATGGCATTTAACGGCGATAATCCGATACCCCTGATGATACAGCACAAAAGCATCCATTGAAAACTGTAGGGATTTGCAAAGAACACAAGCTGTCCGGCCAGCGCTAACACCGCTCCTGCAAGCGCCATATTCCTCTTCCCGAAGTGTTTCAGCAGGATAGGGCATACGATACACGTGGATGCTACGATGGTCAGCGTCTCCGTCAGATACAGTGTACTGTACATCCATGTGTCGTTGTGGAATATGTACTTGCAGTAATACGGCAGGATGGTTCCCGTCACACCGTAAATCACATTCTGCATCATCCAGAGGACCAATACAGCCCAGAAATACTGGTTGGTCACTAAAAGCTTTAATGCTTTGAGCGCAGGTATTTTTTCCTGCTTCTCACGGGCTTCGATCTTTACGGTCTCCTGGCAGTTGGCAAAACAGATGACCAGAAGGACCATGGCGATCACAGCCCATATGCCCATGACGATCACCCAGGAGGACTGTGTATCCCCGAACAGCTTTACTAACGGCATGGTGCAGGTAACCGCCAGGATACGCCCGAACGGTGACATCCCCATTCTCACGATACTGAGCATGCTCCGCTCCTCAGAACTTCTGGACATCATAGTGGAGAGGCTTCCGTAGGGCAGATTGATGGCCGTATAGCAGATGGTTGTACAGAAATTATACGTCACAAACATATACAGAAACTGTAGAAAATTCGTCGTGTGGGGCACTGTGAATAACAGCACGGCTGAGACGGCATACGGTGCGGCCATCCACAGGATCCACGGCCTTGATTTCCCCCATTTGGAGTTGGTTCGTTCCACAATAAATCCCATGATCACGTCAGAGAATCCGTCAAATACTCTGGAGAGCAGCATGACCATTCCGACTGTTGCGGCAGAGACTCCCACGTAATCTGTGTAAAACAGCGTCAGCACCGTGCTGATCATCCCAAAAACCACATTGCAAGCCGTATCTCCGCATCCATAAGAGAATCTTGTTTTCCATGATAATTTTTCTAATATCGATCCTTGCTTCTTTTCCATTCTCACTCTACCCTTTCAGCAGTTCCCGTTCAATGCGTTCTCTTGCCTCCGGCGCCTGCTTCTCCATCTTTTCCGGGAATCCGAACATGGATACACATGCGATGTTGTCTCCTCCGGCTTTCGGCGCATCTTCCCTTAACTGGCTGTTTGCGAAGTTCATGTCTCTTAACGTCTCAAAGATCCCGTCAAAGTCCACGTCTCCCTCTCCCATGGCTAAATGCTGGTGGATGGTCACATCCGCTTTTCCTCTTCCGTTTAACCACGGCGGATTGGCGATATAGCGGCAGTCCATGGTCTGGTTAAATGTATCCGCAAACAGTACGTGGGTCAGTTCTTCCCCTGCGTACTGTAACATGGAGCGTACATCCCCTTTGCCCTCGTCATAAAAGAATCCGTGTGGGGAAGAATACACATACCCAAGGTTCGGGGAACGGAAGGATTTTACCAGGTCACAGGTCTCGTTGTTCAGCTCGCAGAAGTCATACGGATGGGACTGGATCTCCAACCGGAGTCCCTCCCGCTCAATGATTGGCAGAAGTTCTTCCATAGAACGGAACCACATGCCGTTGCAGATCTCCTGCTGGTTGGGATCCCCAGACAGCTCCGTGTTGATTACCGGCACGCCCATATCCACGGCGATCTCGATCATCCGTTTCCAGTTGGCTACTGCCATCTGTCTCTGCTCCTCTGTAGGTCCGGACCAGCGGTACACCACGATAAAGGAGGAGATCTCCACTCCGGTTTCCCGGAGTGCTTTCCTGTATTCTGCCTCACATTCCCTGGAGAACAGCGGGTGTTTATAGAATGGATTGATCCTTGGATGCGGAGACTGTTCGATGTATTTATAACCCCAGTCTGCCACCTGATGCACCATCCGATTGATATCCATCTGCTTTGCCAGCACATCCACGTCAAATGCTATTTTCATCTCATCAGCTCCTTATTTATAATCTACCCACTGTGCGCCCTGATCTGCGGATTGTACACAGTTTTCTACCCAGCGCACGCCCTCTGCCCCTGCGTGTACATTGGGATACCAGAACTCCACGTTCTCTCCTCTGTCACATGCATCCATGGCCTGCGCAAAGCGGCTGTATAAGTTACTCCATGCCTCAAACAAACCTTCCGGATGCCCTGCCCCAATACGGTCTTCCTCCAGGGCAGAAGGTGCCAGATATCCCATGCCTCTTTCCAGAACACGTACAGGTTCATTCTGCACTTCATAGGTCAGCTGGTTCGGATGCTCATCCCACCACTCGATAGATGCCTTTTCACCGATGACACGAATCTTCTGCCCATGCATGGAACCGCAGTTTACACAACATGACCAAACGTATCCCACGGCACCATTGTCATATTCCATGATGGTCATGGCGTTGTCCTCCAGAGGTTTTCTGGACTCGACGAAGGACTGTCTGCTGCACATCAGCCGTTTGATCTTCATATCCGGAAGCATGACTTCAGATAAGTACAGCGGATGGGTTCCCACATCACCCAGCACATAGGACGGTCCTGCAACCTTTGGATCCACCCGCCATTTTGTGGAGGCTGTATTTTTTTCGACTGCCACGTTGTGGAATCCATGTGAGAACTGCATATTGACAATACGAATCTTTCCCAGCATTCCTTCGGCGATCAGCTGTCGTGCCTCCTCGATGACCTGATGTCCCGCATAACCGTAAGTAACACCTACAATTTTATTTTGTTTTGCGGCCAGTGCCTCTAATTCCTCCGCCTCTTCGGTTGTAAAACAGAGAGGTTTTTCACATACAACATGAAGCCCGGCAAGCAAGGCTGCCTTTGTAATCTCAAAGTGTGTTCCGTTGGGAGTTGCAATGGAGACCGCCTGGATCCCGTCCTGGCGCTTAGCTTCCTTTGCAAACATAGTCTTATAATCTGGATAACATCTGTCCTCATCCACATGAAGCTGCTTACCAAACTCTCTGCCCCTCTCCGGGTCAATGTCAAAAGCACCTGCAACCAGGTCAAAATTAAAATCTCTCATTGCGGCGGACCGGTGGATATAGCCAATCTGGCTTCCCTTTCCTCCCCCTACCATAGCCCAGCGGATCGGTTTTTCAATTTTCTTTTCTCCGTAATACATAGTTTTGCTCCTTTTCTGAATTAGATTTCATATCCTACACTTTTTAAATATATAACACTGGCCTTCACGTCCCGGAGGCTTGTGTCTGAATTTCTTGGATCACGTTCCTGTTCTACGGTGATATATCCGCTGTACTGGATATCCTCCAAGGTCTGCTTGATCTCAGGGTAGTCCAGTGCACCTTTTCCTATGGGACACATGGCTCCTTTACCACAGCCCTCAAAAAAGCGGATATGTTCTCCCAGAACTTCCCGGTATACCTTTTCATCCACATCTTTAAAGTGGACATAATCCAGGCGGTCCGCATATTTTTTCAGCCATTCTGCCGGATCCATACCGGAGTAATAAAGATGCCCTGTATCCAGGCAGAGACCTGCCAGCTCATAAGGAATGTCCCTTACCACCGCTTCGATCTCATCTGCGAACTCAATATAACCTCCGGCATGAGGATGAATGACCGCCCGCACACCGTATTCTTTCGCCTTTTCACAGATTCCCCTGATGTGGCCCATCATCGCTGCCCATTTTACTTCTGAAAGCCTCGGCGCTTTGTCAGGATGTCCGGCCGCATAATCTCTCTCATCATGACCCCAGTCCATGATAGTCATATATGGCGTAGCAAAATGCTGGCCCTCATGTACCGGAAGCGGCGGAAGCTTTGTGACCAGAGAACAGATCTCTTCTGTCTGTCTCAATACGTTTTCATAGTTTTCTTCACTTAGCAGATCGTCGAAGATCGTCCCTGCCACAATGGCTAATCCATTCTTTTTTAACTCCTCAGAAACTGTCTCCACATCAATCGGGAGATATCCATAAGGTCCAAGCTCAATGGCCCGGTAGCCCGCCTGACCCGCCTCCTTTAGCACCCTCTGCCACGGCGGCAGATAAGGGTTCTTTACATCATCCACGCCCCAGCAACAAGGAGCTCCGCAGATATTCATACTCATGTTAAAACCTCCTGTTTTGTTTGTTCATCATCGCTTTCTGTAATTATTATTTTAGAGAAAACAAAGGTCCTCCGCCTTTACTATTTTGTTCGCTGTGAGATTAAAAACAGGGCAATTTCAAAGAAATATATTAGAAATGAGAACAAGGACTCCACTATCTTGTATAAGACACATATAAGATACTCATAAATTACTCATGTAATAACTTTAAAAAGATAGAACAAAGTGGGCAAGCCCACCTCAGCTCCCCATCCCCTCATTCATGAGGGGCTTGGCAACTTTGAGCGCCAAATGCAATTTGACAAAGTCAAATAATTTCCTTACGCATTTGTGTGCATCCCCGCGGAGCGTTTTTGATTTCTTAGGAAAAGCTTTCACGCATTAGCGTGACAAGGTCTTTCCTAAGAAATCAAAAACCATTGACCCTCACATAACGTGATAATGTAAGATAGAATCAAAGATACACAGCAGATTGGAGATGATGTCTTGAGAACCATAAAAGAAGTTGCAGTACTTTCAGGCGTCAGCGTGCGGACCTTACAGTATTATGACGAAATCGGATTATTAAAACCTGCAAAGGTCACCGGCGCCGGTTATAGACTATACGATGAAGAATCCATAAACACTCTACAGCAGATATTACTTTTTAAGGAGTTGGAATTTCCTCTGAAGGATATTAAAAGGATCATGGAAAATCCCAATTTTAATAAAAAGGAGGCTTTGAGCAGGCAAAAAACACTGCTAAAGGCAAAACGGGACAGGCTGAACAGACTGCTAGACCTGATCGGCAGGCTGGAACAAGGAGAAACCTATATGAGTTTTAAAGAATTTGATTTAAGTGAATATATCCAGGCACTGGAGAAGTTTAAAAAAGAGAATACAGAGGAGATTATGAAATACTGGGGAAGCACCGCAGCCTTTGATGAATTTATAAAAGTGGCAAGGGATCATGAGTCCAGCATCGCTCAAACGGCGGTGGAATATTACGGCAGTGTTGAAAAATACACGGATGCCATGAAAGAGAGCCTAAGCCATTTCTCTGAGAATATGGAGAATATGGAGAAGATGCAGAAGATCAAAGAAAAAGGGTGTGTAGAAAAGAATAAAGACTTGATAGAGCAGCTGACAAGTAACGTTTCAAGGGATGTCAAATCTGACGAGATACAGAATATCATCGGCCAGATGTTGAATCTGCTGGATGAAGAAGACCAGCCTACAATGGATCTGGGCGAGAACTACTATGATAAGCTGATTGACGGATATCCCTACAATCCAAAGCTGATCGAGGCTATGGATCAGCAGTACTGTAAAGGAGTTTCAAAGTTTATAGGGGAAGCATTACAATATTATCTCAAGAAAAAACCATGTAACTCTAAGTTTAGAATTATTTGATTGCTATCTGTCCTACTACCTTTTTAAAATTAGAATCTATCAGAAGTATTCTAAAATTATGCCCTCTTGTATGTATTCCTGCTCTTTTCACTCTCATGACTGATCCCTCCTGCCCCTCAGCTTTTCCAGATACATGTTCCGGTACCGGATCGGCGTCATACCAACGGTCTTTGTAAACAGTGTACTGAAGTAATTGGTATTATCGTATCCCACCATAGTGGCAATCTGGGTCGCCGTGAAATCGGTAGAGATCAGCATTGTCTGGGCAAGGCCGATCCGCCTGCGGATAATATAATTGATGGGAGTCATACCCGTGGCTTTTTTCAGGCCGTGGGAGACATAAGTGGCAGAGCAGTGCATGTCCTCAGCGATCTTATCCAGATTTAATTCCTCTGTAAAGTGTTCATTCAAATAATCCAGGATCCTTGAGATAAACTCTTCCTCCTTCGTCTCCGCGGCCATAGCCTGCGGAAATGTATCCAGCTGGCTGGCAATGACCACCATGGAGGCGCAGAAAAGCTGCGATGCCAGCTGGCCTACCGGATTCAGCTCTTCCATCATGTAAATCTGGTCACACATCGTCTTTAAAAACGAAAACAGGGATCCTGTATGGCAGATATAGGGCCCGCCCTCTGGCACCATCTGGTTTTTCTTAAGTCCCTTTAAGCGAAGGTTTGTAATACCGATACAATAATGGCCGATGTTGGTCTTCTCAGCCGTTGCGATCTCATGAAGGTCTCCCTGGTTATAATAAGCCACACAGCCTTCTTCTATGGGATAAATACTGGTGCCCACCTGATAGGTTCCGGTCCCCTTATATACAAGCAAAAGTTCACAGATAGATTCATGGCTGTGCAGCGGACGACTTATTTTCTCCGGGGTGCTCTCCTGTCTGGATATGTATACCATGGCTGGCAGCTGTCCGTCCTCAAAAACTTCTTTTAAATTCTGGTTAATATCAAATCGAATCAAAGTTTCACCCCTTCTCCGTGACCACAAGGTCCATTGGCACATCATAGCTGTCTGTAGGAATCTCCTCCCACAGAAGCTCTTTTCTGCATAAAACCACCTTCAAAAATTCTGTATCGCTTAGATACCGGTCATAATACCCGGCTCCATGTCCGAGACGTTTTCCACAGAAGTCTGCGCTGATACAAGGAATAATCCCCAGGTCAATCTCTCGTTTCTCCACAATGGGAGTATTTCTTTTTGGCTCCATGAGTCCGTAGATGCCGTGTTCTAACTGGTCCATACAGGTGATCTGCCTTACTTCCATGATTCCGGGAGCTGTGCACAAGGGCACTCCCACCCGTTTTCCCTGTCGGAAGCATTCTGTTAAAATCAATTCTGTGGATACTTCCTTTCCCACGGATATGTAACAGAAAACAGTCTCCGCCCTCTTAAATTCCGGCAGCATAAGGATCTGTTTCTGAATCTCTTCTTCCGAATCCCGAAGATATCTTGTGGATAACTTCTCTGTTTTTTGTTTGATCTGTTGACGGATATACTGTTTTTTTTTCATTATCCTCCACACCTCTGTCTGACCTTTCTTTACCAAAAAGGATAGCATATGAAAACAAAGTGGACAAGTCCATCATCTTTCTATCCAGCCATACAGACCGGTACTAAAACATATTTGAGATCACCTCACCTGCGATCTCACAGATTAAATCCGCTTCCTCTCTCATCTGTATAAACGGCTCAGTGATACAGGAAATCGCAACAGTAAGCTTTACTTTGTTCTTCATTGTATCCTCTAAAAGTCCAGTAGACATTAACCTTTCAGACAGGGTGTTCGTTACGATCAATGGAAGCGGCAGTTTATGTTCGTCTTCATGCAGATATGGAAAAGTCTTTTCCAGACGTTCAAAATCAAAATCCTCCAGGAACTTTTTCACAAACATCTTTGGGTTTAATAGAAAAACACATTGGATCTCCGTACATAACATCCAATGTGTTTTTCTTTTTACAGTTCTCTCGTTATCTCACTTAAATCTTTCACAATGACATCTGGTTTTACATCACCATTCTCCACATCTTTCAGGGTACTCTCACCGCTTAACACAAGAATGGAGGTCACTTCGCTTTGATCGGCCACGGCAATGTCTGTATACAGCCGGTCGCCTACAATGGCGATCTCATCCGGGCGGTATCCCGTCTCCTGAATCATATAATTTAATGTATGCTCTGAAGGTTTTCCGAAAAACTCCGGGTACCGTCCGGTGGAAGCCTCCACAAGCCTTGCCATGGAACCGCAGTCCGGGATAAACGTACCTCTCTCCATGGGACAGTTTAAATCGGGATTGATTCCGTAATAGATGCAGCTGTTCCGGATAGAATGGCAGGCCCTGGACAGCTTTTCATAGGTCAGAGTCGTGTCAAATCCCAGAACAACAATATCTGGATCTTTTTCCACAAGAGGTATCCCAAAGCTTCTGAATTCGTTTAGCAGAGAAGGTGTTCCCACGACATAAACACTTTTTCCAGGATGCTTCTCCAAAAGAAACCGTATCATCACATGGCTGGAGATCATCATCTGCTCTTTGGTGATAGAAATGCCCATATTGGAAAGCTTTTCAATATAGGCTTGCTGGCTCTTGGAAGAGTTATTTGTGAAGAAGTAAAATTTTCTGCCCGTCTCCTCCACTCTGGAAAGAAAGTCCTTCGTAAACGGAAACAGTTCATTTCCAAGATAAATCGTTCCGTCCATATCCAGGACAAAAGCTTTGATATTTTCTAACATAGCCCCTCACTTTCCGGCGTTTCCGTAGTAGGCATTGGGGCCGTGTTTCCGGAAAAAATGCTTATCCTGAATGGTCTTGGGCGCCTCACCCACTTCTGTCTTCAGCTGTTCTGTCCTGGCAGCCATTTTTGCCACCTCTTCCATCACGACAGCATTGTGTACTGCCTCCTCTGCATCCTTTCCCCAGGCAAACGGTCCGTGGTTTGTGCAGAGAACTCCCGGAACATAGGCTGGATTCATTCCCTGAAATGTCTCGACAATGACAAGCCCTGTATTTTTCTCATATTCCGTTTCAATCTCTTCCGGTCTCAGACTTCTGGCACACGGGATCTCCCCGTAAAAATAATCTGCGTGAGTGGTCCCATAACACGGAACCGGCCTTCCCGCCTGGGCCCAGGAAGTTGCCCAGGCAGAATGTGTGTGTACAATACCGCCGATCTGTCCGAATGCCTTATATAGTTCCAGATGGGTCGGGGTATCGGAGGAAGGATGATAATCCCCTTCCACCTTATTTCCGTCAAGATCCATAACCACCATATCGGAAGGTCTGAGTTCCTCGTAGGCGATTCCGCTCGGCTTGATAACAAACATTCCCTTTCTGCGGTCGATTCCGCTTACATTTCCCCAAGTATATGTGACGAGCCCTTTTGCCGGGAGCTCCATATTTGCCTCATACACCTGCTCTTTTAATTCTTCCAGCATATCTTCCTTCCCCCTAACCGTTGATCACTTCTTCATAAAAACTATAAAACTTGAGCAGTCTCATGAAGGTAATTCTTGCTCTCACATAAGGAGATAATCTTGCAGTTTTTTCCTGAAAGCTTTCATCAAAGCCAAGATTCTCAAGGGTTCTGACCCCATTCACTTCTTTGAGCATATCGGTAAGCTCTCCGGCTGAAGGGATCTCATCGATCACCGCCGCGATCTCATCTTTCCTTTCCAAAAGCTTCTGTGAGTCAACTTCTTCCAGCAGGTTCGGTGTGTTTTCTTCTATGATAGACTCATACATTCCAAGCTTAGTAAAATTCACTCTGATCAGTTCTTCTTCTACAGGCATAGATTCTTTCACTGTAAATGCTTCACCGCGCATTTTCTCTGCCGCTTTGTGGTAGATTTTTGAAGCCAGGATCAGCCCTACGCCAACCTTTTCCCCGTGGTAAAAGTCAATGTAATCATTCAGCACTTCCATTTCCCACAAATGGGACATATGATGCTCCGCCCCGGATGCGGGTCTTGAGTTGCCGGTCATCTGCATGGCAAGACCGGAAAGCAGGAGTCCATACATCAGCTCTTCATAAGCCTTCGCATCGCCGGCTGCCAGTCCCGGAAGACTGGCCTTCAGCGCATCCAGTGCCTGATACTCCATCTCACAGATTTCTTCACAAATATATTCTCCCGTCAGGATATGTGTGATCTTCCAGTCTGCAAGAGCCGTATATTTCCCGAGCAAATCTGCAGCACCGGAAGCCGTCAGCCGCATCGGTGCCCTACTGAAAATATCCGTGTCCGCAATGACAACGATCGGCGATACGGCAGTAAAGCTCTTTTTAAATCCGTGCCATGTCATAGCTGCTACTGTGGATACAAAACCGTCCACACTGGCCGCCGTCGGTACGGAGAAGAAAGGAATTTTTTTCTCGTAGGCGTGATACCTTGAGATGTCATGGATGGTCCCGGACCCAACAGCGATCATCAGATCCAGCTCGCCCATCTGGTCAAGATACTTTTGTGCCGCCTCCACGCCATGTTCATTGGCATGGAGGTTTTCCGGATCAAGGACTGCCTTTTTCAGACCCGGCACAAGGCGTTCCACCGTCTTTCCCGCTGCCTCATAAGTATTTTCATCACAGATCATTACAATATTTTGAAAATTCTTATATGCGTCCCTTGCAAGGATCTCGGGAAGTCTGCTGACTGCCCCGCTTTCTATAATTATATCGTCCACAATGATTTCATGTTTTCTGCCGCAGCTGCACGGCTTTAAAAATTTATTCACATCTACCTTCATACTTTACACCCCTGCTTCTTCCGCTGATTCATTTTTTTCCGCCTGACGGTCTAAGTAAGCTACGATCTCCTTGTTTTTCAGTTTAAAGACTGCAAACATGACTGCGTAGACAATCACTGCAATCGCGATGAAGACAGGATTTCCGGAAAGGAATGCAAGGAATACGAACCCAAGCATTGGTTTTCCGAGAATATTAAAGCTCGTAATCATGGCTGCTCCCGCCGGGATCGCAAACCCCGCGGAGATTGCCACCTGCGTAAACAGCGGAGCTGTATAAGTACACATGAGAAGCCCTAAGCTGAACCAGATTGTTCCGGCTAAAAGAATCTTTGACATATTTCCTTTATAGACCGCTACCAGGCCCTGTACCATATATGGGATAGCCAGAAGATCTACTACCGGCAGCACCTGATTGCCCGGGAGGATCGTAGAAACCACGATCATAATAGGGATCAGCAGAAGTCCGCTTGTAAGAGTAGCAGGTTCTCCATAGCCGACCGCATCGTTGACGGCAATATACCATTCCCTGTCACCTGCTTTGCCCATGAATTTTCTTGCGGCCTCCGTGATCGGCGCAAACGCCTGGGCAAACATACTTGCTATTTTAGGAAAGATCGCCATGACCGCACTGGTAGCTATCGCAGCTTCTAAAATATCACCCCATCCGGCGATGGTTCCAAGTTTATTGATGCTTCCCAGTATCCCGATAAACATTCCGAGGAAAAATCCAAGAGTCATGGGCTCCCCGAGAAATCCGATTTTCTTTTCTATCGATTTTGGATTCAGTTTTAATTTGTTGAATCCAAGCTTATTTAAGATCGGATCAAACAAAATTGCAAAAATCGCGGGTTCTACATTGTGCATGGCAATAATGGTACAGTTGGGATAGTTATAGTATTTAGACCACCTCTTTGCAACCAGCTCTGATATGAGCAGACTGTACAGATTCAAAAGAATCATACATGCGATTCCCAAAATAAAATTGTGGGTCTTGAAAATAACCATGGCGCCCCAGACAATATAGGAATAGTTATTCCAGAGATCCGACGGCTGAAAAATATTCGTCCACTTTACAAGAAACAGGATCGTCTGTAAAAGAATCCCCAGACCCAGATAGATCATTCCCGCGCTGGTAGCAAAGGCAACGACGGAGGTCGCCTGCCATCCCACGTCAAACGTATTTAAATTTACCCCTGTGACGCCTGCCATGACCTGGGACATATTCTTGACCATCGGTGTGATGATCGGTGTAAACGCTCCGAGAATCAGAGTAAATCCCATCAGGGATACTCCTGCATAAAGCGCGGATAAAAATGCTTTCTGTACTTTGACTTTAAAAATCAATGCTATAATGAAAATAATAAATGGTACGATGATTGCCGATCCGAAGTTGTCGATGATTACTTTCAGTGTTGCAAGAATTGCTTCCATATGTATTTCCTCCGTTTTACTCTCTCTTTATTTTCCGACAGACCTCAGTGCTTCCACAATCTGATTAAAAAATTCATCTTCTCCCATACCTGTAATGCACGCAAAAGCATTAACCATCGGAATGCCGTAATCCCCGTCCGGGAGCGGGCTGGTATGTGCAAGAACATCAAATCTCCCTGACTGGGCAAGATTTAATGCCTCTGTCGGTCTGGCTTCCGTAGTGGAGACAGAATATCCCCGTTCTCCTAATTTTTCCTTCAATTTTGCCGCTACCATAGATGATGTTACGGTTCCAGACCCGCAAACGGATAAAATATTGACTGCTGACATAATAAATCTCCTTTCATTTTTCCTGTTCAGGAAAGTGACTGTTCTTTTTCTTTTATAATGCGGATGACGTCCTGTTTTTTCGTACACTCCGTCAATTGTTTCAGTGTGTTTGAATCCTGCAGCACCTGCAGAATCCTTTGTAAAAATACCAGATGTTCTTCCGGATCGTCCACGGCGAGCATAAATACCAGTCTTGCCATGACCACTTCATCTGTTGTCCCCATCTGATAAAACTTCACAGGTTTTTTTAAGATTCCGATGGCTACCGCGCCTTTGTACACATGGCTTTTATCTGTATGCGGAATGGCGATTCCTACTCCTCCCATGTTGACCCCTGTAGGAAAATCCTTTTCCCTTGTCTTTAAGGCGTCAATATAGGAATCCCTGCAGTAACCTTCCTCTATCAGTGTCTTTCCCAGACGTTCAAAGACTTCCCCGGAGCTTTCGGCATCGAGATCCGTAAGCACCAGTTCCTCTTTTAAATCTTCCCAAATCATGCTGCATTACCTCATTTCATATTCATATCGTTTGATTGCGTTATAGACTTCATCTCTGCTTTGGGCCGGCCGTATTTTATCTCGAAACTTCTCATTGTGAAACAGATTCACGAGATGGAACATAGCCTTTAAATGTGTTTCTTTGTTAATTGCGCTTAAACAGCAGACCCACTCCACAGGATCAAACTCCGGTTTACCGAATACTACCGGCTCATCCAGTCTGATCAGGCTCATACCCACCTTTTTTGCACCGGCATTTAAAGCTTCATGGGGCAGTGCGAACCCCGGTGCCACGAGAATATAAGGGCCGTTCTGCTCCACATTCTTTATCATGGAACTTATATATCTTTCCTCGATACAATCATTTTCAAGCAGATACTGAGCCGATTGTCTGACGGCTTCCTGCCAGGTTTTACAGCTCACATTCAGCCTTATGGCCTGCTTTGGAAGCATTTCAGCCAGAGGCAGGCTCACCTCTTTGTGAAAGAACTCATTGACGACCTCTTCTATTTTAAATATCATTTTTTCCGGGTCCGTATCTGAAGTAAGGATTTCCTTGATCCGCTTCATATGAACCGCCTCAGGCTTTTCTTTCTTCGTCTGTTTTTTACCGGTGCTCCGGTTTCCTTTCAGCCTCGAAAGTTTTTTCCCTACATTGATGCAGTCTCCGTCATTCAGCAGAGGGTCCACCTGGATATACTCTAAATCGGTGTCCAGAGCTACTGTAGAGAGAATCACATCAGCCTCGTCAACAGCCACATTCTTAAGATCATGAGCCGGTATGATATCTGCTACATGAAAATTGAAATACTTTTTAAGCCTGGCCAGAAGAAGCTGGGATGTTCCGATTCCTCCGTTGCATACCAGAATTACCGAATAACGCTCCGCGGAGTTTCTGTTTCTTTCAATTGCGGCACAGATATGCACCACAATATATGAGATTTCTACCTCATTAAGCTTCCGCCCTATGTAATCTTCCAGGACAAATACATTGTTTTGTACAGCTTTCTGTATCTTCGGATAGCGCTCCAGGACTTCTGTCACCACTGAACTCACCGTGTTGTCCCGTATGGCTGATGAAAACATAGATTCCAGATGATTAATGAGATTTTCATAGAAGATATAATCTCCCTGCAAATTCAAATCGATGTCAATAGAAACATGCTCAATAAAGGTTCTTGTGATCACCTGCATCTTAACAATTTCCTGGTTGCTGGTCGTCTTTTTGATATAACGCATCTCATTTAATATTCTTCCGAGAAATTTAACTTCGTCCTCCACAACCTCAATGCCAGCAAAGTCACTGAGCTGCTTTAATATATACCCCGCCATTTCATATTTGCTGTTTTTCTTGCCGTCCTGCTCTGCATAAATTTTAAGCCGCATGCGGTACAGGCTTAAGAGAAGAAAATATTTAAGGTCAGTGAAGGAAGTGTCTGTGAGAAACCTTCCCGAAAAATGTTCCGCCAGATTGATAACCTTTTCCATAGTCTTCAGATCTTCCATATCTACCCGGCACTCCTCTTTCAGAGAACCGATCAGTCTCTCAAAAACCGGTGCCTCCCGGTATACGGATTCACTGCTTTTTACCATGGAGAATAACAATAATCTCTTGTTTTTTTCCTCACCTTCTAACATCAATCCTTTATTGGAATGGGAGACAACATAAAGTCTGTGCTTCCTGAAAAACTGTTTAAGGCTTTCCAAATCCTGAATCACTGTGGACCGGCTCACATACATGCAGTCCGCCAGATCCGAAAGGGTCCGGTAATCATTTTCACAGATCAGCAATGTCGCCATAAATATCTTTCTCTCGTTTTTCTCCAGCTTATAGGAATAAAAATTATCCCGGAAAAGATACTGCCTTGCCATATTTATATCTTTTCCCGTCTCAATGACGCCTTGTTTTCCGAGACTCACGCCGGACAATTCATTTTTGCTGAGAAATTCATTAATCTGCTCCAAGTCATTCCGGATGGTCCTTACGGAAACTCCGAACTGCTCTGCAAGCTCCTTCATTTGTGCCGCCTGCCCATATTCTTTTTTCTGAATCAGAGTAGATAAGATTTCCCGAGATCTCTTGTTCATATTTATCACCTCATCTATGGTTTGAGTATATCATCCGCACTCTGTAAAAAACAGTTTGAGGTTTTTCATCTTTTGTGAAAAGAAATGTCACCGTTACATTTCTTTTCACAAATAAGTGCAAAAAAAAGAGAAGCCATAAAAACTTCTCTTTTTTCCTGCCTTGACATTTAAATTATTCTAAAGCTGCTCATACAATTCCATAATCTTATCTTTCGTTGCAAGATCCTCAGAAAATGCACTGGCGCTTCCCGTGGCAATTCCCATTTTTAATGCTTCTTTATAGTCTCCAGCTTTGAGATATCCGGTCAGGAAACCTGCGACCATAGAATCGCCTGCTCCCACAGAGTTTTTAACTTCACCTTTTGGACAAGGAGAAATGTGTACATCCCCTTCCTCTGTGATCAGGATTGCTCCATCTCCTGCCATGGAAATGAGAACATTCCTTGCACCTTTTTCCTGAAGCTTCTTTCCATACTCAATGATTTCTTCATTATTTTTCAGTTCAACCCCAAACATTTCTCCCAATTCATGATTGTTCGGCTTGATAAGGAACGGATGATACTTCAGAACGTTTAATAACAAATCTTTCGTAGCATCCACGACGATCTGAATCTTACGATCCTGAAGCCTTTCCATAATTTTTTCATATACATCTTCAGGGAGAGTGTTCGGAATACTTCCGGCCAGGACCAATATATCTCCGTCTTTTAATGTATCCAGCTTCTGATACATCATTTCCAGTTCATCCTCATGGATATCCGGTCCCTGTCCGTTGATTTCGCTCTCTTCATTTGATTTGATCTTGACATTGATTCTTGTCATGCCTTCTCTGAGACGGATAAAGTCCGGCTTAAATCCCAGCTGTTTTGCCCCTGTCTCAATGGCATCTCCCGTAAAACCTGCAATAAATCCAAATCCCACACTGTCGATCCCCAAATTGGCAAGTACATTCGATACATTAATCCCCTTGCCGCCGCAGTACATATCTTCCCTTTTGGTCCGATTTACCTTCCCAAGAGTCAGGTCATCCACCTTGATGACGTAATCAATCGCCGGATTAAATGTTACTGTGTAAATCATTCTGATACCTCCTTGATCGCTGTATATTTTAAAAAGCTTGGTTCCTTAAGTTTCCCTGTAACTATGACTGCCTGATCCAGCCCGGCCACGCAGACTGCTGAAATCCTGCCGAATTTAGATGCATCGGCTAAGATATAAGCATCCAGACATTGACTAAGAGCTGTCTTCTTTACCAGTGCTTCGTTTACATCCGGTGTTGTAAAACCGCTTTTTTTCGAAATCCCGTTGATCCCAAAAAATCCTTTTGTAAAGTTATACTTTCTGAGACTTTCCAGGGCTTCCTCCCCGACTACCGCCTCAGTTACTGCACGCAGTTCTCCTCCGATCAAATATACCCTAAAACCATAATCCATGAGTTTTTTTGCATGCATGATTCCATTGGTGACATAAGAGGCTTTTTTCTCTGTCAGAAAATCAATCATCATCTCTGTGGTCGTTCCGGCATCCAGATAAATAAAATCGTCCGGCCTGATGATCTCTGCACAGTATTGTGCGATCCGGCGTTTTTCATCCACATTTTTCAGAGATTTCTTCGCGACTGTTTCTTCTGCACCAAATCCCGCATCAATAGAAGTGGCTCCTCCGTGAACCTTATGCAGCAGACCTTTTTTGTCCAGAGCCGCCAGGTCTCTGCGGACTGTTGACTCAGATATCCCGATCTGTTTTACCAGTTCCTGCACTGTGACCGACTGTTTTTTCCGTATTATCTCTAAAATCCTCCGAAACCGTTCATCCGGCAGCATAAAATCACCTCTTTTTCTTTTATTATAACACCATTTCATTCAAAGTCAATCAATATCATGCATTTTCAATCATTAAAATTCCTTAAAAACCTGCATGACAAGATCCTTTTAAGAAATAAAAAACAGCAGATATTCGAAAATCCGCTGTTTTTTATATGGTTTTATCATCTGATTATCTGTTTTTATCCTTGATGACAGCCTTGCTTCCAAGATATGTTGCCAACATATATCCCCCATAAATCACGAGGATAGCGCCTCCCGAAGCCAGTATGCCGTTGAGTGCATTTACATTTCCCAATGTTGCGATCACGTTACTGGCAACCTTCACACCGATATAGGAGTGCACCAGAGCGAGGCTCAGCGGAACCATAAAATAAATAATAATCTGTGCCAGCATAGCGTGATTGATCATTCGCTCATCCGCTCCTATTTTTCTCAGCAAATTATATCTTTCCACGTTATCTGAATTTTCACTGAGCTGCTGCAGTGCCAGAACGGCAGCACATGTAATCAGGAAGACTGCTCCTATATAAATAGCAATGTAGGTAATCACAGTGCTCAGTCCCGCGCTCTGTTCGATCATTTCTACCCTATAGACCGCTGTGTGATACGGCGCTTTATTTCTTTCCTCCATTGTTTTGTTGGGATACACACTTTCCATCAGTTTACTTAGTTTATGGGTATTTTCTTCTGCATCACCTTTTAACTGACAGTTGTATACAACTGTATGCACAGGAATTTTTTCTGCAACATCGTCAGGAACGATCAAAGTTCCCATGTCCATCGGCAGAGAAGATGCAGAATAATAGGTACTGTCGATCATAGAGCTCTTTGCAGTCAGAGTTCTGCCGTCCATTTTAATCTCTACCCTGTCTTTACATACATCTTCCCACAGCTTCTTCATATTGTCAAAATTACAATTTACTGCATATTCATTCGACTTTAGGCTGATCGTCTGTTTCCCCTGTTTTCTCATGGCTTCATTGTAGTCTGATAAACCTATAATCTCAGGCGATGATTTTCCCATTGATGCTTTAACACCCTTAGGATAATCCACAAATCTATCACGGCCATTTAAAAATACTTTAAACTTGAGTTTTCCATAGAGTCTCGTAGAGATCATACATGATTTATCGACAAATTTGTTCATATCGATTCCTTTTGACTCAAATTCTTTTCTCATATCTGCTTGTACTTTATAGTTCTTTTCCTCTTCCGGCAAGTATTTAATATAGGATACATCATACGGTGTCGCCTTCTTCATATCTCCGCCCATTGTCGTCGCCAGTCCGGCTCCAGTAGAAAATACACCGATTGCCACTAAGAGCATCAAACAGAGCAGTGTCATAGACACGAAAGTTGTAGTAATCTTTGAATTGATCTGCCTTAAAATAAACATATTAAGCTTCCGGTAATAAAACTTCTTGTTTGTTTTCAAAATTCTTAAAAAGAATCCGGAGAGAGACAGGAAAAACAAAAACGTACCAATCGTACCAAAAATAATACTCATCCAGAACTGACCGTCTACCTGCATCATGCCGTTTTCCCGGATACAGTGATAGGCAAATCCGATGCAGGCCACAGAAATCAAAAACAATACAACAGAAACTCCCAGTTTCTTAACTTTTAAATCTTCATTCTTTTTATTTGCTGTTAAAAGGTCAATGACCTTTACCTTGGATATACTGAACGTATTAAAGATCATAACGATCAGGAAAATAACCGCAAAGTAAATGATCGTCTTTATAAATGCTTCTCCGGAAAATACAAAAGTAAATTCCTTCATCTCTACCATAAACATTTTTGCAGTTACCGCAGACAGCCCCTGAGATAAAAATACTCCGGCCAGAAGTCCTGCTGCCAGTGCAAACACCCCAATAAACAAGGTTTCGATGATCAGTACTTTAGAAACCTGCCGTTTATCCATTCCCAGGCACAGGTAAAGTCCAAGCTCTTTCTTCCGCCTTTTGATCAAAAACCTGTTGGCATAGATCACAAGAAACCCAAGAATTACTGCAATAAACACAGACAACGAACTGATTGCCATCTGAAGCATTTCAATGATACTTTTCTGTGACTCATTAATTTTAAGCATCGCTTCCTGACTGCCGATAGAGTTAAATACATAAAACAGGCAGACACCGAATGTCAGCGTCAAAAAATATACCGTAAAATCTTTTATGCTCTTTTTTACATTTCCAAACGCTAATTTAGAATACATTTGTACTGTCACCTCCAAGCAATGTCACCACTTCAATGATGCGGTCAAAAAACTCTTTTCTGGAATCCCTGCCTCTCACAAGTTCATTAAAAATCTTACCGTCTTTGATAAACAGAATCCGCTTACAGTAGCTTGCCGTAAACGCATCGTGAGTCACCATAAGAATTGTGGCATGCAGTTCCGCGTTCATAGTTTCCATACTGTCTAAAAGCATTCTTGCAGACTTGCTGTCCAGTGCTCCGGTTGGCTCATCGGCCAGAATCAGGGACGGGTCGGTTACCATAGCCCTTGCGCTTGCCACTCTCTGCTTCTGTCCTCCGGAAAGCTGATACGGATACTTGGACAGTTCTTTTGTTATCATTAATTTTTCCGCGATTGATTTTACTCTGTCATCAATTTCCTTTGCCGGAGTTTTCATAATGGTCAGAGCCAGCGCTATATTTTCATAGGCAGTCAGTGTATCCAGCAGGTTGAAATCCTGAAAGATAAATCCCAGCTGTTCCCTCCGGAACTTGGAAAGATGTTTCCCTTTTAGTTTTGTCACATCCATTCCGTCTATAAAGATGTGGCCCGAGGTCACACGGTCAATCGTGGAAATACAGTTAAGCAGCGTAGTTTTTCCGCTTCCGGACGCTCCCATAATACCGATGTATTCACCCTTTTCCACGTCAAAGCTGATGCCGTCCACAGCCTTTGTCACATTTCCTTTGTTTCCATAATATTTTTCCATATTTTGAACTTGCAATACTGTTTTCATATCCCAATTCTCCTTTGCTTTCTTTATGTTATCCTTACTATATCACTGTCTGTTTACTCTATCCATCGAACTGCCTTACAGCAAACTTACACTTTTGTCACTTTCTATTTGGATTGTAATTTAAAAAGCTATCCTCTATACTGATACTATAACCAAGAAAAATGGAGGTAAAGCTATGTATTTAAAAAATGAAGATGTAAAGTTTGAGAGTGTAGAAAATGCACGGGGAGGCAAAGGAACGATCCGGAAGACTTCTTTTCTGACAAAGGAAGAGATGAAAGAAAGCAGCCGTCTGTTCGGCAAAATCATCATCCCGCCGGGATGCTCCTTCGGCTATCATGTCCACGAAAAGGAAGGAGAAGCCTATCATATTTTAGCCGGAAAAGGCATGTACAATGACAATGGTACCGAATATGAAGTGAATGCAGGGGATACTACATATACTATGAGCGGATGCGGTCACGGCATTGAAAATATCGGTGACACAGACCTGGAAATCATCGCCTTAATATTATTAGACAAATAAAATTTTAGAAAAATCTTCTTGAATGATATTTTTTTCATGGACCAACCATACTAATTGTATCTCAACAAGGAGGTTGATATCATGAAAAAGAAAAAAGAACTGACCAATGAAGAAATCGATGAAAACATTTTTGATATGTGTTCTACCTGTTCCACGACTGACTGTACCGGACTAATTCCTGCCAATCCAGAGTCTGAGGCAGCGATGGAATCCTATGAGGAGTTATATCCCTTCCGTCCTCCGGTAATAAATATCAAAGACTGCCCAAATGCAGATGAACATGATCCAAAATAACACAAAACCGCTGACATTCTTATGTCCAGCGGTTTTTATCTACATATACACAAATGAATTTTTTGGAAATGTGATTTTAATCTGTGTGCCTTCTCCTTCTTTTGACCGGACAGCAAATCCAATTCCAAGCTTATCTGAGAGCTTTCTGCAAAGATACAATCCCATTCCCGTGGATTTGGCATACTTCCTTCCTGTAGTCCCCGTATAACCCTTTTCCATAACTCTTGGAAGATCTTTTCCTGATATTCCGATGCCGTTATCCTCTATATAAAGCTGTACCTGTTCCTTTTCATCTGCTGCCGTAAACCGGATTTCAGGATGATCTTTGCGATACTTTACTGCATTGATCAATACCTGCTTTAGAATAAATGACATCCATTTTTCATCCGTATAAACATCATAATCCAGATTTTCAAGGCTTACCTTTACCTTCGACTGGATCAAAATCTTGGAATTACTGCGGATCAGTTCCTGAACCATGGAATTCAGATTCATACGTTTTACAATATAGTCCTTCTCTACTCCGTTGCTTCTGGAATAATACAGCGCCTGCTCAAGATAGTATTCCACTTCTTCCAGTTCTTCGCTGATATTTTTTGTCACCTCAGACGGATTATTTTCTATCATGAGCCTGGAAGCGGCAATGGGCGTCTTCACCTCGTGAATCCACATTTCTACATACTCTCTGTAATCCTGGGCAGAGATCTTATACACTGCCACTTCATCGCTCATAGACTTATTGGTCTGTGACAGACAGTCATAAAATATTTTTCCCTCTGTAAAATCAGGCCTGTCAAGAAGCTCCGGGAGCATAAATTTTTTATCTAAGGAATCCATACTTTCCAGCGCCGTCTCATAAAAACGTTTTCTCTTAAAATATTCATTTCCCAGTGCAAGAATCATAAGAATAAAGTACAGACACAGCAGATATATAATAGCAAAGGTTGTGGCGTGGAACAGATTCAGCATCCATACGAGAAAAGCCAGATAAAATATCTGAAGTCCAAAAAATAATGACTTATCTCTTAAATATGCCCTGAAGCTCATACAAGATACCCCTGCCCTCTCTTTGTGACAATATAATCGGCAAGCCCAATGGAATCCAGTTTTTTTCTGAGCCTGTTGATATTTACCGTCAGTGTATTGTCATCTACAAATTCATTGGACTGCCACAGTTCTTCCATCAGATTATCTCTGGAAACGATCTTCTCTTTATGCTTCACAAGCACAGACAGAATCTTCACTTCATTTTTGCTCAGTTCTATCTGCTCTTTTCCGTGGCATGCCGTACTGTTTGACAGATTGATCAAAAGTCCCTTATGAGTCATCTGCCAGTCTTCTTTCACATGTTTTGTACGTTTGAGCAGAGAAGATATCCGTGCCACAAGAATCTGTGTGTTATACGGCTTAGAAATAAAATCATCGGCTCCCAGATTCATGCTCATCAGCTCATCCATCTCGCTGTCTCTGCTTGTGACGACGATGATCGGGACATCCGATTTTTCTCTGACCGCACGGCATATATAATATCCGTCGTACACGGGAAGGTTGATGTCCAGAAGGACCAGATCAGCCCTTTCCTTCAGGATATCCTCCACTATATTTTCAAAGTTATTGAGTGCTTTTGTCTCATAATCATATCTGCTCAGAAACTCACAGAGTTCTTTCTGAATCTTCTGATTATCTTCCACTAAAATAATCTTTGCTTTTTCCATATAAAATCCTTTACTGAATGACGTTCATTCCGCCCATATAAGGCTGAAGTGCCTCCGGTATCTTCACACTCCCGTCTGCCTGAAGATTATTTTCCAAAAATGCGATCAGCATTCGAGGCGGTGCAACGACCGTGTTGTTCAATGTATGGGCGTAGTACTTGCCGTCTTCTCCATTCACACGGATCTTTAATCTCCGTGCCTGTGCATCTCCAAGATTAGAACAGCTTCCTACCTCAAAGTATTTTTTCTGACGCGGAGACCATGCCTCTACATCTACTGATTTTACTTTGAGATCAGCCAGGTCTCCGGAACAGCACTCCAATGTCCGGACCGGAATATCCAGAGAACGGAACAGATCTACGGTATTTTTCCACAGTTTTTCATACCAGTCCATACTTTCTTCCGGTTTACATACAACGATCATTTCCTGTTTTTCAAATTGATGGATTCTGTAAACTCCCCTCTCCTCCAGTCCATGAGCTCCTTTTTCCTTCCGGAAACATGGGGAATAGCTTGTCAGGGTCTTCGGAAGTTCTTCTTCCTGAATCATCGTATCGATAAATTTACCGATCATAGAGTGTTCACTCGTTCCGATCAAATAGAGATCTTCCCCTTCTATCTTATACATCATGGCATCCATCTCGTCAAAACTCATGACGCCGGTCACAACATTACTTCTGATCATAAACGGCGGCACACAGTAAGTAAATCCTCTGTTGATCATAAAATCGCGGGCATAAGAGATGACTGCCGAATGAAGCCTCGCAATATCTCCCATCAAATAATAAAATCCCTGGCCTGCCACTTTTCTTGCACTGTCCAGATCAATACCGCTGAAGTTTTCCATAATTTCCGTGTGATAAGGAATCTCAAAGTCAGGGACAATCGGTTCACCGAATTTCTCGATCTCTACATTTTCACTGTCATCTTTTCCAATCGGCACTGACGGATCAATGATATTCGGAATGGTCATCATGATTTTTAAGATTTTTTCTTCTACTTTTTTTTCTTCCTCTGTCAGTTCCTCAATCCTGCCGGCCTGGTTTGACACTTCCTGTTTCAGCTGCTCGGCTTCTTCTTTTTTTCCCTGTGCCATCAATCCGCCAATTTGTTTGGAAATCTTATTCCTGTTGGCTCTCAGAGACTGAACTTCCTGTTTGATCTCTCTGTTTTTTTCATCTAATTCTAAGACTTCATCTACCAGCGGCAGTTTGCGGTCCTGGAACTTATTTTTAATGTTCTGTTTTACTGCTTCCGGGTTTTCTCTCACAAATTTAATGTCTAACATGATTTCCTCCTGATATGTTTATTTATTCATACAATCTTCCAACACAATCTGCTCTTCTTTAGAAAGTGCTACCTCTGAACGGCCATCTTTAATTTCTTTTGCATACATATAACTTCCATAACGGTTGCTCATGGCATTCAATACAATTCCATTGTTCCTGTGATCCAAAAGTGCAATCGCAAAACTCGTCTCTCCGCCCATTTCTTTAAATGCATTATATTTTAAAACCTGCATTTTGGAATATGATAATTGAAGCTTATCTTTCAGTCTTCCCATTTCTTCATCAAGTATTTTATGATTTTCTTCAATTCTTTCCAATTCATCAAAATGTTTTACAAAAGTCTTTTCAAGGGACTTTCCATTTTCCCCCTTCATAAACATGCGGTACTTCTTTTTTAACCTGCTGGTCTTCACCAGCAATACTACAATTAAAAGCAGTGCCAGGGTACATACACCGGCTAAGCCGCATAAAATATAAAATAAGTCAATTCCAAAAATTGTAATGTCTGTTGTCATTTCATTCCTCCTATAACGTTCTCAGCATATCAACTAAACGATCCAGCTCTTCTTTTGAGTAATACTCTATCTCAATCTTTCCTTTGTTATTTCGATTCTTTATATTCACTTTGCTGCCGAGTGCCTGTTTCAAGGATTCTTCTATATTGGCAAACAGAAATTCCTGAACTTTATTCTCCTCTTTCGGAGTTTCCTTCTTTTTCTTTGACATCTGTTTTACAAGCTTCTCAATTTCTCTGACACTGAGTTTCTCATCGAAAACTTTCATCGCAGTCTCATATTGCTGATCGGGATCTTCAATCGCCAGAAGTGCGCGGGCATGCCCCGTAGTGATCATTTCTTCCGACAACAAATTTTGGACCCTCTGATCCAGTTTCAAAAGTCTCAGTGAATTCGTGATGGCAGCACGGCTCTTCGAAACTTTTGCCGCCACCTGGTCCTGCTTCAGTGAAAATTCCTCCATAAGCCTTTTGTAAGCCAGTGCTTCTTCAATGGGATTTAAATCTTCTCTTTGAATATTTTCGATCAATGCAATTTCTACTATTTCATTTTCTGCATAATCTCTAATCAGCACCGGCACTTCTTTTAAGCCCGCTAATTTAGCTGCTCTCCATCTGCGCTCTCCCGCGATGATCTCATAAAATTTATCATGTTTTTTTACAATCAGCGGCTGAAGAATTCCATACTGCTTGACCGAATCCGCCAGCTCTTGAAGAGAATCATCATCGAACTGTCTTCTGGGCTGATTCGGATTTGGTTCTACTTTCAATATCGGTACCATAATCTCCGATTTTATTTGCTCTTCTTTTTTTAAAATCTTTTCTGATTCGGTGTCCTTAACCGGAGCACTTGGTATCAATGTGTTCAGTCCCCGTCCTAATCCTGTTTTCTTTTTCGTCGTCATTCCTCTTTTCCTCCGTTTGCAATGACTTCTTCTGCGAGCATTTGATAGCTCTCTGCACCAACTGACTTAGGATCATACAAATTAATCGGAAGTCCATGGCTCGGTGCCTCTGCCAAACGCACGTTTCTCGGAATAATTGTCTTATAAATATTTTGGTTCAAATATGATTTTACATTTTCTACAACTTGCAGCGATAAATTTGTTCTGGCATCATACATAGTAAACACTGCACCTTCAATTTTCAAGTCAGGATTAAGACTCTTCTGTATCAACTCAATCGTATACATTAACTGTGTCAATCCATCCAGTGCGTAAAATTCACATTGAATTGGTACAATTACGGTATCTGCAGCCGTCATAGCGTTGACTGTGAGCATTCCCAGGGCAGGCGGACAGTCTATGATAATAAACTCAAAGTTTTCGACAGTCGGCTGAAGTTTCTCTTTTAGTATGTACTGCATGCGGTCTACTGTCATCAATTCTATTTCTGCTCCGGCCAGATTACGGTTAGCTGGGGCCAAAGATAAGTTTTCAATAACTTCCGGACAAATACATTCATCAAATGTAATTTCAGATGAAATCACTTCATAAACCGTATGTTCTAATTCATTTTTGTCCAATCCCAGACCAGTTGTTGTATTTCCCTGAGGGTCCATATCTATGATAAGTGTCTTTTTTCCTGCAGCAGCCAGGGCAGCAGAAAGATTCACCGCCGTCGTTGTTTTACCGACGCCGCCCTTTTGGTTAGCAATTGCGATAATTCTTCCCATATTATATAATCTCCTTTTAAGAAATATTATATCACTTACAACTTTTCATTTCCAGATGTTTCACGTGAAACATGAAAATAAATACAATAATGTTTCACGTGAAACATAAAAACAAAGCAGATATGAAATTTCATATCTGCTTTACCCAACTTTACATTCTTACTACATCTGTTCCGGACACTTCATTCCAAGAAGATCGAGGCCGTCTTTGATTGCTTCCTTTGCAATTATTACTAACTTAACCCTTGCCCTTTTGAGTTTTTCATCTTCCACATTACATTGATTTTCATGATAAAAATGATTAAATGCCTGGGCGACAGACATAACAAATCTTGCAACAACCGAAGGTTCCAGACGTTCTGCTGCTGTCTCTACAACTTCTGGAAAACGGATCAATTCTTTTAATAAGGAAACCGATGCTTCATCTGTCAATAAAGAAGAATCTATTTCTTCTGGCACATCCGTTATTCCAGTCTTTCTCAAAACACTGGCAGCACGTGCATAAGTGTACTGAACATAAGGGCCCGTCTCACCATCAAAGCTATGAATCTTATCCCAGCTGAATGTGACCTCCTTTATTCTCTGATTATAAAGATCATTGAAAATAATGGCACCAATACCTACCATCTTTGCAACTTCTTCTTTATCCTGTAAATCCGGGTTTTTATCATTGATGACCTCTTTGATTTTTGATACAGATTCACGGAGAATATCTTCTGCATAAATAATATTGCCGCTTCTGGTAGAAAGTTTTCCGCCTTCCAGACTAACCAACCCATAAGGTACATGAATCAAATCTGTTTTGGCCCACTCATATCCCATGAGTTCCACCACCTTGAACACCTGTGCAAAGTGAAGTTTCTGTTCCATACCGGTCACATAGATACATTTTTCAAAATCATATGTTTTTTTCCGATAAAAAATAGCGGCAAGATCCCTGGTAGCATAAATAGAACTTCCATCCTTTTTCATAATCAGACAAGGGGTCATATCATATTTCTCCAGATCAACGATAAAGGCGCCTTCACTTTCTTTCAGCATTCCTTTTTTCTTTAACTCATCCACAACGGCAGAAGTCTTGTCCCTGTAAAAGCTTTCACCGGCATAAGAGTCAAAATCTACATCCAAAAGTTCATAAATTCTTTTATATTCAATTAAACTTATATCTTTAAACCACTCCCAGATAGAAAGAGCCTCTTCATCACCCTGCTCCATCTTCACAAACCATGCCCGGGCCTCATCATTTAAAGTATCGTCCTTTTCTGCTTCTTCATGAAACTTTACATAAATCTTCATCAGTTCAGATATACCGTTTTGTTCCACAGCCTCTTTGCTTCCCCATTTTTTATAGGCAACGATTAATTTTCCAAACTGAGTGCCCCAGTCACCCAAATGATTGATTCTCTCTACCCGATAACCAAGCTTTTTATAAATACGGTAAATAGAATTTCCAATCAGTGTGGTCCTCAGATGACCGACATGAAAATTCTTTGCCACATTCGGAGAAGAATAATCGATACAGATAGTTTTTCCACATCCAATCTCAGAACTTCCATAGTTATCCACAGAAACCTGTTTTAACATTTCACTTACAAACATTGTTCTGTCAATAAAGAAATTTACATAAGGCCCCATAGCTGCCGTCTTAGAGACAAAATCTGTTTTTTTTATCTTTTCTGCTACCTCCTGTGCTATTATAGTTGGAGCTTTTCGGAAAATTTTAGCCAGCTGAAAACATGGAAATGCGAAATCACCCATATCCTCCTGAGGAGGTATTTCTAAAATACGGCTCACTGTCTCTCTGTCCAATTCCTTAATAGAATCTGTAATTAAATCAATTATTTTATTTCTCATCTTTCTCCTCACTTATGCTTCTATGATTGCCTGCAATACCACTGAATTTTCCTGCCATCTGGTAATTGCAAATTCTCTGGTCAATATGTCTTCCAATATATTTCTATTTTTTTTAAATTTTTGAATGGATGCCTGTTTTTTTGGTTTCATAACAAACTGCAGCATAATTCTGTCATGTTCAATAAAGGTATCTATATTTAAAGAACAAATTCCTATTTTTTGAACAGAATATCTCATCATCTGATGAAATCCTGTCAAGAATGAAAATGTAAGAATCACCGGTGATTCTTTTTCTATTCTCTCAAAGCTGACTGTAATCTCAGGATGAATTTTTCTGAAATGATCCATAAGTTCATAAAATGCAGGAAGAAACAGAACCTCCTCTTGACTCTTATCCAGCTCCTCTAAACCAGAAACCACAAAATAAGTTTCTTCCAGTCCTTTTAAATATGATTTCAGTCTATCACACTTTTTTTGTATCTTCCGTATATTTTTGGATAACACATCCAATGCATGTTCCACTTCTCTTGTATCCGGTTCCTTCACTTCTTCCATGAGGTTTTCATCTAAGGACAAAGGAGAAAATACCGACCGAATCTGTCTCTTTTCTTTTTCCAGCATCACACAACGGATCAGCCGCTCTTTTTCTTCTTCCAGTTTATATTTTTCTTCTATAAATTTTTCTTTTTCAGCCACACACTCCATATATTCTTCAGATAAATAGGCTGCCAGATCTGACATCAGCTGATCCTTATCAATCTTCTTCTCTTCCAAATATCTCACCACCTCTTTTCTTTATGATAAACGAATTTCTAAGGAATGCAAAGTATTATTGTATCAAATCCTTGTTTGTCATATAATAATAGTAATAAATTAGAAAGGAGACTCTGTATGCGTTTCTATAAAAAACTGCGAAATCTGGCCACCATTACAACTGTTTCAACAATATGTGTATATCTGATAAATAAGCTTGTCTTCTCACTATCCTCCATGAAGGATGCTCTGTTCTCCAAATACGGCAATACTTACTCCTGGAGATTCGGCAGTCTCTACTATACAAAACATGGAACCGGTTCTCCGCTTCTCCTCATTCACGATCTGAACAACTGCAGCTCAGAACTGGAATTTTATAAAATAAAAGAAGAACTCTCCAGGTCACATACGGTCTATACTTTGGATCTTCTGGGATGCGGCCGTTCCGACAAACCGCGGATCACTTATACAAGCTATCTTTATGTTCAGCTGATCAATGATTTTATCAAAAATGTAATCGGCACAAAGACTGACATCATCTCCAGCGGAAAGTCATCATCTCTGATCTTTCTGGCATGCTACACAGAACCCAGGAATTTCAGCCGGCTCATGATGATCAATCCTGAAAATATGACAAAGGCAGGGCGTTATCCCGGGAACCGCAAAAAAGTACTCAAATATTTTATGGAGCTTCCGATCATCGGCACACTCACTTACAATATCCTGCACAGCAGACCAATGATCCAGAAAAAACTTGCCCGGGAATATTTCCACAGACCTAAGGACATTAAGCAGAAATATGTGGATATCTGTCATGAATCCGCTCACAAATGTGGATCAGACACAAAATATTTGTATGCAAGCCTCATCTCAGACTACCTGAATTGTAATCTGATTCCATCCATAAAAAATTTAAACCACAGTATTTACTTCCTCATGGGAGATCATACGCCAGAAGCCGAAAACACCATTGAACAGTACCAGGTATTGAATCCTTCCGTTGAATATCATTTTATAAAAGGGTCAAAACTCCTGCCTCATCTGGAAAATCCCGATGAAGTCCTGAAAGCCTGCAAAATCTTTTTTTAACGGATCGGCTCTTTTGACGGCAGCCCTGCTTTGCGCGGATAGCGCTTCGGGGCTGCCTTTTGTTTTTTTATTTTAAGAATAGTCCTCTCCATGTCTGTACCCGGAAGTACAAATGACACAACATCTTCAATCTCTCCACCAAGGAGATATACCGCATGCTTTCCTTCTCTCATTTCTTCTTCGATCCTGCCGGATTTATAAGGAAGAAACATTCCTGATACCTTTACATAGGGAAGACAATACTCCGAAAGCGTGCTCAAGTTGGCAACTGCCCTGGAAACAACCAGGTCAAACTGCTCACGGTATTCCTTCTGCCTGGCGTAGTCCTCCGCCCTTCCATGGACTGCCGTAATATCATGCAGTTCCAGAGCATCGATCACTTCCTGCAAAAATTTAACTCTCTTATTCAGGGAATCCAGAAGTACGATCTTTAATCCAGGAAATGCAATCTTTAAAGGAATTCCCGGAAATCCTGCTCCCGTCCCTACATCGAGAATTTTTTGTGAAGAAAATCCACACTCCGCCTTCACCAATGCCAGACTATCCACAAAATGCTTGAGGATCACATCCTCTCTCTCAGTGATCGCAGTAAGATTCATTACCTTATTTTTCTCTGTCAGTAATTCATAATATATTTCAAACTGAGCAAGCTGCCTGTCTGTCAATGCAATTCCTAACTCTTCTGCTTTTTCTCTTAAACTAATCATATACACTCCTAAGCCCCTTGATGAAGCTGTTCCAAATAAATGAGAAGAACCGAAATATCTGCCGGGGATACCCCGGAAATCCTGGACGCCTGTCCAATCGATGCAGGACGTATCTTAGACAGCTTCTGTATTGCTTCAATCCTTAAGTTTCCTATATCTTCATACTTTATTCCCTCAGGGATTTTCTTCTTCTCTAAGCGTTTAAACTGTTTCACCTGAGAAAGCTGGCGTTTGATATAACCTTCATATTTAATATTAATATTCACCTGTTCTCTCACATCCTCAGGATATTCGGGCCTGTCCGGATCAATGGGAGAAAGCATATCATAAGTGAGCTCCGGCCTCCTGATCAGTTCTGCCATAGTCGCAGAAGACTTTAACTCCGTGCTCTGACATTTTGAAAGCAGATCCTGAACCTTTCCTGAAGCCCCGACATTTACGCGGCTGAGCCGATTGATTTCTTTTTCTATCCGCGCTTCTTTCTCCAGCAGGTTTTGATATCTCTCTTCACTGATTAGCCCCATTTCATATCCTATTTTTGAAAGACGGAGATCCGCATTATCCTGTCTCAGCAAAAGCCTGTATTCTGCCCTGGAAGTCATCATACGGTACGGCTCACTCGTCTCCTTTGTCACAAGATCATCGATCAGAACACCAATATAAGCCTGGGAGCGGTCAAGGACCAGAGATTCCTTTCCCTGGATCATTCTCGCAGCATTTATGCCTGCGATCAGTCCCTGGGCAGCTGCCTCTTCATATCCGGAACTTCCGTTGAACTGTCCTGCTGAAAACAGCCCTCCTATTTTCCTAAATTCCAAAGAAGGCTTCAGCTGTGTTGCATTGATGCAGTCATATTCAATAGCATATGCATTTCTGATGATTTTAACATTTTCAAGCCCCGTCACGCTGCGGTACATGGCATACTGGACGTCTTCAGGCAGAGAACTTGACATTCCCCCCACATACATCTCATTCGTATATTCACCCTCAGGTTCAATAAAAACCTGATGCCGGTTTTTATCCGGAAATTTTACGATCTTATCTTCAATAGAGGGGCAATACCGGGGGCCTGTACCCTCAATGGCACCTGAAAATAATGGGGAACGCCCAATATTTTCACGGATGATCTCATGCGTCTCCTCGTTTGTGTAAGTCAGCCAGCAGGAAATCTGATCTCTCTGTATATCTTCTCTAGTATTTGTAAAACTGAACGGAACAATTTTATCATCCCCGAACTGTTCTTCCATCTTATTAAAATCAATGCTGTTCTTATCAATTCTGGCCGGAGTTCCAGTCTTAAACCGGCGCATTTCAATTCCAAGATCCTTCAGAGACTGTGTCAGATAATTGGCAGCCTGAAGACCGTTAGGCCCAGTCTCATTGCTCACATCTCCGTAAATACACCTGGCTTTCAGGTAAGTACCGGTTGTGAGGATCACTGCTTTCGCATGATAAACCGCACCCGAGTAAGTTTTTACTCCCGTGACTTTGCCGTTCTGTGTCAGAATCTGTGTCACTTCTCCCTGCCTGACCGTAAGATTTTTTGTATTTCCCATTGTCTGTGTCATAGCCATGGAATACATCTTTTTATCCGCCTGTGCCCTGAGGGAATGAACAGCTGGTCCCTTGGAACGGTTCAGCATTTTGGACTGAATATAAGTCTTATCTATATTCACACCCATTTCACCGCCAAGAGCATCGATCTCTTTTACCAGATGTCCCTTGGAGCTTCCTCCTATATTCGGATTACACGGCATCAGGGCTATGCTGTCCATGCTCACTGTAAAACAAATTGTTTTAAATCCAAGGCGCGCTGAGGCCAATGCCGCCTCACAGCCTGCGTGGCCCGCACCTACAACTACAATATCATAAAATTCTTCTAAATTTTTCATCTCTATTTACCCATACAAAATTCTGCAAATATTTCATTTACCAGATCCTCGCCCACAGACTCCCCAATAATATAGCCAAGTTCCTCATAGGCATCCATGAGATCAATCGAAAAGAAATCCTCCGGCATCCGGTCCTCGATGCTTTTCAGAACCAGATCAAGGCTGTCCTTTGCATTTGCCAGCGCTTTCTTATGTCTCATATTTGTAATGTATACTTCGTCGTTAAACGATACCCTTCCGTTAAAGAAAAGATCATTGATCCTCTCATAAAGATCTTCCAGTCCGTAAAGACTTTTCGCCGATACTGGAACGATATTTTGGAATCCTCTGTCAAGAAACTCACTTTCAGAAACTTTTGTTTCCAGATCTGATTTATTTAACAGTACAATTACCTGCTTTCCGTTAAGAAGCTTCATAATTTCCTCGTCTTCTTTTGTCAGCGGAACCGAAGTATCCACAACATAGAGGACGAGATCCGCTTTTATCACCGAATCTCTCGCTTTATCCACACCGATCTTCTCAACAACATCATCCGTATCCCGAATACCCGCCGTATCGATCACATTCAGCGGAATCCCGTTGATCTGAATCGACTCTTCCAGAGTATCCCTTGTAGTTCCTGCGATATCTGTGACAATAGCTCTTTCTTCACCCAGCAGGACATTTAATATCGAAGACTTCCCGGCATTGGGTTTTCCCACAATTGCCGTGTGAATACCTTCTTTCAATATACGCCCGTTGTCGGATGAATCAAGATACTTCTGAATGTCATCCCTGGCGTGCTCTACCTGTACTTTCAGCTGTTCAGAGAATCCGTCTACAGAATAATGCTCAGGGTCATCCAATGCGGATTCAATAAACGCCACACTATGAACAATCTCTTTTCTCAAAGAACGAATTTTTTCAGAAAGACTTCCTTTTAACTGCTTTAAGGATGTTTCCATGGCAAATTCATTTTTGGAGTGAATCAGATCCATTACGGCCTCTGCTCTGGAAAGATCAATCCTCCCGTTTAAAAATGCCCGTTTTGTAAATTCACCCGGTTCTGCCGGCCTCGCCCCGGCTTCAATGATACAAGACAGTATTTTTTTCATCACGACGACTCCGCCGTGACAGTTGATCTCCGCCACGTCTTCGGCAGTATAGGAATGAGGACCTTTCATAATCAGAAGAATACATTCATCAATATCCTTTCCGTCCTTCACTGCATGTCCGTAATGAGCCGTATAAGTGGCTGCCTTTTTTATATCTTTTTCTCTTTTCGGGCGGAATACTTCAGAAGCAATATCTATGGCTTCCGGCCCGCTGATTCTTATAATCCCAATCCCGCTGCTGGACAGCGGTGTAGCGATCGCTGCGATTGTATCTGTTCCCATTTCAATGTCCTCCGCAAGGCAAAAAAGGGCTGCCGCAAAAGGCAACCCAAATTCATTATTTTTTCAGCATGACAACCACTCTGCGGTAAGGATCTTTTCCCTGACTTTTTGTCACGATCTTAGGATCTCTCTGAAGTGCAGAATGGATAATCCGGCGTTCATTCGGATTCATAGGCTCCAGATGAACCGGTTTTTTTGTCTTCTTCACTTTATTTGCAATGCTGAGCGCAAGCTTTTCTAAAGTTTCCTGTCTGCGCTCCCTGTAATTCTCCGTATCAAGCTTTACTTTAATAAAAGCTTCGCTTTCTTTATTCACAAACAGGCTCGTGAGATATTGGAGTGCATCCAGTGTCTGTCCGTGCTTTCCGATCAGAGCGCCCATCTTTTCACCGGTAACATTAATATTCAGCACATTTCCGGTCGTATTATAATAAAGATTTAATTTAGGAACAAGTCCCATCGCCTTTAATACTTCATCCAGATATGCTTCTGTGTCGTCTATGATCTGATCAATATTATCCGGGCGTTTATAAACTTTTTCTTTCGGATTCTCACTGGCAGCCTTCTTGGGTTCCTGGACCTGTTTCTTTTTCTTTTCTGGAGCAGCCTGCACCTCCGCTGTTTTCTCAGGTTTATCTTCCATTACAGGCTCAGCCGGTTTTTCTTCTTCCGTCAATTCAATGATCACCGGCTTTTTAAAGAGTCCTAAAAATCCGTTGCTCCCTTTGTCAATCACTGCATACTGAATTTCTGTGCTCGGAATTCCCAGCTCCATGGCCGCATTCATAACCGCATCAGATTCCGTTTTGCCAGTAAAACGCGTTACTGCCATTTTATTTTCCCCCTTTATCCATCCGGTTCTTCACGATATTTGCCTTAGATGCAATTCCTCCCTGGGATTCTGTGTTATACTCTACATTTTTTGTGACTTTTTTCTTTGCAATGCTGCTGATCGTATTATCCTGGGATGATTCTGACGGTGTACTGCCGTTTGCAGCACCCATCATTTTTTCATACATTGAAGGACCCTTTTTCTTAGCTTTCTTCTTGGCTGCTTTCTCTCTGCTCTTCTCAATGATCTTCTGCATGTTTGTATGATTATAGTAATTATTGATCAAAATCTGCTGTACCCACTGGAAAACTGCACTTGCAGTCCAGTAAATACCAATTCCCACCGGAAGAGTGATACACATGAATAAAGACATAATAGGCATCATCAGCATCATATTCTTAGACATACCTGCCGCCGGATTATCTGAATCCATGTCTGCCATAGATGTACGTGCACTTAAATATTGAAAGAAAGCGGACAAAAGCGGGATAATAAGATAAATACTCAGTTTGAATCCCGGTGTATTCTGAATGTTAATTCCAAGAACAAATTCATACGCACTCTTAGGAATGTTAGGAATATAACCTTCCAGATTTCTGACTACATAATACAGAGCCATGATGATCGGAAACTGGATCAATGTAGTCGCACATCCTCCGGTAGGGCTTGTCCCATACTTGTCATAGACTTTCTGCATCTCTTCCTGCTGTTTCATCATAGATGCCTGATCTCTCTTACCACGGTATTTCTTCTGAATCTTCATCATTTCAGGCTGTGCCACCTGGTTGATCTTCATACTTCTCTGCTGCTTGATCGTCAGCGGAAAAATAATCAACTTTGAAATCAATGTAAACAAAATAATACACAATCCAAGATTCTCAATACCGACAGCTGATAATCCATTGTAAATCCACTTCATGATCTCGCCGAAAACCCATACAATCGGAGACAATAATCCACCGCTGCCTGCCTGGGCTGCTTGAGCCAAATACATCATTTCTTTTTACCTTTCACCTTTCTCACTTCCGGAACAGGATCATATCCTCCCTTTGCAAAAGGGTTACATCTCAATATTCGAAACACAGCCAGAAGGCTTCCCTTCAGCGCGCCGTGTTTTTCCAGTGCTTCAACTGCATACTCTGAACAGGTCGGAGTATAAATGCAAGTTCCTTTTCCTTTTAATTTAGACAAATGTGCTCTATAAAACTGTATCAAATAAATCAAAATCTTTTTCAATGTTTTTCATCTCTTTTTAAACGATGAAGCTTCATCAGATGGAGCAAAGCACTTTCCACCGTGTGAAAACCTTCATCCTTAACCATATTTCTGGCAATAACTACAAGATCAAATCCCTGCTTAAACTCTGACTCACGAAGACGGTAACTCTCTCTCAGAAGCCTGGTCACCCGGTGTCTCACGACACTGTTTCCCACCTTCTTGCTGACAGAGATTCCAAAACGATTATAATTAAGCTGATTTTCCCTGCAGTATAAAACTAAATATCTGTTTGCTTTTGATTTACCGGTTTTATATACCTGCTGAAATTCCTTAGTTGTTCTTAATGAATGATAATGCTTCATATCTTTTCCTTCCCTATTATTTAGAGAAAAGAAAAGGTCACATCACTGCGACCTATGCTGACAATCTATTTCTTCCTTTTGCTCTTCTGCTCTTAATAACTTTTCTTCCGTTAGCAGTGCTCATTCTCTTTCTGAAACCATGAACTTTAGATCTCTGTCTTTTCTTTGGCTGAAATGTCATTTTCATGTCTAGAAACACCTCCTTAATCAAAAAATAGTAATTTTATATATGAAACCATATATTTTCTAAAAAACATCACTCCCATTATAGTCAAAATCACCTGCATAAGTCAAGAGAATTCTATGTTTTTTTGCGATAAAGTTATTCCATCCATAGATATTGTAGGACTCTAAAAAGTTATACACAATTTGTGGATAACATGTGGAAAACTATGTGAAATATTTGTTTATCATATGTTTATATGTGTCGAAACCCCTGATATTTCCTAGTGTTTATTTTGTGAATAAATTTATCCACAGTTTTTCACAGACAACATATATTGTATTATGATTGTACTTATTATATGAAAGAAACATTGAAAAAAAAATTCTTTTGTTATACACTAGTAATAGTGTATTTTTTTAAACTTATTTAGAAAGAGGTCCGTAAAAATCAATGAAGAAAAAAATCGAAGCGATCTGGGATGACGTTTTGTTAAAACTTGAACAGGAACACGATATTTCAAGTGCTGCCATCAACGCCTGGATTAAACCCCTCAATATTAAAGAAGTGAAAGACGATCAGATTGTTTTGTCATTGAACAGTAATTTTGATGCCAGAGGCATACATTTTATTGAAAGTAAGATGTATGACTTTTATATTTCTCTGGCCATTCAGGATATCACAGGTAAAAAATACGAAATTTCTTTTGTTCTGGAAGAAGCTAAGAAGAAAAAGGCTCCTGCATCCCGCACGGATACCCAGCTTCAGGATTCCAATAACTTAAATCCGAGATATACGTTCGACAGTTTCGTCGTCGGAACAAACAACCAGATGGCTCATGCCGCCTGCATTGCTGTGGCAGAAGCTCCGGCGGAAGCTTACAATCCGCTTTTTTTATACGGCGGCGCCGGATTGGGGAAAACCCATCTGATGCACTCAATCGCCCATTACATTATGGAAAATAACAGCAAACTCAAGGTCCTGTATGTGACCAGTGAAGATTTCACCAACGAAGTCATCAATGCGATCCATCACAACAAACAGGAAGAGCTCAGAAACAAATACAGGACCATCGACGTACTCCTGATCGATGATATTCAGTTTATAATAGGTAAAGACAGCACCCAGCAGGAGTTTTTCCATACATTTAATGCTCTGTATAATTCCAAAAGCCAGATTATCATATCTTCCGATAAGCCTCCGAAAGAAATCGAGACTTTGGAAGAACGTTTGAGGACCCGTTTTGGCTGCGGGCTGACGGCAGATATTCAGCCTCCTGATTATGAGACGAGAATCGCGATTTTAAGAAAACGCGCCGAACTGGATCACATTTATATCGACGATGCTATATTTGACTACATAGCCTCAAACATTAAATCGAATATTCGAGAACTGGAAGGAGCACTGAACAAGATCAGGGTATATTCCAAACTCGAAAAAAGACCGATTGATCTTGATTTAGCTAAAATTGCCCTAAAAGACCTTGTGGACAATGATACTGTTGTAAAAATTACACCAGATCTGATCATCACTACGGTGGCTGAACATTTTAACATCCAGCCGGCTGATATTATATCCAAAAAACGAAGCCATGATATCGCATATCCAAGGCAGATCTGTATGTACCTGTGCAAGAAACTTACGGATACTTCTTTTGTAAAAATAGGTGAGTATCTCGGAAAAAGAGACCACTCTACGGTCATTCATGGTTCAGAGAAGATTGAGAAGGATTTACAGAAAGATTCTTCTTTATCCACGACCCTTGACGTTATTATTAAAAAAATGAACCCTTCATAAGGCTTATACACACAATGTTGTGGATAACCTGTGTCTTTTGTGTTGATAATGAAAACCTTAATTTCAGGCTTGTTGATAACCTTCGAGTTATGAAAGCTTTATCCGTGGCTTTTTAACAAGTTATTAACCCTGATTCAGCCTTAAATTAAGCCGTTTTTTAGGGTTATTCACAAATCCACAGCCCCTACGGCTTATACTGCGGATTTTTAATATATATTTAAGTATTTTTGAACCTGAAAGGAGTTATACACAATATGAAAATCGTTTGTAATAAAAGCGACCTGGTTTCCGGTGTCAGCATTGTATCCAAAGCTGTTTCCAATAAGACAACACTTCCTATTCTTGAATGCATTCTTATGGAGGCAAGTGCCGGTACAATTACATTGACTGCAAATGACATGGAACTGGGCATCGAGACAAACATAGAAGGAAATATTTTAGAACAGGGAAAAATCGCTCTGGATGCCAAGTTATTTTTTGAGATCGTCAGAAAACTGCCGGATAATGATGTTACGATCGAAACAGATTCTGATTACAAAGCAACTATCACTTGTGAAAAAGCATGTTTTCATATTGTGGGACAGGAAGGATCAGAATTCCCATATCTTCCGGAAATTGAAAAAGAAAAAAGCATCACTTTGTCTCAGTTTACTCTGAAAGAAGTTATCAGGCAGACAATATTTTCTATTTCTGACAATGAAAATAATAAACTCATGACAGGTGAGCTGTTTGAGGTTGAAGACAAAAAATTAAATGTTGTATCGCTGGACGGACACAGAATTTCCATCAGAAACATTGAATTAAAAGAGAGTTATGATTCTTTTAAAGTTGTCGTTCCAGGAAAGACACTTCAGGAAATTACAAAAATTATTTCAGGTGATGCGGAAAAAGATGTTATAATTTACGTGACGAATAAGCATATCTTATTTGAATTTGATCAGACCAGAGTTGTTTCAAGACTTTTGGAAGGGGAATACTATAAGATAAGTCAGATGCTGTCCAGTGATTATGAGACGAAGATCACGATCAACAAAAAGGAATTTTTGGACTGTATTGACCGTGCCAGTCTTTTGATCAGAGAATCTGACAAGAAACCTATCGTTATCAATATCACTGATAATTCTCTGGAGCTGAGTATTTCATCTTTCTTCGGATCAATGGAGGAAAACATCCTGATTCAGAAAGAGGGAAGGGATATCCTGATTGGATTTAATCCAAAATTTTTGATGGATGTACTGCGTGTCATTGATGATGAGGAAATCAATATATACCTTGTCAATCCGAAGGCGCCCTGCTTTATCAAGGATGATTCGGAATCCTATATTTACTTAATACTTCCGGTAAATTTCAATCACTAGAAAGGAAATCTTGATGGAGCAGATTAAATTGAGTGAAGAGTATATAAAACTCGGCCAGGCATTGAAGGCTGCCGGTCTTGTAAGTTCAGGGGTGGAGGCAAAGATCGTCATTCAGGACGGACTGGTCAGTGTCGATGGAGAGATTGATACGAGAAGGGGAAAAAAGCTGTACGGCGGAGAAGTCATCGAATTTGACGGACAGGCTGTAAAAATTGTGAAATAATCGGGTGCCTTATGTATATTCAGTCTTTAGAGTTAAAAAACTATCGGAATTATGACCGTCTGATCATTGAGTTCTCCAGCGGCACCAATATCTTGTACGGTGATAATGCGCAGGGGAAGACGAATATCCTTGAGGCAGTATATCTGGGGGCAACAACCAAGTCCCACCGCGGAAGCAAGGATAAGGAGATCATACGTTTCGGAGAAAATGAATCCCATATAAGGATTCATCTGATGAAACAGGACATTGGGCACCAGATTGACATGCATCTGAAAAAGAGCAGGACAAAGGGTGCGGCCATTGACCGGATTCCCATCAAGAGATCCAGCGATCTTCTTGGCTTTGTCCCTGTCATATTTTTTTCGCCGGAAGATCTGAGTATTATAAAAAACGGGCCTTCTGAGCGGAGAAAGTTTTTAGATATTGAGCTTTCACAGCTTGAAAAAATGTACCTTCATCAGCTTTCCAGCTATAACAGGGTGATGGCACAGAGGAATAACTTACTAAAGCAGCTGGCTTACCAGCGTGAACTTTTGGATACATTAGACAGTTGGGATCTCCAGCTTGTCAAGTATGGATCGGAGGTCATCCGGTACCGGCAGAAATTTATTGAGGATCTCAATGAGATCATCAGGGAGATCCATAAGAATCTGACGGGAAAAAAAGAAAAAATTGTTTTGAAATATGATTATAGTGTAAACTATGATGAATTTCTGACCGTTTTACAGAGAAAGAGAGAGATTGATTTAAAATATGCTTCCACAGGGGCAGGGCCTCACCGCGATGATATTGAATTTTTGGTAAATGGAATTGATATCCGCAAATTTGGGTCACAGGGGCAGCAGAGGACAGCAGCCCTTTCATTGAAACTTGCTCAGATTGAGTTAGTAAAAAGACAGACCGGAGAGACACCGATTCTGCTCCTGGATGATGTGCTGTCAGAACTGGACAGCAGCCGGAAGAATTATCTTTTGGACAGTATAAAAGACATTCAGACTTTGATCACATGCACAGGGCTGGAAGAATTTATTAACAGTCATCTGCAGATTGACAAAATGTTTCAGGTCAAATTAGGTAAAATTGTCAGAGAAAATTAGGAGGAACGTATGGGCACTGAGAAAAAAGGAGAATATGGTGCGGATCAGATTCAGATCCTGGAGGGACTGGAAGCTGTACGAAAAAGGCCCGGAATGTATATTGGAAGTACATCCGCCAAAGGGCTTCATCATTTGGTATATGAAATTGTGGACAATGCGGTCGATGAATCACTGGCAGGTTACTGTGATACGATTTATGTGACACTGAACAAAGATAATTCTGTTACGGTGCGTGACAACGGAAGAGGGATTCCGGTAGGGATGAATAAGAAAAAGGGCGTATCCAGCGTGGAAGTCGTATTTACAATTCTTCACGCAGGAGGAAAATTCGGAGGCGGAGGATATAAGGTTTCCGGAGGACTTCACGGTGTGGGATCATCCGTAGTAAATGCTCTGTCCAACTGGCTGGAAGTCAATGTTCATACAGATGGGAAAATATATAATCAGCGATATGAAAAGGGAAAAGTATGTTATCCTCTGAAGGTTGTGGGAGAGACTGAATTAAACGGAACCGAAGTAAGCTTCCTGCCCGATGATACAATCTTCGAAGAAACAATATTTGAATATAAAGTGTTGAGACAGCGTCTGCGTGAGACAGCATTTTTGACGAAAAACCTGAGAATTATTCTCAGAGATGACCGTCAGGAAGAACCTGTCGAAGAAGTATTCCACTATGAAGGCGGGATTAAGGAGTTTGTCACTTATTTAAACAGAGGAAAAGAAGCCCTCTATGATCAGGTAATCTACTGTGAGGGAGAAAAAGACGGGGTTTATGTGGAGGTTGCTATGCAGCACAATGACTCCTATAACGAAAACTCTTTAAGCTTTGTCAATAATATTATTACGCCGGAAGGGGGAACCCATCTGTCCGGCTTTAAAAACGCGCTGACAACAACCTTTAATGATTATGCAAGAAAGAATAAGCTGCTGAAGGAAAATGAGAGTAATCTTTCCGGAGAAGATATCCGTGAGGGACTTACATCCGTCATCAGCATTAAACTTGGCGAGCCTCAGTTTGAGGGTCAGACAAAACAAAAGCTTGGAAACAGCGAAGCCAGAGGAGCAGTCAACAGCATTGTCAATGAGCAGCTTACCTATTTTCTGGAACAAAATCCGGCAGTTGCAAAGATTATATGTGAGAAAGCAGTTTTGGCGCAGAGAGCCAGAGATGCTGCCAGAAAAGCAAGAGATCTTACCAGAAGGAAGACTGCTTTGGACGGGTTCAGCCTGCCCGGAAAACTGGCGGACTGTTCTGACAAGAATCCTGAAAACTGTGAGATTTATATCGTCGAGGGTGATTCTGCGGGAGGTTCCGCAAAAACGGCCAGATCCCGTGCAACCCAGGCAATCCTTCCTCTGAGGGGAAAAATTCTTAACGTAGAGAAATCCAGACTCGATAAGATTCTGATGAATAAAGAAATTCAGGCAATGATCACAGCCTTCGGCACAGGCATTCATGATGATTTTGATATTGAGAAATTACGGTATCATAAAATTATTATTATGACAGATGCCGATGTGGACGGAGCCCATATTGCAACGCTTCTCCTTACGTTCTTTTACAGGTTCATGCCGGATCTGATCAAGGAGGGATACGTATATATGGCTCAGCCGCCGCTTTACCGTGTGGAGAGAAATAAAAAGTTTTGGTATGCTTACTCTGATCAGGAATTGAACAATATTGTCAATGAGATCGGAAGAGACAATAATAACAAGATCCAGCGCTATAAAGGTCTGGGTGAGATGGATGCAGAACAGCTCTGGGATACTACTATGGACCCGGATAAAAGAGTGCTGCTGCGGGTAACCATCGATGAGGATTCCGCATCTGAAATTGACCTGACATTTACGACACTGATGGGTGATCAGGTGGAACCGAGGCGTGAATTTATTGAAGCCAATGCAAAATATGTCCAGAATCTGGACGTATAGGAAGGAATATAATATATGGACGAGAATACAATTTTTGATAAAGTTCATGACGTTGATCTGAAGCAGACAATGGAGAATTCCTACATCGATTATGCCATGAGCGTTATCGCTGCAAGGGCCCTTCCTGATGTAAGGGACGGGCTGAAGCCGGTTCAGAGGAGAATCCTCTATGCGATGATCGAACTGAACAACGGGCCGGATAAACCGCACCGTAAGTGTGCACGTATCGTCGGGGATGCTATGGGTAAATATCATCCTCACGGTGACAGTTCTATCTATGGGGCATTGGTTAATATGGCTCAGGAGTGGTCGACCCGTTATCCTCTGGTAGACGGCCACGGAAATTTTGGTTCTGTGGACGGAGACGGCGCCGCTGCCATGCGTTATACGGAGGCAAGGCTCAGCAAAATTTCCATGGAACTTTTGGCCGATATCGGTAAAGATACGGTCAACTTTATTCCGAACTTCGATGAGACGGAAAAAGAGCCCCAGGTGCTGCCGTCAAGGTTTCCGAATCTTTTAGTCAACGGTACACAGGGAATCGCGGTCGGAATGGCTACGAATATTCCGCCTCATAATCTCACGGAAGTGATCAATGCAGTTGTAAAAATTATCGATGATCAGGTGGAGAGAAACCAGGTTACAGATATTGAAGAGTTATTAGATATCGTAAAAGGACCGGATTTTCCGACTGGGGCGACGATTTTAGGAAAAGCGGGCATCAGTCAGGCATACCGGACAGGACGCGGAAAGATTAAAGTCCGTGCCGTCACGGATATTGAGCCGATGGCCAACGGAAAACAGAGAATTGTCGTAACCGAACTTCCTTATATGGTCAATAAAGCGAGACTCATTCAGAAGATTGCAGAGCTTGTAAAAGATAAAAAAGTAGACGGTATTACAGAAATACGGGATGAATCTGACCGTACCGGCATGAGAATCTGTATTGAGCTGCGTAGGGATGCCAATGCCAATGTCGTCCTTAACCGTCTGTTTAAGCATACCCAGATGCAGGATACGTTCGGAGTTATCATGCTCTCATTGGTAAACAATGAACCTAAGATCCTGAATCTGTTTGACATGCTCAATTATTATCTGGAACATCAGAAGGACGTTGTGACCAGAAGGACAAAATATGAGCTGAATAAGGCAGAAGAACGGGCTCATATTTTAGAAGGTCTGCTCATTGCCCAGGACAATATTGATGAAGTCATCAAGATCATTCGGGCAGCAGCAAATATCACGGAGGCGAAGACACAGCTCATGGAGCGTTTTGCCCTGACCGATGCACAGGCACAGGCAATCGTGGATATGAGGCTGCGTGCGCTGAACGGTTTGGAGCGCGCCAAGCTTGAAAAAGAATATAATGAGCTGATGGCAAAGATCACAGAATTAAAGGCGATTCTTGCCGACGAAAAACTTCTTTTGGGAGTGATCAAAGATGAACTGGTTCTGATCCGTGACAAATATGGGGATGAGAGAAGGACCTCTATCGGATTTGATGTAGACGATATTTCCATGGAAGATCTGATTCCAAGAGAAAATACGATCATCACTATGACAAAACTCGGATATATCAAGCGTATGACGGTGGATACCTTCAAAAGCCAGAACAGAGGCGGAAAAGGTATTAAAGGAATGCAGACCATTGATGAGGATTATATTGAGGAATTGTTTATGACAACTTCCCATCACTATATTATGTTTTTTACAAATATGGGAAGAGTGTATCGGATGAAAGCCTATGAGATTCCGGAGAGCAGCCGGACGGCCAGAGGTACGGCGATCGTGAATCTGATCCAGCTGCAGCCGGAGGAAAAGATAACGGCGGTCATCCCGATCAATGAATATAAAGAGGATCATTACCTGTTTATGGCTACCAAGAGCGGGGTTGTGAAAAAATCACCGATCATGGAGTATGCAAATATAAGAAAGACAGGACTTCTGGCGATTACGCTGAAAGAAAATGACGAATTGATCGAAGTGAAATTTACAGACAATGACCAGGATGTATTTCTTGTGACAAAGAACGGACAGTGCATCAGGTTCCATGAGACAGATGTCAGATCTATAGGACGAACAGCCATGGGTGTAAGAGGAATCAACTTAGATGGAGACGATGAAGTCATCGGCATGCAGCTGAATTCCCAGGGTGAAGCATTGCTGTTTGTGTCTGAAAATGGAATGGGAAAACGGACTGCCATGACTGAATTTACTCCTCAGCACAGAGGCGGAAAGGGTATCCGCTGCTACAAGATCACTGAGAAAACAGGAGATGTGGTCGGAGTCAAGGCTGTGGATGAAGAAAATGAAGTCATGATGATCACTACGGAAGGTGTTGTGATTCGGATGGGAGTCGATGGAATTTCTATGCTTGGACGGAATACATCGGGAGTCAAGCTCATGAATTTAGACGACAATGTGATTGTGGCAAGCCTGGCAAAAGTACGGGATGAAGAAGTGGAACAAGAGAGCGAAACTTCAGAAGAAGAAACAGAATAAAGATCAAAAGTCAGAGCATGGCATCAGCAGTCTGTGCTCTGACTTCGCGTATCACAGAATGATTTTTTGGAGGAAATATGAGAACGATCCATACAGATGAGATGATCCGCAGTATCAGGGACATGTGTATTGAAGCCAACCTGACCTTATCAGAAGATATGAAATGCAGGCTGAAAAATGCAAAAGAGACAGAAAAGACTCCGCTTGGAAAGCAGATTTTATCCCAGCTCAATGAAAATATGAAAATTGCCCAAGAAGAACAAATTCCGATTTGTCAGGATACGGGGATGGCTGTGGTATTTTTAAATATTGGCCAGGATCTGCATATTGAGGGCATGGACCTCCACGATGCGGTCAATGAGGGGGTCAGACAGGGATATAGAGAAGGTTATCTGAGGAAATCTGTCGTGAAAGATCCTCTGATAAGGGAAAATACGAAAGATAATACACCCGCGATTGTGCATATCGATATCGTTTCTGGGGATAAACTTGAAATTTTAGTAGCTCCCAAGGGATTCGGAAGTGAAAATATGAGCCGGGTATTTATGCTGAAACCGGCAGACGGAGCGGAAGGTGTCAGGAAATCTGTTTTAGAAGCCGTGAAGGATGCAGGACCGAATGCCTGTCCGCCGATGGTCGTCGGAGTGGGTCTTGGGGGCAGCTTTGAAAAAGCAGCTTTTCTGGCAAAAAAAGCGCTGACCAGAAACCTTGATCAGAGATCTGAGAAAGAACATATCCGTATCCTGGAAGAAGAACTCTTACAGGAGATCAATCAGCTGGGAATTGGTCCGGGGGGACTGGGAGGCAGCACCACTGCCCTTGGAGTAAATATTGAGACTTATCCGACACATATCGCAGGAATGCCTCTTGCCGTAAATATATGCTGTCATGTGAACCGACATGTACATCGGGTTTTATAAGGAGTTAGAGAGATGGATAAATATGTAACAGTACCCGCCGGAGCCGATGAACTGAAAAATCTGCGGGCAGGAGATTATGTTTACTTAACCGGAACCATTTATACTGCCAGAGACGCGGCTCATAAGAGGCTGTATGAAGCGGCAGAAGAAAAAAAGGAACTGCCGGTAAACTTAAAGAATCAGATTGTCTATTATCTCGGCCCCACACCAGCCAGGGAAGGCCAGGTAATCGGTTCGGCAGGACCTACGACCAGCAGCCGCATGGATAAATATACTCCGCGCATGCTTTCTCTTGGATTAAAGGGCATGATAGGAAAAGGCAAAAGGTCTGAGGACGTGATCGAATCTATGAAAGAAAATGGCGCAGTCTATTTTGCAGCAGTAGGGGGGGCAGGAGCACTTTTGTCAAAGTGTATCAAAAAATCTGAGGTCGTTGCGTATGAAGACTTGGGAACAGAGGCAATTCGGAAGCTTGAAGTTGAGAATCTTCCGGTAATCGTTGTGATTGACAGCCATGGGAATAATTTGTATGAGACGGCAGTAGTAGATTATAAAGCAAACTTTTTGGAATAATATTTAAAATATTGTCAACAATATACCTGTACTTCACAAAAACTTAAAGAAAATGAAAAGAAATGTTTATGTAATTTATGGTAGTATTATGTAGAATATTGAAGATGAATTTTCTTTATAAACTCAGCAATGAAAAACAAGAAGGAGCAGATAATATGTTAAGGTATATTTTTGACCCCGAATTTAATAAATATGGGAGAGTAATAGAAGATTTTGATTTCAGCCAGCTGAAACAGTATATGGACCGTATAAAGGCTTCAAAATATCTGGAAGAACAGCTGTCTGTCGAAGAGATGGAGAAACTGCCGGTGTGCCATAAAATTCAGTGCCAGCTGTTTCATGAACTTCCGGTGCAGATCGGATATATGAGCGGGCATAATCACAGAATTCATGGCGTAGAATATCACAAGTCGAAAGTCATACATATTGCAGCAACAGACTGTGTCATGTACCTGGGTCTGAGCCAGGATATCGAACCAAATCATGAGTATCATACATCCAGAATGGAAGCGTTTTTTGTCCCGAAGGGCACAGCCGTGGAGTTAAACTGCGGCGTACTTCACTGTGCTCCATGCAACGTAAACGGATATGGGTTTAAGCTTATCTGTATTGCACCAAAACATACAAGTGAACCATTTGGTACGAAAGTAAGAACGGAAAAGGATAAGATTTTGTTTGCAAGGAACAAGTGGCTGATTGCTCATAAAGATTCCGATATTGAAGGGGCATTTTACGGTCTCAAGGGTGATACGGAAGCAGTGTAATACAAGTCAGTACCAGTAACGGCACCAATTTAATTTGGTGCTGTTTTTTTTATATTTTTATATAGATGATATTAAATACAAATTATTATATCAAATGATATTCCCTATAAAGTTTTATTCTCATATTTTCATCATCGACAGCAAGCCTGGCATCTTCAATTCTTCCATCCAGAAATAATTTCTGGATCAGAGAGGCAAGTATATGTTCACCTTCAGCCTTTCCTAATTCTTTGCTGAATTTCATCTGTGTAGCGTAATCGGATAGATTTTTCTGGCTGAAGAGGTATTCATCCATGCGTTCAGGATCGCGTTCCAGTTCTTTGACGGCTTCCTCGATATAGGGATCTTTCTCAATTATCATACGTTCCTCCTCTCTGTCGGCATTGATAAGGCATGCCCACTCATATAGGGATTTATGATTATGTTTTACTGCAGATTGGCTCAGTTTTTTTAATTCAATTACATGAATTTCCCATTGGTCGCTGTATAGGGTATATCGCTGATCTTCCCTATGTCTTCAATAATTGTGTATAAATCCAGAATAGACAATTTTTCTTCCGGAAGATCCTTAGGCAAATACCGGTTTTTTATACGAATGTTTCTGATCCTTTCAGGCTGAATGTGAAGGATACTGATCAAAAAGCATTTTATGACTTTAGGTTGCTTCATAACTTGAGTGAAAGCATAGTCATTTTTTAAGGATACAAAAATATTTTTCTTTATCTTTTGTTTTATCTCCTTTAGTTTATCATGAAAGAACAATTATTTTACAATATTATAATATAAATATTTAACATAAAATTATTTATTCTTTGTCTGATTCAATTATTTTAGTACCTGTAAAAAATAGTTTTAGCGGTCATATGCTGTTTTTGCAGAAAGGGAAAATATTATGAACAAAATAGGAATACAGTCATTTGGCGCAGCAGAACGAAACAGTGTACCATAAGCGTGATGATAGTCTTGTTTTTGTGGCTCTTTTGGTATGACAGTGGTAAAATAAAAGAGATATCATAATTACTTAAATCCATTGACCAGGAGGGACGTTTATGGAAAATATACCAGAAGTAGTTTTAGGAATTGCAGCGGTCAGCAGGGATTGTTTCCCTATGTCACTGTCCGAGAACAGGAGAAAACTTGCTGCAAAAGCCTATCGGGAGAAATACGGGGAAATCTTTGAATGTGAGACTTGTATTGAAAATGAACTGGACATGAAGAAAGCCCTTGAAGAGCTTAAAAAAGCAGGATGCAACGCATTGGTTGTTTATCTGGGGAATTTCGGACCTGAGACGGCTGAGACATTACTGGCCAAAGAATTCGACGGACCGGTGATGTTTGCGGCGGCAGCCGAAGAGACACAGGATAAGCTGACCGATGACCGGGGTGATGCTTACTGTGGTATGCTCAATGCCAGCTATAATTTAAAGCTTAGAAATGTAAAGGCTTATATTCCGGAATATCCGGTGGGGACTGCCGGGGAAGTAGCAGACATGATTCATGAATTTGTACCGGTGGCAAGGGCAGTGATCGGCGTGCGTAACTTAAAGATTATTTCTTTCGGTCCGAGACCACAGGATTTCCTAGCCTGCAACGCACCGATCAAGCAGCTTTATAATCTGGGAGCCGAGATTGAAGAAAATTCTGAACTGGATTTGTTTGAGTCTTTTAAGGCACATGAGGGTGATGAGAGGATTCCGGATGTTGTAAAGGACATGGAGAAGGAGCTGGGAGAGGGAAATAAAAAACCTCAGATACTGCCTAAACTTGCACAGTATGAGCTGACCCTCCTGGATTGGATCGATAAGCATAGAGGTTCCAGGAAGTATGTGGCCATTGCAGGGAAGTGCTGGCCTGCTTTTCAGACTCAGTTCGGCTTTGTTCCGTGCTATGTGAACAGCAGGCTGACAGCAAAGGGAATTCCGGTGTCCTGTGAGGTGGATATTTATGGAGCTTTGAGCGAATTTATCGGCACGGCAGTCAGCGGGGATATTGTGACTCTTCTGGATATTAACAACACAGTGCCTGATGACATGTATGAGACAGAAATCAAAGGTAATTATGAATACAGCCGCAGAGACGTGTTCATGGGATTCCACTGTGGAAATACGGCTTCAGAAAAGCTTTCTTTTTGCGAAATGAAAAATCAGCTGATCATGACGAGAACGCTGCCCGAGGAATCTACACAGGGAACACTGGAAGGTGATATCATACCGGGAGACATTACATTTTACCGGCTTCAGAGCACATCAGATGCAAAATTAAGAGCATATATCGCGCAGGGAGAAGTACTCCCGGTGAGGACAAGATCCTTTGGAGGGATTGGTGTTTTTGCCATACCGGAAATGGGAAGATTTTACCGTCATATACTGATAGAAAAGAACTTCCCGCATCACGGAGCAGTTGCGTTCGGACATTTTGGAAAACTTCTGTTTGAGGTATTTAAGTATCTGGGAGTGGAGCAGACGGAGCTCGATTTTAACCGGCCGAAGGGAATGCTGTATCCGTCTGAGAATCCATTTGCATAATGGTGGAAAGGAGCTGAAAGATGTATTACATAGGACTTGACTTGGGGACTTCTGCACTGAAGCTGTTGTTAATGAGCGGGCAGGGTGAGATTTGTAAGATTATTTCCAAAGAGTATCCAATTTCATTTCCAAAACCAGGGTGGTCAGAACAGAACCCTGTGGACTGGTGGAATGCTGCTGTGGATGGAATACGTGAATTGGTCCGGGATGTTGTGGATAAAAATCAGATCAAGGGCATCAGCTTCGGAGGACAGATGCACGGCCTGGTCGTTTTGGACAAAGATGATCATGTCATCCGTCCCGCAATTCTGTGGAATGACGGCAGGACGGCAGAAGAATGTAAGTATCTAAATGAAGTGGTGGGCACAGAAAAATTGTCTCAGTACACTGCCAATATTGCTTTTGCAGGTTTTACCGCGCCTAAGATCTTATGGATGCAGAAACACGAGCCTGAGAATTTCAGAAAAATTCATAAAATTATGCTGCCAAAAGATTATCTTGCCTATCGTCTTTCCGGTGTGTTTTGTACTGATGTCTCAGATGCATCAGGAATGCTTCTGTTTGATGTGGAACATAAATGCTGGTCGGAAGAAATGCTGAATATCTGCGGTATAAAGAGAGAACAAGTGGCGGATATTTACGAGAGTTATGAAGCAGTGGGCACAATAACGCCTGAAGCTGCAGGAGAATTGGGACTTCCCCAAAATGTAAAAATTATAGCAGGCGCAGGGGACAATGCGGCAGCGGCCATCGGAACAGGAACCGTGGGGGACGGCAGATGTAATGTTTCCCTGGGAACATCGGGGACTATTTTTATTTCAAGCAAAAACTTCGGAGTGGATGAAAATAATGCTCTTCATTCTTTTGCACATGCGGACGGACATTTTCATTTGATGGGCTGTATGCTGAGTGCCGCATCCTGTAATAAATGGTGGATGGAAGATATTATTGGAACAAAAGAGTATGGAAAAGAGCAGGAATCTGTTCAGAATCTTGGAGAAAACCATGTGTTTTTCCTTCCATATTTGATGGGAGAACGCTCTCCGCATAATGATCCGGATGCCAGAGGGGCATTCATCGGTATGTCTATGGACACAAAGAGATCAGATATGACACTGGCAGTGTTGGAAGGTGTTGCTTTTGCAATGAGAGACTCACTGGAAGTGGCAAAATCCCTGGGAATTGATATCAAGAGAACAACGATTTGCGGAGGAGGAGCAAAGAGTCTGCTCTGGAGAAAAATCATGGCTAATGTCCTGAATCTTGAAGTTGATATTATAGAAAGCGAAGAAGGTCCGGGATATGGCGGCGCGATTCTTGCGGCAGTCGGATGCGGCGAGTACGATTCTGTGGAAGAGGCAGCAAAGAAATTGGTGAAAGTCGTGGATACAGTAAAGCCCGATTCAGAACTGGTCAAAAAGTACGAAAAACGATATAAGATTTTCAGACAGATTTATCCGAATCTGAAATTCCTTTATCCAATGCTCTGAATTATTTAAAGTAATATAGCAAATACACCTTTTCTCCGCTGTTTGTTCTTTACAGCAGCGGGGAAAAGCAGTTTACGGGAAGTCAGATATATCAAAACTCATATTCAGGAAATCTGGAAGTTGTGAGAAATACATGCTAATACTACTATATATAGTAGTAAAGAATTATATTCCAATTTTTAATAAATTATTTCATAAAATCTATTGACAAAGAGTTGGGAGTTTGATAATATATTCAAGCGTCACATGAAGACGCAGTATCATAACATAATTGTTTAGGCGCTTTTGGAGAAGTACTCAAGTGGCTGAAGAGGCGCCCCTGCTAAGGGTGTAGACCGTTTGCGCGGTGCGAGGGTTCAAATCCCTCCTTCTCCGTTTTTATAAATTCAAAAAAGAATTTGTAAAAAATGAAAAAAGTTGTTGACACAGAAAAATAAATATGATATTCTAATATAGCTGTCGCAAGAGAAACGACAAAAAACGACAGCAGAACCTTGATAATTGAACAATAAGACAACCTTGAAA